>JAIOXI010000029.1:0-12542 GCA_021741685.1 Rhodoluna sp.
AATCGGCACTCGCAAAGAGACCGCCAACTACCGGCCCGAGCACAGACGAAGTTCCAAACACGGCCAAGAACATTCCCTGGTATCGAGCGCGCTCGCGGGGTGGGACGATGTCTGCGAGAACGGTTAGTGCCAGGGCAAACAAGCCACCGGCACCTATTCCCTGAACCGCGCGGAATGCGGCCAACTGAAACATGTCGTTGGCGAAGCCGCAAAGCAGTGAACCGAACAAGAAGATCGAGATGGCGATGATGAAGAGTTTGCGACGCCCAAAGATATCGCCGAGCTTGCCATAGATAGGTGTAGCCACGGTTGAAGTTATGAGGTAGGCGGTGGTCACCCAGGCTTGCAGTTCGAGTCCCTGAAGGTCATCCGCGATGGTTCGCATTGCTGTGCCAACTATGCTCTGGTCGAGTGCCGACAAGAACATGCCAGACATTAGCCCGATCAAAACAAGCAGAATGTCGCGGTGACTCATTTGACCTGATTTGGCTGCGGCTATTGCCGCTTCTCTTCGTGCTTCACGCGCCACGAAATGTCTCAATTCTTTAGAGATTGGGGCTTTACCCGCCTTGATTTAGGCTTGAGCCGTGTCTCAGCCTAACCCCAATGAACCAGATCCGTCGAACGGCGATGGAAACAGCAAACTCACCTGGATGATCTTGGCGCTAGTTGCGTTGGCAGTTATCGGTTCGCTGATTACAGATTCGGCGTTTGCTGAGACACCGACCCCAACACCAACCACAACTTCGTCACCCACTCCGACAGCAATAGGTGATCCACCCGGCTTCACAAACCCAACCGCAACACCAACACCCGAACCAACCACACCGATTGTGTGCGGGGTCAATTGTTTTAACCCATCTCTGCATTCGATCGATGCGGCCGCATCGCAGTGGGTCGTCGTAAACAAACTTCGCCCACTTTCACCAATCACCTATAAACCCAAGCTCGACAAAACCATAAACCTCGCGGTGCCTGCGGCAGACGCTTACAGAAAACTCAAGACCGCGGTTGCGAAATCAGGCAACGGAACGCTCTGCCTCAACAGCGGCTACAGAAGTTACACAACCCAGACAAATACATATGCAAACGCGCTTCGTCTCTACGGCAAGAAAACAGCCGAGGCACTCGCAGCGCATCCGGGTCACAGCGAACACCAAACCGGTTTGGCTGCAGATGTTTCAACCACTGCTCTCGGGTGCCGCATCGGCAGCTTTGGTTCATCGAAGGCTTCGACCTGGGTTGCAAAAAATGCCCACACCTTCGGTTTCATCGTTCGGTACCCGAACAAATTACAAAACATCACCGGTTACCAGTACGAACCTTGGCACCTTAGGTTTGTCGGGGTCGAGCTCGCCACACAAATGAAGAATGCCAAGGTGCTGACACTCGAACAGTTCTGGCAGTTGCCCGCCGCACCGAATTACAAGAATTAGTTAATTCAAAAGCTCTTCAAAAGATTGCGTCGCACCATTAACCTTTATCTATGCCAAAGAAAACAACCGGTTCAGCCAAAAAGCGCGCCTACGCCTACCTTGGCCCGGTTGGCACATTCACCGAACTAGCGCTCGCCCAGGTGTCAGAGGCAAAGGGCCAGACCTGGATGCCCGTCTCTCACGTGCAAGAGGCCATCGACTTGGTTTTGAGCAAGCAGGCCTTTCGCGCCATTGTTCCGGTTGAAAACTCAATCGAAGGCGGGGTCTCGGCAACTCTCGATGCCCTTGCCGCCACCGAAAACATTCGCATCTATGGCGAATACCTGGTTTCGGTTAACTTCAATCTCGTGGCTCGCCCCGGCATCAAACTCAGCGATGTACACACCGTGGCCACTCATCCGGTTGCCTATGCGCAGACCCGCAAGTGGCTTAACGAAAACCTTTCGAATCACCACCATCTGCCAACCACTTCGACCGCGGCAGCGCCGGCCGAACTGCTTTCGAGCGACATCGCCCAAGCTGCGGTGGCAGCCCCGACCATCACAGATCACTACAAGCTAAAAGTTCTGGCCAAGAACATTGGCGATAACAAGAACGCGCAGACCCGTTTCATTCAGATTGGCTTGGCCGGCTCTTTGGCAGAGCAAACCGGCCGCGACAAGACCAGCGTGATTGTCGAACTGCCTACCAATCGCCCAGGAGCTTTGCTCGAGATGCTCGAGCAGTTCGCGGCTCGTGGTGTAAACCTCTCACGAATCGAGTCGCGACCAATCGGTGACCGTCTTGGTCGCTACCGTTTTAATATCGACGTGCAAGGACACATCGACGAAGACGCAGTTGCCGAGGCGCTAAAGGGTCTTCACCGCTTTAGCCCGAAGGTTCTATTCCTAGGTTCTTATGCGCGAGCTGACAAAGAAAAATCTGTGCACGAGGGAAACAATTCGAATGTTGAATTTGCCTCGGCCGATGATTGGCTCAAGAAACTTAAGAGCGCACGCTAACCGCACGCGAAATCGATTCAAACTCAGCTTCTTTGATTAGCCCGATGGCATCACCATCAATTTGAAGCTCGACTAGCTCTTCTGGCATTACACGAATCTTTTTCGAAGTCAGGTTCTCGAGCGTCTTAACATTTGCGGTGGCATCCAAGAGCTTTCTTCCGGCTCGAGTGGTGCGAACCACGTTGTTGCCAATTGTCACTCGCGTCCAAAAATCGATCCAGTCCCAGATTCGTCTTGGTCCGATAACTGCAACGTCAAGCAGTCCGTCATCCAACGATGCATCCGGCATCATCGACAACTTGCCAGGCAACCAACCCACGTTGCCGATCAGCAATGTCAGCACGCGCACGCTTCGAATCTCGCGCCCGTCGATTTGAATCGAAAGTTTTTGGTAGCGCATCGGCAGCTGCTTGAAGCCCGACTCTGCATAGGCAATCCAGCCGAGCTTGAGTTTGCGCGCCGAATCGGTGTTGAGCATGATCTTTGCGTCAAAGCCGATGCCGGCCATTACCGCAAAGAGCTTTTCGACTCGGGTGTCATCTTCGAGAATTATGCGGGCCAGGCCCATATCCATCGGGTGGGCGATGCCCTGCAGCGCCCTCTTCACCTGGGTGCGCATGTTTTCGAGAGGAATGCCAAGGTTGCGAGCCAAAACATTGCCGGTGCCGATCGGAACGATACCCACGGTCACGGCCGACTTGTTTAGCGCCACCGCTTCGAGCACAGTTCGAACCGTTCCGTCACCGCCGGCTACGACTATATGGGTTGCCTTTTGCGCAATTGCCCGAAGGGCTTGCACCGCGCCGGTTTCGTCGGCTTCTGTCTTGAGCCAAAGAGTCGGCTCCCAGCCGAGTGGAATCACAATCGATTCGACTATCGAACGCAGCTTGCGCAGGTCGACACGACCCGGATAGTAAATAACGGCTGCGCGGTTCTGTTTCTTGGGCACAGGGTCAGCCTAGCCACAATCAAAATGTTCTAAAAAGAGAACATTCATTTGAGTGTCGTTGACCTGTTGTGCCACGCTTGTCTGGAAGGGCGGAGAGCCATGGCCATAAATCAGAAACTTCTTGTCGTCGAAGACAACACGTTCATGCGCGCCCTAATTAGTGACCTTCTTGTTTCACTGGGTTTTGAGGTCGAAGCTGTAGAGAGTGCTTCTGCAGCGGTAAAGGCAGCGGCCAGGTTTGACCCCGATGCCGCCATTCTCGACGTCGAACTCGGCGCCGGCCCAAACGGATTTGACCTTGCCCGCATTCTTCGCGAATCTGCGCCCGAGATCGGGCTGGTCTTCTTGACCAACATTCCCGAGCCGAAGACCATTGGGGTCGATAATCGTTCAATTCCCAAGGATGCCGCCTATCTGGTGAAAGACTCGGTCGGCGACATCGACCTGCTGCTAAAGGCAATCAAGGCCAGCATGCGCGGGCGCGTTGGCCAAGAACTGAGACACGATCGCGATGTGCACTCGCTATCGAACCTCTCTCGTTCGCAACTCGATCTTTTGCACCTGGCAGCGTTGGGTCTTTCGAACACCGAGATTGCGGCTCGTCGTGGCACAACGGTGCGCGCGGTCGAGAACCTCTTCAAGCGAGCAATCGACTCGGCCGGCATCGAGGTTGGCCCTGGTGAACACGGTCGCGTATTGGCTGTGCGCAAGTACATCGAAACCGTAGTTCTGCCCAAGAGCTAGGTTCTGCACAGGCCAAAAATATGGCCAAATTATCCACAGATTTCTGCTTGTCTGAGTGGTATCACATTGATACCATTAGGTTATGGCTATGACACTAAGACTCACAGAAACCCAAGACCAACGTCTTGACTTGATTGCTGAATCGCTTGGCATTTCAAAGCAACAGGTTGTCTCGATGGCCATCGATCATTTTGACGCTGCGCAAGTGCAGAAGAAGTTACTAGACGATGCCATGAACTTCGTGTTGACCCACGACAAGAAGCTCATGGAACGTCTGGCTGACGCATGACCCTTTACCTTTCGCTCGATGCCGCTCTCTATCAGACCAAGACCCTCGGCTTCTTTGTAAAAGATGCCGGACTGCTCGAGGCTGCGCTGAGCCGGCCCAGAACTAGTGCATTTGGCGAAGAGGTCTACACCACCCTCGAGCTCAAAGCGGCCTCAATAATGCACTCGATTATTAGAAACCATCCGATGATCGACGGCAACAAGCGAACCGCTTGGGCGCTAATGGTCACATTCATTTTCATAAATGGCTATGTCCACGACATGAACGACGACGAAGGTTTTGATCTAACCCTTGGAATTGCCGAGGGTCGCTATGAGTTAGAGCAAGCGGCTGCAATCATAAAGTCGCACCTCATCAGTCTCTAAAAACCACTCGGGTAGGCTTAAGCCGTGATCGACCCAAATCTTCTTCGCGAGAACCCCGAAGCCATCAAGGCTTCGCAGCGCGCTCGCGGCAACGACGAAGCAATCGTCGATGAAGCAGCCAAGGCAGATGTAACCTGGCGCAAGCTGCTGCAAGAATTCGAAACCCTTCGCGCCGAACAGAATGCCGCCGCCAAGCTCGTGGGTGGAGCATCCAAAGAAGACCGTCCAGCGCTAATTGCAGCCGGTCAGGTTTTGGCAGACAAGGTAAAGGCCGCTCAGGAGATTGCCAATGCCGCAGAAATTCGCATGAACGAGTTGATGTGGAAGATCGAGAACGTCGTCATTAGCGGTGTGCCTTCAGGCGGCGAAGAGAACTTCAAGGTCATTAAAGAAGTAGGCACTCACGCAAAGTTTGATTTCGAAGCAAAAGACCACGTTGCCCTTGGTGAGTCGCTCGACGTTATCGACATCGAACGCGGAGTTAAAGTTTCTGGCTCACGCTTCTACTTCTTAAAGGGGTGGGGTGCTCGCCTCGAACTCGCACTCATGAACATGGCACTAGACCTAGCCACCAAACACGATTTCACCGCGCTAATCACGCCAACATTGGTTCGACCAGAAGTCATGGCCGGCACCGGTTTCTTGGGTGAACACGCAGACGAGATCTACTATCTACCCGCAGACGACCTCTATCTAACCGGCACCAGCGAGGTCGCGCTCGCGGGCTACCACCGCGACGAGATCATCGACCTGAGCAATGGCCCGCTGCGTTACGCCGGTTGGTCAACCTGCTATCGCCGCGAAGCAGGCTCTGCCGGCAGAGACACCCGCGGCATTCTGCGCGTTCACCAGTTCAACAAGCTAGAGATGTTCAGCTATGTGAAGCCAGAAGACGCAGAGCAAGAGCATCTCAAACTGCTCGCTCTCGAAGAAGAGATGCTTCAGGCGTGCGAGCTTTCATACCGGGTAATCGACACCGCTGCCGGTGACCTTGGTTCGAGTGCGGCACGCAAGTATGACTCTGAGGCGTGGGTGCCTAGCCAGAATCAATACCGTGAACTCACCTCGAGTTCGAACTGCACAACTTTTCAGGCCCGCCGCCTAAACGTTCGTTACCGCACAGAAGACGGCAAGACCGCAACCGCGGCAACTCTAAACGGAACCCTTGCCACGACTCGCTGGCTTGTTGCAATTCTAGAAACCCATCAGCAGGCCGACGGCTCGGTTCGCATTCCTAAAGCGCTTCGACCATTTCTCGGTGGCGCAGAGGTAATCGCTCCCAAATGACGATTGCAACTGGCGATCAGCGCTGGCTGATTGCGCTAGACATCGACGGAACGTTGGTGCACGACAACGGCTTCATGTCTGAGCGCGTTGTCGCCGAAGTTGCGCGAGTGCGCGCACTTGGCCACGAAGTAATCGTTGCGACCGGACGAAGCGCCTCGAATGCCATTCCAGTGATTAGAGACGTCGGTATTCATGACGGATACGCCGTTTGTTCAAATGGCGCTGTGACCATCAAGGTCGACAAAGAACACGAACGCGGATTCACACCGCACGAGGTAATCACATTTCATCCTGGTGAAGTTCTTGAAAAGCTAATCGAAAAACTTCCGAACGCGCACTTCGCCGTTGAGAACGCCGATGGAACATACAAGTTTCATCGACCGTTTCCTTCTTATGCTCTCGGCACACACAATTTTGAGACACCACTCGAAGACATGATGAACGAACCGGCTTCACGCGTTGTGGTGCTGTCGCCCGATCACGACGCCGAAGAATTCGTTGGAGTGATTGCAGGCATCGGTTTGCATTCGGTTAGCTATGCAATCGGATACACCGCTTGGCTAGACATCTCTCCGCAGGGAATCAGCAAAGCCTCGGCTCTCGAGACTCGACGGCAAGAACTCGGCATTTTGCCATCGCACGTAATCACGGTTGGCGACGGGCGCAACGACATCGACATGTTCACCTGGGCAATTGCCGGCGGGGGATACGGCTTTGCCATGGGTCAGGGACCCGAAGAGGTTCATGCCGCAGCTTCGGCAGTGGTTGCCTCTGTCGAAGAAGACGGTGTTGCCGAGGTGCTATCTGGCTTCGAGGGCATTTTGTTTTCACGCTCGGTCAGTTAGAATTTAGGCACGGAAGCGTGCCGGAGCGGCCGAACGGAACAGTCTTGAAAACTGTCGTAGTTAATAGCTACCGTGGGTTCAAATCCCACCGCTTCCTCCAGCGATAACAAAAGACCCAGCATTTTGCTGGGTCTTTTGCTTTATGGGAGTTCTCTGGGACTCCCTAGCAACTCAGCGACCTTCGGCTTAAACTTGTAGTTCGCCCCGACCCGAGAGACCCTCGATGCCCCTGTTCAAGAAGCGCCAACCTCGAGCCCTAGCTCGTCACGGCCGCCTCAAAGTTCAGTCGCGCGCATCGGCTTTCGGCGGCATTCTGTTTAAGGGTCTGGCTCTCGCCGTTGGCGCTTCTCTTGCCCTGGCTGGCGTTGCGGTGTTTGAACTAGGTAACACTTTTAAGTCTCGCGGCCTCACACTGCCAAACGCTCAACCGATCACAGCGAAAGACCTCAACGGACCGATCAACATCTTGCTGGTCGGCAGCGACACCCGAAAAGGTCAGGGCAAAGGCTATGGAACCGAGAGCTCTGTTCTAGCCGACGTAATGATTCTTTTGCATGTCAGCGAAGATCGCAAAAGTGCAACCGCGGTTAGTTTTCCACGTGACTTGATGGTGCCTTGGCCTGCCTGCCCGAGCACAACCGGTGGTCCAGGATACTTGCCACAGTCACTCGGTCAGCTAAACGCAACAATTGCAAACGGTGGTCCGGGTTGCACACTTCTCACCATCGAACAACTCACCGGTTTGAAGATTCCCTATCTTGCGATGATCGAGTTCAACGGAGTCATTGAAATGTCGAACGCAATTGGTGGCGTTGATGTTTGTGTTGCGCAAGAGATCAACGACCCATACACACAGACATATTTGAAGCCGGGCGAATACACGCTTCAAGGAAAAGCAGCGCTACAGTTCTTGCGAACTCGTCACGGTGTTGGCGATGGTTCTGACCTCTCTCGAATTTCAAACCAGCAGGTTTTTCTGACTTCACTAGTGAGAAAGATTAAGAGCGCGGGAGTTCTAACCAACCCGGTGCAGTTGTATTCACTAGCGAATGCGGCAGCTCGCAACATGCAGTTGTCAGAATCACTGACCGATCTCGGAACCATGGTTTCGCTCGCGTCATCTTTGCAAAGTGTCGACCTAGACAAGATGGTCTTCTTGCAGGTTCCGTCGCGCGGTGGTCTGCCAGCCCCATACTCGGGCAGAGTTATGCCGGTTTATGAGCAGGCCAACATCCTGTTTCAGAAACTTGTGAATGATGAGCCAATCGTGCTCGGCAGCAATACCGGGCAGGGAGCCGTGCTGGCAACGCCAACCCCGACTCCAACCAGCACAACCAAGCCGACACCCGGAGCACCAACCCCGAGCGCGACACCAACAGACAGTCTTGACTGGGCAACCGGAACAACCGCGGCAACCAAGACCTGTTCAAACTAAAGGGCTTGGCGGGCACAGTTCTTGTCGGCTAAACTAACCCAGTTGTACTCAGGAGTCGTCGCATAGCCCGGTCGAGTGCGCCTCACTGCTAATGAGGTAAGGATCTAAAGTCCTTCGGAGGTTCAAATCCTCTCGACTCCGCGAATAATCCCCGCGAATACACTTCGGGGGGATTTTTGCTTTTGAGGGCATCAGTAGCTTTGTAATCACCTAATATTTGGTCAAAAGCATTAAACGTTCTTCTCATCTATCGAAACAGGGGCCAAGCGAATGAGCGATGCGACTTCAGCGAAATTTTGTCAGTCTTGCGGAACAAAGCTGCCCGCAACCGCAGGCTTTTGTTCAAGCTGCGGCACTGCCGCCGGATCGGCACCTACTGCAGCACCGACAGCTTTTAACATTCAGCCTCAGACAGTTGTTGCTGGGCCAAAGAGCAAAACAACAGCCGTCGTGCTGGCGGTGTTTCTAAGTTTCTGGAGCTGGCTCTACACCTTCAAGATCAACAAAACCAAGTTCTTCATCGGTCTTGGTGCCGGTTTTGTCGCATGGATAATGCAGGTAACTTCGCTTCTCATTAATGCAGACGACATCGACTATTACGCAGGCTGCATAGATTACTACGGCGCAGACCTGGTACAAGCCCTCGCAGAGTGCGCTTCATACCAGCCTGATTACACCCTTGCGTTTCTAGCGGGCTCCATCAATTTTGGCATTTGGCTTTGGGCTCTTATCGACAACGCCAGAAAGCCAGCCAGTTTCTACCAGGAGTATCCAAACGCCAGATAAAGCCCCGCCAACTCAGTCATAGCTAGCCGATTGCTGCACCTAGCGCTAACTATTTCAATCCGCTAAACTCTAAAAGTTGCTTTCGAGCAACAGCCCCTCCAACTAGGGGCAACTGCGTCTGTGGCTCAACGGATAGAGCACCTGACTACGGATCAGGAGGTTGGGGGTTCGAGTCCCTCCAGGCGCACGAAAACCCGGTTCCTTCTCACGAGGGCCGGGTTTTTATTTCTTAAGGCAAGTTCTTCTCCCTGAAATTGCGAGGATCAAAGCGCCAAGAACGGCGTTAGTGTGTAAGTAAGCACATAACTTTCACTGTGTTTTGCGCAGGTAGGAGCTGACGTTATGACTCCAGGCTTTATCCCTTGGGTAAAAGGGCACAGTTCTCTCTTCCTAGTGGCACTTGCGATGGTCATAGGGGTTGCCGCAAAACTCTCTCTTACATCTGGAGCCCTTCTCCCTGGGCTTGATGGCGCTTACTACTGGGTTCAAGTGAGAAAGCTTATGGAGCAGGGGCAGCTGGCTTTTCCTGATGTGCCGCTTATCTTCGCAATACAGGGTTTCTTTGCCTGGTGTGTTGGAGACATCAAATTCGGGGTTCGTCTCACAGACGCAATTTTACCTGCGCTGAGTGCTATCCCTATTTTCTTCATGCTTAGGAATGCCAAGCAGGTGTGGCTGCCGGCATTGGTGGTCCTTATGGTTCTGCTTCATCCTGTGCAGCTGTTCTTTCTAACAGGTGATTTCATAAAAAACGAGGCAGCTATTCCACTTGTATTCGTTACTGGCCTCATATTGGCTAAGTGGAACCATTGGCCCAAACGCGTTTCAATCGTTAGCTTGGTTTTGACCCAGACACTTCTTGCCTTTGCCCATTTCGGAACTCTAATTCTTTCCTTGGCTATCTGTTCTATTTGGCTAGTACTTCAACTGATCAATAAGAGCCGCAGGTTTGTTTTGACTAGTGCGGGGGTTGCGCTTTCAGCTGGAATCGGTGCGGCTGTTTTGCTCAACTACTTTGTTCCTGCGAGATTCGAAAAGCTGATGGGATTAGTTTCGAACCCTCTTGCTTTTTTTCAAAATCCAGCGATATTGAGTTTGAAGCAAACCTATTTTTTGGATTCCTTAAATTTTGCGCTCATTACCGGTCAGTTTGGTGCAGTGTTGCTGGCTTGGATTGCCTACAAAAATCGAGATAAGTTTGACGTTTCGACCCTAAAGTTTCTTGCCGCTAATCTGACGGCGGCAGGATTTTTCTCATCACCTCTCATAGGCCAAGAATGGGCAGCCAGGTTCGTTGCTCTGTCGTTCGTCCCTCTTTTGCTAGCTTTTACCGTCTTGATTGGAAAGGTGCAATTTGTACCGGTTACGTTTCTTCTCAGATCTGCAGCAGCTCTAACCATCGCCATGAGTCTCATTGCACTGCCGGCAGGAGGAAAATTCTATGTCACGACACCAGATCGCTACCGCGAATTCGTTTCATTAATGAAGACAGTAGAGTTACCCGATAATTCTGTTGTGGTCGCAGACCATGGTCTTGAGTATTTAGTCGCTTGGGAACTAAAGACAAAAGTGATTGAGACGAGCTACTATTCGTCAGAAGTCGCCGCTAAATATCAGAATGTTTATGTTCTGAGACAAAAATACGCCAGTGCAACAAATGGCTACTACGGCATAGAGAGTTATTCCCCTAAAAAGGATCCGTCTGAATCACCCAAGGAGACCGAAAAAGGTTTAGTCTCAAGCATTCCTACCGGGGCAGTCATTTACCAGTCCAATAATTTTGCTTTATCGCAGATTAGACCGGTGATCGAGGCGGCCCCAGCGAGCGTCCCAGCAGATTTTCCAACAGGCATTCCACTACTTTCAGGCAAGGTGCTGCTAGGCATAAGCCCAGGGGCAGACTCATGGGTGGTAAAAGTACAAGCAAAGCAACCCAGCCAAGCGAAAGCGAAAGCTATTCAAAGTTTTGCTGCAGCAGGATTCGAATTGCGCTCTGACACTGAAAGCTCTTCGTCGGTGTATCGGGCGACGTTTGTGAACCAGACTTGGTCTGTTCGAGTAGAGATAACAACTGAAGGAGAAATTCTCTACGTGGTGGGACTTGTTGGTTAGATTCTAGGCTCACCCAGGTTCAAGAGCTCGTGGGATTTATGAAACCTACTGAAACATAACTACGGATCAGAAGGTTGGGGGTTCGAGTCCCTCCAAGCGCACAAAAACCCGGTTTCTTCGAACGAGGACCGGGTTTTTACCTTTTGCCCCATTTGCGGATCGCCATTCGCACTAAACCGACAACGATCAGAACAAACCCCACTGGCAGCGTGAAAAGCATGAACCATATGTATCCTCCAGTTCCGTTGCCCTCATCCCACATAGAGACACCTTGGACGATGGAGGTAAAGAACGCCAGAGCTAATGGCGAGAAAGCAAAGATTAAGCCCGCACGTGCAAACGGGAACGGTTTCAAGAGAAAAGATTTCGAGTTTGCATCTTCTTATGCTAATCCACGGGGAGCTTTAGAACCCGACCGAGCCGAGCCACTGCTGAGTTGAGAGACCCCACAGGGTTCACCTTCGTAAATAGGAACAGCCCATAGAGGGCGAGCGCAGCCCAGGGCGCGAAGAGCGCCGTGGTCAAAGCGATCGCTCCATAGACGGTCAGCAGCACACTGTAAGCCGAAGCCATTTTCTGTAATTCTTTTCCTGTAAACGGTGAATCACTTGTCACGGTTAGAGGTCGTTTTTTCATGGCGAGCAAGAAGAGCAGTTGCATTGGCCCTTCAATGAAAATTAGAAGACCAAAGTAAAACACGGCTGTTGCCATGTTGGGGGTATTTATGTTCTCGCCCAGTAGTGCAGCTCCTGCTGGAACCAGTGCCGCAATCATGAAACCAAGTCCATGGTGCCAGACCATGAGCGCATGCGGCTTCCCAGCGAACTGTGAGTAGACGTGGTACTGATACCAAACCGCGTAGAGCACAAAGAAGCCCATTAGAAACGAGAAGAATATTGGCCATTCGTGCAACAAAGCGCTATTCAAATCAGGCTCTTCCGAGATCTTCATGACAGCGCCGACAAGGTCGAGCCCTAAGAGCGTCAGGGCGATGGCATAAATGCCGTCACCCAAAGCATCAATTCGAGAATGCTCTATGTCAGGAAATTTCTTGGCCATTACATCTCCTATTTTTGAAAAAATACTAGCAGCGCACCGATGTTTCTATAGCAACGCGCGACGGTTAGATTGAGTTGTTTCTCGATTCGAGAACGGACATTGCGGCATTGTGACCGGCGATTCCGCTAACAGCACCACCGCGCCTAGCTGTCGAACCGCAGAACAGAATGCCGTCAACGCCTGAGTCAACACCCCAGCGTTGAGAGGGCGTTTCGAACATTGCGTCATCTTTCG
>JAIOXI010000030.1:0-11331 GCA_021741685.1 Rhodoluna sp.
TCGCAGCACACCGGCACCTTCGGTTTGACCGGAATGATTTCGTTCAACGGAAACAAGATTGTCACCACCGGCGGTGGTGGCGTTATCTTGACTAACGACGACGTGTTGGGCAAGCGTGCCAAGCACCTGACCACCACGGCCAAGCTCGCTCACAAGTGGGAGTTTGAGCACGACGAGGTTGCCTGGAACTACCGCATGCCGAACCTGAATGCCGCGCTGGGCATGGCTCAGCTCGATAAGTACCCTCGCTACCTAGAGCAGAAGCGCCGCCTGGCTGGCAAGTATGCCGAGGCTTTTGCTGGGGTGGCGGGCCTATCTTTCATCACCGAACCGGCCGGCACCACCTCAAACTATTGGCTCTGCTCGGTTCGCCTAGACGAGCCGTCGCTCGAGCTCCGCAATGAGTTGATGACCGCAGCTCACGAGGCCGGCCTCTTGGTTCGCCCGATGTGGAACCTCTTGCATCAGCAGCGCATGTATTCGTCTGCCGGTCGCGCAGATGTTTCGGTCGCCACCGATCTCCACGCTTCGCTGATCTGTATTCCTTCGACACCGGCACTCGCCGAAGCGGTCTAGGAGTATCTCGAGATGTCTCGCAAAGTTGCAGTGATGACCGGCACCCGTGCCGACTTCGGATTGCTGCGACCGCTGCTTGCCGAACTCGATTCGCGTGGCGATGTGACTTTGCAGCTGATTGCAACCGGAACGCACTTGTCTGAAGCCCATGGTCGCACGGTTGGTGAAATCACTGCAGCGGGTTTCTCGGTTGCCGCCGAGGTTTCGATTTGGAGCGAAGATGATTCATCACTCGGTGCGTCAATAGACACCGGCAACGCGGTTGCCGAATTCTCAAAGACTCTTGCTTCGTTGCAACCAGATGTCGTTGTCGTTCTCGGCGACCGTCTTGAGGCTTTCGCTATGGCAACCGCTGCGGTTGTGTTGCAGATTCCAGTTGCGCACATTCACGGCGGCGAGTTAACCCTCGGGGCTATGGATGACTCATTGCGTCACGCCATTACGAAGTTGTCTTATCTGCATTTCGCAACCACCGACGAGCACGCGGCACGAATTATTCGAATGGGTGAAGAGCCTTCTCGGGTTTACAACTTCGGTGCACCGGTGCTCGACACGCTCTCTGGCATGCACTTCACAACCAAAGAAGAACTCGAAGCCAAGTTTGGCGTTGCCTTCGGTGCTCGCACGGCATTGATGACTTTTCACCCGGCGGCATTTGACGAAGCGCCAGCGCTCGAGATGTTCGAAGAACTCTTGGCTGCCATCGAGGCCATGCACGAGTGTCACTTCATCTTCACCGGAACCAACAACGACATCGGCAGCGACCGGGTTCGCGAGCGAATGGCGGCTTTTGTGGCAGCCAACGCCGATCGGATCAGCTTTGTTGAATCGTTCGGTCAACAGGGCTACCTGAGCGCCATGCACCAGGTTGATTTGGTGGTTGGCAACTCGTCTTCGACCGTGCTCGAGGCTCCGCTGCTGGGCACCCCGTCGGTCTTGGTTGGCAATCGCCAGGAGGGCCGCCCGCAGGCGGCCAGCGTTATCAAGGCCCACGCCGACCGCTCAGAGCTGCTGCAGAGCATGCGCAAGGCCATTGGGGCCGAGTTTGCCGCCGAGTTCGAGGGTCAGGGCACACCTTTTGGTCAGGCGGGTTTTGCTAAGAAGGCCGCTGAAGTTTTGGCATCGGTGACTTTTGCGACACCATTGAAGAAGAAGTTCTGGGAGGGCCAGTGAGCCAACGAGTTTTGATCATCGCCGAAGCCGGAGTGAACCACAACGGTTCACTCGAGCGCGCTCTCGAGATGGTCGAGGTCGCCAAAGATGCCGGTGCCGACATCATCAAGTTTCAGACCTTTTCTGCCGACAAGCTAGCTCGCAAAGACGCGCAGCTTGCCGAATATCAAAAGTTGGGTTCCGGCGACACTCGCTCGCAGTGGGATCTTTTGAAGGGTCTCGAACTTTCGCACGCAGAGTTTGCCACTATTCGTGATCACGCAAAGAAGCGCGGCATCGGATTCTTGTCGACGGGGTTTGACCTCGACGAGTTGCAGTTCTTGATTGATGAATTACATATTCCGATGGTTAAGGTTGCCTCTGGCGACCTGACTTTTGCGCCGATGCTTTTCGAAGCGGGTCGCTCTGGGTTGCCGGTGATTCTGTCTACCGGAATGGCAAACCTCGAAGAAATTCAAAAGGCGCTCAAGTTCATCGCAGTTGGTTTGGCAGTTTCTGGCGGCGTGTTTGAAGTGCAGAGTCTGCCGACCGCAGAAAACCTCGAACGCGCCTGGGGCGATGCACGCGTGCAACAGATCATGCGCGACAAGGTGACAATTTTGCACTGCACAACTCAGTACCCGGCTGAGCTCGATATTTTGAACCTGAAGGCAATCAACCTAATTGCCGAGCGCTTTGGCCTGCCGGTTGGTTACAGCGATCACTCGTCGGGCACTGTTGCCTCTGTGGTTGCGGTTTCGCTTGGTGCAACCGTTATCGAGAAGCACTTCACGCTAGACAAGACAATGGATGGTCCAGACCACATGGCATCACTCGACCCGCAAGAGTTGAAGTCGCTCGTCTCGCAGATTCGCGATGCTTCTATTGCTCTCGGCGAATCAATCAAAGAGTGCCAGCCGATCGAAGTATCTAACCGTGCTGCTGTTCGTCGCTCGCTGGTCGCCAAGAACCCGATTGCCGCAGGTTCGGTTATTCGTGAGGCCGACCTCGAATGCCGCCGCCCAGGTGCCGGACGCACCAGCTTTGACTTCTATGAAGTGGTCGGCACGACCGCCGCAAAAGACTATGAAGTTGGCGAATACGTTGCCTAAAGACACCCAGTTGCCTATGCCCAACCTGCTGGTGGTTGGCGGCGGCGGTCATGCCCGCGTGCTTCAAGAGCTTTTGACTGAGGCTGGGCACGACTTGGCCGGCTATGTTGCTCCTAGCGATGCCGGCCTGCTTCTCGAGGGTGCGCTGCAGCGCTACACCGACGAACAGGTTTTGGCGTTGAACCCCGAAGAGTTCTTGCTAATCAACGGTCTTGGTTCGTCTGGCGACCTTTCACTTCGCGCTTCAGTGTTTGAGAAGTTCAAGGCAGCCGGTTTCAACTTCTTGCAGTTGGTTGCCCGCACCGCGCACGTTAGCGATAGCGCAGCTGTGACCGAGGGTGTGCAAGTTATGCACATGGCCGTTGTTCATACAGATGCCAAGATTGACGACAATACAATTGTGAACACCGGCGCAATCGTCGAGCACCACAACGTGATTGGCGCGCACTGCCACATTTCAATCGGTGCCGTGCTTGCCGGAAACGTAACCGTTGGCAATTTGACACACATCGGTGCCAACGCAACCGTTCTTCAGGGAGTCACTATTGGCTCGAACTGTATTATTGGCGCTGGAGCAGTTGTTTTGAATGATGTGCCCGACGATCACTTCGCCGTCGGTGTCCCGGCAGTATCGAAGTGGAGAGTCTAATCGTGATTACCGATTTGAAGTCACTCACAGTTAGCCAGAACGCAACCCTGTTGCAGACCATCGAAGCAATCAATGTCGGCGCAAAACAAATTGCACTTGTCGTCGACGAAAACTCTAAACTTCTCGGCACAGTTACCGACGGCGATGTTCGCCGCGGATTGCTTCGTGGACTAGCACTCGACGCATCGGTTGCCGAAGTCATGAACAAGGCACCGCACGTTGCATCGCCAGACGAAGATCCGCAAGAAGTTATGGCGCGCGAATTCTCGAAGTCGATTCACCAACTGCCGGTTATCGATGCAAGCGGCAAGCTAATTGGCTTACTCACGGACAGAGACATGCTGGTTGCCGCCGAAATCTCGACCCCGGTCGTGCTGATGGCCGGCGGCAAAGGCGTTCGACTGTTTCCGCTAACCAAAGACGTGCCAAAGCCGATGCTCAAGATTGGCGATCAGCCGATTATCGAAATCATTCTGCGCAAGTTGCACGCCCAGGGCTTCAGAAACATCTACATCTCGGTCAACTATCTTGCCGAGGTAATTCGTGATCACGTCAAAGATGGTGCCTGGCTCGGGCTCAAGGTCAGCTATCTAGAAGAGACTCAGCCGCTTGGCACCGCAGGTGCTCTTGCCCAATTGGCCGGCACGATTGGCGAACCTTTTGTGGTCATGAACAGCGACCTGCTCACCAACTGCGACCTGCGCCAGGTGCTCAAGTTTCACAAAAAGCAGGCCGCCGCGGCGACCCTCGGCGTGCGCGAATACAGCTTTCAGGTGCCATATGGCGTGGTCAACATCGACGGCAACGAGGTCGAGTCGATCAGCGAAAAGCCGGTGCACCGCTCGATGGTCTCTGCCGGCATCTATGTTCTCGGCCCTTCGGCCCTCGACCTGATTCCTAAGGACGAGTTCTGCGATATGCCTACCCTGCTCGATAGCGTCAAGGCTCAGGGGCAGAAGGTCGTCGCGTTTCCGATTCACGAATCGTGGCTCGACATTGGTCGCCACGATGACTTGAACGAAGCTCGCAACAATCTCGACCACTGGCTGAATTTCTAGGGGAAACATGTTTCTTCGCGATCACGTTTATGCAATCGTTCCGGCCCGTGGCGGCTCTAAAGGTCTACCCGGCAAGAACCTGCTCAAGATCAACGGCAAGACACTGATTGAACTTGCCATCGAGAGTGCACGCGATTGTTTGTATGTTGATGCACCGCTAGTTTCGAGTGACGACGATGCAATTCTTGATGAGGCGCTTCGACTCGGTGTGATCAACCACCGACGCGACGAGTTTGCATCGCAAGACGATTCGACGGCCGGTGACGTTATTCGTGATTTCTTGAATGCAACCGACGTTGAGATTGACCCGAGTGTCGACCCGTGGATTGTTTATCTTCAGCCGACTTCACCAGCGCGTACCGCCGACATGGTTGAGGCCGCCTTTGATGTTCTTGCCGAACACCAGCCACACGCAAAGGCGCTGGTTTCGGTAACCCACCCGCCTAAGTCACCGTATTGGACTCTAACCGTCGGTGTTGATGGTCGTCTGCACCCGTTGTTTGCGGATTCGTATGGATTGAATCGTCAGCAGAACGACGAAGCGTTTATTCCAAACGGTGCCATTTACATTTTCAAACTCTCAGAGTTCAACAAGAGCGGAAAGTTTCCGGTTGATGGTGCGGTGCCGTTTTTCATGTCTCAGCAAGACAGCATCGACATCGACACAATCGAAGACTATGAACGAGCGAAAGCCTCGCTCGAGCGATAACGATGAATCTAGAACAGATTTGGTCTGCGTTTCGAAAAGTTGAGAAAGCCGAAGACCTGGGTGAGTGGCGAGTTGGCGATGTCTATCTCTGGCAGGTAATTCGTGAGCGCATGTTCACTCACATCGCCGAACAGACCGGGCTCTACCTGCCGGTGCCCGAGAAACCCGAGATCAAGGCCGCCAAGCAGGCCTCGCTGCAGGCCGCTGAAATCGCCATAATGCCCTTTGTTCGCCGCGATGCCCAGGGTCGCGACCCTTTCACCGACCCGTTTTTCAAGGCGGCCGATAGCGCAATGTTGTTTGGCATCGGCAGCGAAGACGAGGGCAGCGACAAGCCTCAGTATGAGCAGCTTGACGCCATGTTGCTGGCTCAGTACCGCACCCGCGCCAAGATGAAAGTGGTCTTCTGGCAGGCAAAGAAGCACAAGCAAAAGTGGGCAAGGGTTATTAAGGCACTCGAGGGCGACCTGTCTGTGAATCTCGACAAGTACCGCAAGTTTCCGCGCTGGCTCTTGGTTGACTTCGTGGCGCGTCAAATCGGTTGGACAAAGTTGTTCAAGCTTGCCGAGACGCAGCTGCTTCTAATTGCAAACGCCTGGCAACTCTGGTTGGTTGCCGGCGCAAAGGCTGCTGGTGTTCGGGTAATCGAAATTCAACACGGACTGATTTCTGCTTATCACCCACGTCTCAGCTGGCCAGACTTCAAGAACGACAGCCCGGCCGCTGGAGCATATCTTGCCGACGAGTTTTGGCAGTGGGGCGACTTCTGGGGATTCGCAAGTGACTTGCCGGCCGCAGTCGAACTGCACACCATCGGTGCACCCGAAAACATCACCGCCGCGATTGCGCGCGATACCAAAAAGAAGCAGCAGCTTCTCGTGATTGGTCAGCCTCAGGTTTCGCAGAGTCTTATCGAGTTTGCTCGTTTCATTGCGGCCAAGTATGCAAAGTTGCCCGTGGTGCTAAAGCCGCACCCGCAAGAAGACCTGCAACAGATCGAAGCAGCAATCGATGCGCTGGGTGCTCGGCCAGCGAACCTGATTG
This sequence comes from Rhodoluna sp., assembly GCA_021741685.1. Taxonomy (GTDB): domain Bacteria; phylum Actinomycetota; class Actinomycetes; order Actinomycetales; family Microbacteriaceae; genus Rhodoluna. Next base: position 6,301 of record JAIOXI010000030.1, read on the forward strand.
TGACCGCGGTTGACGCCAACACAATCGAACTAATCGAAGAGTCTGAATATGTGATTGGTGTTTATTCAACCGCCATGTTCGAGGCAGTTGCTCTCGGCTGCAAAGTTGGCGTGCTCAAGCTTGCCGGTTACAACCACATCGCGCCGCTGATTCACTCGGGTGCCATTCAAGAGATCAATCGTGTGAATGACGTCGAAAAGTTCTTTGTCTCGGCAAAACAAAACCGCAACTCCGAGAGTTACTTTGCAAAGCCGACCCCAGCACGACTCTTGCTCGACCACGCAATGAACCGAATCGAAGAGCAGTGACCGCCAGCAATCTAGAAGACATCGGCGAGGCTTTCTTTGAGATCGAGCGTCGAGAAGGCCTATATGACTGGAAGGTCGGGGGCATAAGCGTTTGGGTCTTGCTGCGCTCGAGGCTTTTTCGCACCATCACCCAGAACGCCAATCTCTATGACTGGGCGACCGCCAAGAAGTTCGAGTTGCCCGCTGACGCTGTGCCATACGCGGGTGCCAATGCTGCCGGGTTGCTCTGGAGTGCCGCCCATGGTCGCGCCAAGGCTCCGGTAAATGCGGGTGAACCAGACTTTCGCAACCTCAAGGGCTTCAAGGCAATCGTGGTGCCTTTCGCTACCCGAAATGCGGCCAACCCGCTCGAAGAGAAGTTCAGCCAGCCGGTGATCGATGCACTCGGCGCAGACGCTCTGGTGTTTGGTGTTGGGATGTGGGACAAACTTTCAAACCGTGCTCGCCTAGAAGATCTGAACCAGATGTTCATTCAGAAGTACGGCACCTTTGCGAGCATCGCCGTGCGGCTGATGCTGCGCGGTCGCGACTATAAGAAGTATCAGCGCGTGGTCGAGTTCATCGAGCGCGAAGTTGGCATCTCGATGGCTCCCTATGATGTTTTTCCGCGCTGGTTGCTGCGCTCATTCATTGCCGAGCGTCGCGGCTATCGCAAGCTGCTCGCCGCAACCTCGGCCAAGACTGTATACATGGTGAATGCAGCACGCATGTCTTTTCAGGCAGCCGCTCAAAGTTTGGGCATGAAGATTGTCGAGATTCAAAGCGGAGTTTTCTCTAAGTACTCTCTGCAGTTCAGCTGGCCAGGCTCACCAAAGGTTGACTACCTACCCAACGAGATTCTCACCTGGGGCGAATACTTCACCGACGGAATCGAGCATGCCGCCGGGCAGAGCATTCGTGTGATTGGTTCGACAAAAGAATTCGATGCCGTGCGCGATGCCAACCTCAAACGTGACTCGAATCAAGTGGTCTTCTTGACTCAGCCGCTAGTCGGCAACGACATTCTTCGCGCCGCAATCGAGTTTGCGACGGCCAAGCCAAAGCTCAAGGTGATTGTGAAGATGCATCCGCGAAACGATCTCGAAGACTTCAAGAAGGTCATCGAGGCTGCCGGAGGAGCGCCGCAGAACATGACTCTCATGCAGAGTGAGCGCAGTTCGCTAGAGGTGATTGCCGAGAGCGAGGTGGCCGTAGGTGCGTTCTCGACCGCGCTAATTGAGGCCGCCGGGCTCGGCACCAAGGTTGCCATTCTGCGCCTGCCAGGCTGGCAGCACCTGGCCGCCATGGTCGATGGTGGCTATGCCAGTGCTTTCGACTCTGCCGAAGAGCTCGTGGCCAACTTCGAAAATCTTCGAGTTGCGGCCGACAAGTACTTCTTCTATGGCCATCGCGCCGATATCGCTTCACTTGTTCGCCTAGGGTAGAACGTGTGTCGCGCAAAGGTCTAATTCTTTTCATCGCATGCGGAATCGCATGGGGCATGCCTTATACATTCATCAGCATCGCAGTTGAACAATTCGACGTAGCGACAATCATTCTTGCCCGTGTGGTAATCGGTGCCGCGGTGCTGATTCCCTTTGCCATCTATCGCAAGGCCATCATGCCGGCGCTCAAGCAGTGGCGTTGGGTTCTTGTCTTTGCAGTGCTTGAAATGGTTGGCCCGTGGTTTCTCATCACCAACGCCGAGCGCACGGTTTCGAGCGGACTAACCGGTCTACTGATTGCGCTGGTGCCATTCTGGGGCGTCTTCATCGCTTACTTCTATAACGGCGACAAGTCGCTGAAACATCCGAAGACAATCTTCGGGTTGGTAATTGGTTTTGTCGGTGTGCTCTTACTCGTTGGCATCGACGCATTCACCGCGAATCTCGATTTGCTGGGCGTTGGAGCGGTGGTTCTTGCCTCGCTCGGTTACGCAATCGCACCCGCCGTCAGCTTCAAGAAAATCGGTGACCTAGATAGCGCCGGAGTAATCTCGCTTTCGATGGTCATTGTGGCAATCGTCTATGCGGTGCCCGGTCTGATGGCGCTGCCGGCAGATATTCCGACCGCAAACTTCGACGGCTGGATGGCACTCGCGGTTCTCGGTGTGGTCTGTAGCGCGATTGCCTTCATTTTGTTCTTCGACCTGATCAAGGAAATTGGTTCTGCCCGAGCAACGCTGATCACCTACCCAAACACCGCAATCGCCTTTTTGCTAGGCATCGTATTTTTGTCAGAGCCGATAACAGTGGGAATGATTTTGGGGTTCCCGCTGGTTCTAGTAGGGTCATACTTCGCTTCTAAGAAGCACTAAAGAAAGCACAAAATGCAGAAGACAGCCATCACCGCAGCCGAGATCGCCCCAGTTCTAGCCAACCGCTGGAGCCCACGCGCTTACGACGTAAACCACACCATCAGCCAGCACGAACAGCTCTCGATTCTCGAGGCCGGCCGCTGGGCACCTTCGGCTAACAACGCTCAGCCATGGCGCTACTCGCTAGCCACTCGTGGCAGCGAACTGCACGAAAAGATTGTCTCGGCATTGACTGGTTTCAACCAGGCTTGGGCTCCAACCGCTAGCGCTCTTTTGGTTATCTCGATGCTCAACCAGAAGGCCGATGGCACACCAAACACCTCGGCTTTGCTTGACGTCGGTCTGACCGCGCAGAACATGAGCATTCAGGCCGAAGAGCTTGGTCTCTCTGCTCACATGATGGCCGGCTTCGTGCACGAGAGCATGCGTGCGGTGTTAGAACTTGCCGACAACCTTGATCCGGTTTTAGTAATTTCTATTGGCAAGCGTGCAGACGCTTCGGTTCTAGAAGGCCCAGCCTACGAACGCGAAATAGCACCTCGCACGCGTTTCGAACTCGATGAAATCGTTTTGCACGGTAAGCCATAAAACTTGTTTAACGCATCAATCGCCATTCACACCGCATCAATTTCTGATCAGATCACGGGTTGGCGCGACAGCCTTGGCCCGTGGCTTTTCTATGGCGTGGTTTGGGGTTTGGTTTTCGCGGGCACCGGATTATTCATCGGAGCGTTCGTTCCGTTCATCACCGGTGACTCGCTAGTCTTTGCAGCTGGGCTAGTTGCTGCAGCTGCTGCGGCTCAGGGCAGCGGCGCTTGGCAAGACGTAAACATTTGGGTGATGGCTTCTGGTGTCGGTGTTGCAGCGTGGCTCGGCGATCAGGTTGGTTATGCAATTGGCTTGCGCGTCGGTCGCCCATACCTCGACAAACGCAAAGGCTCCTGGCTGCGCACCGCGATTGCGAAGTCTGAAAAGTTTTATCAGGCCTGGGGCTGGTGGGCGGTTGTCATCGCTCGCTTCATGCCGTGGGCTCGTGTTTTGGTTCCGGTAATCGCCGGTATCTCAAAAATGTCTTATGCAAAATTCTCGGCTGCAAATCTCGTTGGAGCACTCGCCTGGGGTTGCGGTTTGACCGTTGCCGGATACTTCGCCTATTCGATTCCGGTGGTCAAGAACGCTTCTTATGCAATCGCAGGGTTCTTCATTTTGGCGTCGATTGTGGCCGGGCTTCGCACCTGGCTAAAGAACCGCAATAACCCTGTCGGCTAGCTCTGCGCTGCGCTCACGCGCATAGAAATCAAGTTCTTGAGCCGCCCACTGGGCCCAGTGGGCGTCGTTGCCCTCGCGGCCCATCCAGCGTTCTTTGCGGATCTCTTCGGTTTCTTCTAACCAAACGCTCAGGTCTGCTGACTCGATTGAGTTGCGATTGATGGCTCCGCAGCCCTCGACAATCAGGGGAGTGCCACCGACAAACTCGCGCCACTCTTTGCGCTCGCCGCTTGCCCAATCGAAGAGTTGATAGTGCGCGACCTCACGCTTCGACAGCGGGGTCAGCACTGACCGCTGCAGATACTCGACACCGAGTTGCAGGCCATCCCAGCCGGGGTAGAGGTCGTCGAGGTGAATCACTCGCGGCGCAGATTCGCCCAGCTTGAAGAACTCGTTCTGAACCTCATCGGCGAGTGTGCTCTTGCCACTGCCGGCACGACCGTCGATAAGCAAGATCGGCATGGTCTTGCCGTCGTCAACAAGCGCGAGCAGTTGCTCGGCTAGTTCGCGGGCTAGACCTTTGGTTTTGGCGGTGTCATTCGGCACCCGTCTAGGTTATCCCTCGACGAGAACGTCTGGGTGTTGCTCGAAGGTGTACCCGCGACCACGAACCGCACGAATTACGTCTTCGTAGCCCTCGATCTTCGCACGCAAGCGTCGCACGTGCACATCGATGGTTCGCTCGGTCACTTCATCGGCGTCGGCTGAGGTTGCTGTCACAGCCACAAGTTGCGCCCGCGAGATAACCTGCCCCTCGTTTTCGATTAGGTAGGCGAGAAGAAGAAACTCTTTGTTGGTGAACTCGACATTGATGCCGTTCTTATAGACGCGCTTGCGAAGCAGGTCAACTGTGATTGCCGGGGTTTCGTCTTCGGGTGCGTGCAGTTGATCGATTGCACGAGGGTCGCGAAGTGCGGTGCGAACTACGTCGACGCTCTTGCCACCGGCACCCTTGGGTGCCAACGCAACGGCTGTGTAGGTTTGGTTCGCCGCGCTCGGCACCAGTTCTGCGAAGGTCTGCTTGAGCGCATTAGCAATCTCGATCAGAGAGGTACCGTTTGCCTGGGCGGTGGCTTCGTCTACGCCTAGGTAGAGCGCGAACCCTCGTGCCTCGGTCTCGGTCGGAACCGGTGCGATGGTGTTTGGGTTAGTAACCGT
>JAIOXI010000031.1:0-11244 GCA_021741685.1 Rhodoluna sp.
GCTCTTGCGGTGTGGATTCCCCAGTAGGCCTCGACCGGAACTTCGAGTTCGCCTAGTAAATCATGTTCAAGCCTCATTGCTGACATGAGTTCAGTCTCGCACAATCGCCCGAGAGCGGTTGACCGTTAGAAGTAACTGCCGGCGCCGCACTCATAGAGTCGATCGGCCAGGGTATCTAGGGCGTTTCGAGCTCCGTAGCCGACGGTCTTCTTTTCGGCAGTTCGGGCGAATCCGGCGAAGCTGATGGCCGTCCCATCTTTGGCATAGACCACTCCGGCCAGGCTGTAGAGCCCAGGAATGAAGCCCGACTTGGCGTGAACATAGCCGCGGGCAGACTTGTTGCTACCGGTAAAGCGAGTGGCCAGGGTGCCCGAAATGCCCGATACCGGCAGATAGCTGATCATTGGGTTGAGTACAGATGTCGGGTCTGTCGCCTTGGCCATGAGAGTGGCAACCATGCGGGCGGTCACTCGGTTTGACTGTGCGAGGCCAGACCCATCGGTCATCACGAGTTTCTTCGAATCGACTCCCAGTATTTTCAAGACTCGAACCATTAGCGGCTGAATGTTCTCAAAAGTTGTCGGCATCGCGTTGATTCTGAGCGCGTGACGGGCAATCATTTCGGTCTCGGTGTTATCTGAATACTTGAGGGCATGATCTAGCCAAACAGATAACGGCTGGGATTCAACCGCCGCAGACTGAATTGCATCATCTGGAGTAACGCCAGTTTCGAGAGTTGCTGACGTGGCTCGCAAGCCGAGTGCTTTCTTAAAGTGGGTTCCGGCGGCAAGAACCGGATCTTTGCTGCGAGTGCCGCTGTATGCCGTTGACGTCAGGTCGGGGTTGGAGCGGTCACTGTCGACCTGCAGTGAAGTTATCAGCGATATGTAACCGTTGGTTCGATCCGAGGTCTTCCAAGCCTTGTTCCAGAACGGCTTCTCGAAGTAGGTATCGTCGAGAATGATTTTTGTGATTTGCTGATCTGCCGGCAATGCCGCCAAAACCTGTGTGGCAAGCGTTGAAATCCGCGCTGGCTTTTTGTAAGTGGTGTAGCGCGGTGAGTTCAATCGCGTCAGAGTGTGGTCGCCACCACCGCGTAACACAATTACCCCAGGTTGAGATGGAATCGTAAACACTCTTGTGGTTGCCGTGTATTGAGTCGACATGGTCTCGAGCGCTGCGGCCGCGGTGAAGACCTTCATTACAGAAGCCGAAGGCGTCTGCTCGTCGCCACGAATGTTGGCATAGACCTCACCGGTCTTGGCATTCATCACAAAGCCATAGAAGTGAGCCAGGTCGCGACTCGTTGCAGCCGAACGTATGCTGCAGGTCTTGGGCTTGTTGGGCGTTGGTGTGGGGGTAGGTTTTGGCGTCAGCGTGGTCGTGGGAATCGGCGTTGGGCTCAGCGCTGGGGACGAACTAGAAGTGGGTGTTGAAGTTGGTGCGGGAACAGGAGTCGGCGAAGGAGTTGCAGCTGACGCCGACTGCAAACCCCCGAGGCAAAGAGCGACAACGGCAAAAACTGCCGTTAACTTCTGTGTTGCGCCACTCATCTAATCAAAGTTAGCCGTTGAGTTCAAAAAACCAGCGCAAGGCAACTCGAGCTCACAGATAACTTAAAGAAGAAATGGCCCGAGCCTAAGCCCGAGCCATTTCTCATAGATGCTTCTAAGAAAGAATGTCTTTCACAAGTGAAGCGTTTTCTTTCTTGTTGACTGACGCATAGATGTAACCGATCAGGGCCGCGATGAACGGTGTCAAGACCAAGCCCCATCCGAGACTGTTCAACTGCCATGCGCTTTCTGGAAGCGATGGGTCGACACCTTCTGGAACCGTTCCGGCTAGAAGGTTGAAGCGTGACATCAACAGGTAGAGACCAAGTGCCAAGCCAACAGCGGCGGCAATTGGAGCAACCTTTGAACGCCAGACGTTCTCGCCTCCCTCTTTCATGAAGTGAACAATAACGGCGATTGACACGAGAATCTCAACAAAGATGATTGCGATTGCCGTGATAGCGCTCATCCAGAAGAAGAGGTTTAGCACTGGGTCGAGAGCCATGACTGCGAAGTAAATCATGACTGCAGCTGCGAGAACTGAGGTCAAGATAACTCCGGCAACCGGTGCTCCGGCTTTGTTGGTGGCACCGAAACGCTTTGGCAAAACTCCACCGCGACCAAGCGCGAAGAAGTAACGACCGCTGGCGTTCTGGAAAGCCAACAAACCAGCGAACAGGCTTGAGATAACCAAGATGCTCATGACCTGAGACATCCAAGGTCCTACATACTGATCTGCTAGCGAGAAGAGCACTCCGGCAGGGTTAGCCAAAGGCACCTCATCGATTGCCGATCGGGCAATTACCTCGTCGAAAATCTTGCTCGCACCCATTCCGGTGACCATGGCAAACGAAGTGATTGCAAAGAGAACTGTGATTAGTCCGATTGCCCAGTAGGTAGCGCGAGGAACCGCACGCTTAGGGTTAGTCGATTCCTCACCATAAATCGCAGTTGCCTCGAAACCGATGAACGAAGCAAAGGCGAATGCAATTGCGATTCCGGCACCGCCGGCAAAACCGCCTACGAAGATTTGATCTGGCGAGAATGAAGCACCGAAGTTCATACCTTCAGGCCCTCCGCTAACCAGAATTACGATTGCGGTCACAAAGAGTGAAAGAACTTCGAGAATCATTAGCACTCCAAGAACTTTCGCACCGATGTCGACAGACAAAAGCGAGAGCCCGGTAACAATTAGCCAGGCGAGAAGAGTCCAGACATACCAAGGCATATCGATTGCGAATCGTGCCGCCATCTCACCGGCGACAATCCCACCGAAGAAACCATAGATGGCGAGTTGAATTGTTATGTAACCAACTAGCGATGCGAATGCAGAGGCAACACCGGCATTGGTTCCGAGTCCGCGCCCTACGTAAGCGAAGAATGCGCCTGAGTTTGTAACTCGGCTGCTCATGGCTGTGTAGCCAACGCTGAACAATAGAAGTACGAGACCAACGGCTAGGTAAGCACCCGGTGCTGCGGCGCCGTTACCGGCAAGCATTGCTACTGGAACTGCACCGGTCATTCCGACCAGGGGTGCAGATGCTGCTACGACGAAGAAGACGATCCCGAGAACACCGAGTCGACCCTTCTTGAGCTCTGTGTTTGACATATGCGTCTATCTCCTCATTGAGTAAACAAATCATTCGGGTATGAACGATTTCTATAAGCGTGGCGAAAGGCCTTGCGGTTTGCAAGTTGACGGCCCGTCGTGGCGCGAGAGTGTCCGAATCGTTATAAATGGGCCAAACGCCTAATTATTCGGACACTAATGATTCAGTAGGGTTTTAGTCATGAGCGAATTGCACGGATTTATTGCCCCACTGACCCCCACGGGTAAGAGCACCCTGGTGCCGAATATGCCCTGGTACTACTCGGGAACCTTGCTGACGGTCGAGTACTTGACCGACCCGGCCAATGTGCGAGCAATCCTGCCAGCAGACATCGAGCTAGCCGACGAGCACCCTGGAGCGGTTGCCCTGATCTGGGCCGACTGGCAGAGCTGCAGCGAAGGTGGCGCAGAACTGCTCGACCCGATTCGCTCGCAATACCTCGAAGCATTTGTCGTAGTTCGATGCAAGCACAAGGGCGTCACCTATTCACGCTGCGTTGCGATTTGGGTAACCAAAGATTTTGCAATTGCACGCGGTTGGTTTCAGGGCTACCCGAAGAAACTTGGTTCGGCACACGTCACGAGAATCTTTAATCGCGGCAAGGCAACACCAAAACTCGAAGCCGGAGCAAAAATCGGTGCCAGCCTTTCGGCCTACGACCACAGACTCGCGAGTGCGGTTGTGACGCTTCGCGAGCCGAGCGAGCACAACGGTTTCGTAAACGGTCACAAGATGTTGCACTCTCGCTTCATGCCTTCGATTGTTCCGGGTGCCGGCAACTCGATGGATCAGCTCATCACAATGGGTGGAGTCGATGCCGACCTCGGTCAACCTTGGGTCGGCGATGCAGAACTTACGCTTGGTGATTCAGAGTGGGATGAATTGAATTCGATTCTTCCGGTGAAAGAGATTCTCGGCGGTTACTATCGCGAGGTTGGCGTCACTTTCAACGGCGGAACTCTCGTCGAAGATCGTTCGAAAAACAACTAGCTTCCATAAAGAAAACCCCGAGAGTTTCTCGGGGTTTTCTTTTTGCAGTTTTTAGAAATCGGCGAAGTACTCGTCAATTTCCCACTGGGTGACATCGCGCGTAGTCGGATCTTCGACGGCGGCGTTGTAGCGTTCGATTTCGTTGCGCTTCATAACCAGGTGCACAGCAACAAGTTCTTTCGCCATGTACTTCACTAAAGCCTCATTGGCTTCTAGAGCATCGAGCGCTTCGGTGAAGGTGACCGGCAAAATGGCTGCGCCTTCGTTGTCATAGGCCATGCCCTCGGCGGGCTCTGGGCAGGCCAGGTTGCGCTTGATGCCGTCTAGTGCGGCGGCCAAGACGCTGGCTGTGACCAGATAGGGGTTGGCTGCGCCATCGCCGACTCTAACTTCGAGACGGGTGCCCTGACCGCGTTCTGGCGGAACCCTGAGCATGCAGCTTCGGTTGTCATAACCCCAGTTGGCGCGGTAGGGAGCCAGGGTGTCTGGGCCAAGGCGCTTATAGGCGTTGATGGTTGGGTTAGTAAATGCGGCAAGGCCGGCGGCGTTCTCGGTGATCCCCGCGATCATCTGCTTTGCGGTCTCTGACAGGTTGCCGGCACCGTCGTGCATCTTGTTCACGCCGTTCATGTCGGTTACCGAGAAGTGCAAGTGAAAACCACTGCCACCCTCGTCGGCCCAAGGCTTACCAACAAATGTTGCGTGCTGTCCGGCGCGAGCAACCACCTCTTTGATCGCGGTCTTGAAAATGAAAGTTCGGTCAGCCGCATCGAGCGCTTCGCTGTGCCAAAGATTGATTTCATACTGCGATGGGCTGAACTCGTGGTTACCTGCGAAGACACCAATGTCAAGCTGATCGAGCATTCGCATCAGATGCAAGAAAGTTCCTTGCGGGTCGACCAAAGTGCCAGTTGTGTAAACCCGACCGGTTCGCGTGAGAGAGCGCTTGTACACGCCGTCTTCGGTTACATCCGCAATGTAGAACTCGAGCTCTGGCCCGCAGACCGGTTGCAAACCAAGAGCGTTGTATTCGGCGATAACTTTGCGAAGCACCATTCGAGGTGACATCATGTTTTCGCTCATGTCTGGGTTGTAAGCATCGACAAGAACATATGCGACACCCGGCTCCCATGGAAGCTCGCGAATTGTGCTCGGATCAATGTGAGTAATTAGGTCTTGCAAACCTTCAGATGCGATGTTGTTTGCGTCGAGCACGTCGCCGCCCGTGGTGGTAACCCAAACTCCCTGGCAAAAGGCCGGGCCGCTGTGAGCCGACTTGTCAATTTGGCTAACCAGCATGTCTTTCGACCGGGCGATGCCAAGAACGTCTGAATACATGAACCGAAGAACATCAATGTTTCTCGATTGAAGGTCTTCGCGCAGGGCTACGAGGTCGTGCTTCATTGCAACTCCTAGATAACAAAAGAGCGACCTAACCACATCGTTAGGACTCAAACGAAATAATAGCCGTAGGAGATACTTGCAAAACCGAAGATTTTCAAAACGTTATGAAGGGGCATCATGAAGGCACTGTTTATTCAGCACGACCACGTGAGCCCGACCGGCCCGGTTTCCGAGCGGCTGCGCCAGCATGGCTTCGAGATAGAAGAGCGGCTGGTTGTCTCACAAGATGACTTCGGCAGCCCAAACGTCAACTACGAGTTTCCAGACTTCAACGATTACGACCTGATCATTCCGATGGGTGCTCCCTGGGGTGCCTGGGATGACGCCTGCATCGGAAACTGGTTGCTGCCAGAAATCGAGTGGATTCGCCAAGCCGTTACCAGCGGAAAGCCGGTGCTCGGCATTTGCTTCGGCGGTCAGCTGATTGCAAGAGCAATGGGTGGTTCGGTTGCTCCGGGAGCCAAGGGCGAAATTGGTTGGACATACATTTTTAGTGATCGACCAGATTTGGTTTCTAACGGTCCCTGGTTTCAGTTTCACTATGACCACTGGGGGGTTCCTGCGAATGCTTTAGAGATTGCGCGCAATCCGGTTTCTTCGCAAGCGTTCCTGATTGAAAACTCGATGGCCATTCAATTTCACCCCGAGCTAACCGCTGCTGGGCTAAAGGGCTGGCTCGATTGGGGTGGAGACAAAAAAGTTATTCAGGATGGTCAAGACCCGGTCGTTATGCAAAAGCAAACCGAGGCCGAAGATGCCATCGCTCGCGAGAGAACATTTGAGCTGGTCGACAATTTCTTGTCGCAGGTTGCAAAACTGATCTAGCGAAGAGTTACTTTCACCGGCATGCGTTTGATGCCGTGAACGAAGTTCGAGCGCAAGAAGTCGACATCGCCGGTTCGCTCAACTTTGTCAACACGGTTGACCAAGTCTTCAAACATCACGCGCAACTCGATTCGAGCAAGAGCGTTGCCAAGACACATGTGTGGTCCTCCGCGGCCGAATGACATGTGCTCGTTTGGGTTTCGAGTGACGTCGAACTTGTTCGGGTTATCAAAGACGCTGTCGTCGCGGTTTCCGGAGGCGAACCACGGAACAATCTTCTGCCCCTTCTTGATCTGAACGCCGTTGAAGTCCACGTCTTTGGTGGCCGTGCGCCTGAAGTGATAGACCGGGCTGGCATAACGCAAGAACTCTTCGACCGCCCATGGAATCAGGTCTGGGCGCTCCTGCAACAGCGCTAGCTGATCTGGGTTGTTGATCAGGTTGTTCATGGTGTGGCTGATGGTGTGACGCGTTGTTTCGTTTCCGGCAACCACCAGTAGCAAAAAGTTCGTGTGAAAGTCGCGTTCGGTTAGCGGTATGCCATCTGACATTGGGCTGTTGACCAAAACCGAAACTAAATCGATGCCGTTTTTTCCGCGACGCTGTCGGGCTAGTTCGTCACCGTATGCAAAAACTTCTAGGGCGGCTGGAGACTTAAACGGAACCAGGCGATATTTTTCGCTCTCCGGATCGCTGATTAAGACATCCGCATGCTCTGGGTCGTCGAAACCAATCATGCGGTTTCCCCACTCGATTAGTTGTCCGGTGTCACCATCGGGAACATCGAGCAACTTGGCAAGCACCTGAATCGGAAAATCGGCTGCGACTTCTTCAACGAAATCGAATTCGCCTTTTGCGAATGCGTTGTCGAGAGTAGTTGCGGTGAGTCCGCGCAAGAAGGTTTCATATTTGGCGACAGCCTGCGGTGTGAACTGCCCTTGCAAAAGTCTGCGCAAAGCACGGTGTCTTGTGCCATCTGTTTCAAGAAGAGAGCGTCGAGCTTCCTCTTGCTCTGCGTCTACCTCTTCGAGGTTGGTGAATCGTTCGCTTGTGAAAGTATCTGAATCGCGAAGCACCTTGACGATGTCATGAAAGCGAGTGACCGAATAGAAACCGCTGTTTGGCTTTTCTTCTTCGTTCCAGTGAACTGGAGATTCTCTTCTCAGCTCTTCGAAAAGTGACCACGGTGCACCGTTTGAAAAGTGATCTAAATTTGCCAGACTTACGCTCTTCATTGAGCTCTCCTTAGAGATTGTTCGGATGCGAATAATCTCAGATTAGCGACCAAGTCATCCGTGTTTTGCCAAATATGCAAATAGTTATCATTCGGATGTAAACGACTTCGTGTTTGCAACTTAGTATTGCTACAGCACGGCACGGCGACGATAGGGGCTCAATTGGCTGGTCAGCACACCCTCGCCGAAACCGAACGTCAGGTTTTAGAGCGTCTGTCACACATGAACCTCGACTTTCAGGCCATGGCCGTTACCTCAAACCTGTTTAGGGCCGCGAGCGCGGTTCGAAACCACCTGGAACGCACAGTCTTGGCAGCTACCGGAATTTCTTGGACCGCCTTCGTGGTGCTCTGGGTCACCTGGATCTGGGAGCCGATCGAAACCCGTCAGATTGCCGACGAAGGTGGCTTCTCTAAGGCAACGCTCACCGGAGTACTGAACACCCTTGAAGGCCGCGGTTACCTAACCCGCGAGAAGAGCAAGGATGACGGCCGCCTGGTCCTGGTTTCGCTAACCGATAGCGGGCGCAAGCTGATGGACACCCTGTTTCCAGAATTCAACAAACAGGAGCAGAAGATCTCGAGCGTTGTCGATTCGAAGAATCAGACACTATTTGCCGACATGCTTCGTGCCATAACTTCTTTCACCGAAGCGCAGTAGCCGCTATACCTTTTCGGCTTTAGCCGCTTCGCTCACAAACCTCTTGAAGATGTTGGCCTGCTCGTGCTCGGTGGTCCAGTTGTCTTCCGGGTGCCACTGCAACCCGAAGGCCCATCCGCGAGATTTGATCGACACGGCTTCGATTGTGCCCTCGGCCGAACGCGCGATTACCTCGAGCCCATCACCAAGTCGGTCGAGCATCTGGTGGTGGTAGCAACTCGACTCAACGACGTGCTGGGTCAAGCCCAGATCGGCCCCGTGCAACTCGATGGTTACGTCGTGAACGTGATGGCGGTGCGGCTCATCCATGTGCTGCACCAAGGTACCGCCGGTTGCCACGTTAACAATCTGGGTGCCGCGGCATATCGAGAGCAACGGAACCCCCCGCTCGATGGCCCACTTGGCAAGACTTATGTCGGCGGCGTCTTGTAAATCGTCGACGCCATAGATCTCTTCGCTGGTTGACTCTTGACCATAGGTGCGCGGGTTCACGTCGCCACCACCCGGCAGCAAGACACCCTGAAATCCGGCGAGGCGTTCATCCCAGTTTGAATCTGAAACCGGCAGCAGGGTCATCGGTTCACCACCCGCGGTATAGACGGCTTCGGCTAGACGAAGGGCTGTGACGATTGCCTCGCGGCGGGTGGCCGAGGTATTCTCGGCGAAACGGCCAAGAATGGCGATTCTCGGGCGAACTGACTTGGTCACATGAGCTCCTAAATCGTTATAAATCGTGGCTTTCCTGCTTGTAAGTATGCCGTAATCTAAGTCATTAGCATCCAAATGACATACATTCTCCGCTGACAAAGGGGCCAGAAGAGTGACCACAATCGACCTCGTAGGCGCATCAATCGACACTCGCCACTTCATCAACGGATCGCGCGTGGCCTCGGCCGAAACATTCACCAACACCTCACCGGTCGACGGAAGTTTCTTGGGTGAGATTTCGCGCGGTGGTGAGCACGAGGTGAACCTAGCTGTTGCTGCGGCGAAGGCTGCGTTCAAGGGTTGGGCGGCAATGGGCCCAAAGAAGCGCGGCGAACTTTTGCACAAACTCGCTGACCTGGTCGAAGCAAACATCGAGACTCTCGCGCAACTTGAAACCATGGATAACGGATCGCTCTTGCGATCACATCGCCGCGGTGTGATGCCACGTGTTGCACTCAACATTCGCTTCTTCGCCGACTGGGCGATTAACGATTTGCACCACGAGGTTTTCGAAACCCGTGGTCACAGCAACAACATCTCCTGGGATCCATCTGGTGTTTGCGCACTAATCACTCCATGGAACGCACCGCTGATGTTGGCCACCTGGAAGATTGGTCCGGCGCTCGCCGCCGGTGACACCGTTGTTTTGAAACCTGCGGAGTGGACACCCCTGTCTGCTTCATACTTCGCAGACCTAACCAAGCAAGCCGGAATTCCGGATGGCGTTTTCAACGTCGTGCAGGGTTACGGAAAAGAAGCCGGCGCTGCCCTGGTTGCTCACAAAGATATTTCACGAATTTCGTTCACCGGTTCTGTGCCGACGGCAAAAGTCATCGCGCGTTCGGCAGCAGACAATTTGACTCCAATCAGTTTCGAACTCGGTGGCAAGAGCCCGCTATTGGTTTTCGAAGACGCAGATCTTGACCTAGCCGCAGAGCTCGCAGTCGAACAGTATGACAACGCCGGTCAGGTCTGTCTCTCTGGCACTCGCATTTTGGTTCACGAGTCTGTCGCCGATGACTTCGCAGCCAAGTTCATCGAACGCGCCGGCAAGATCACGCAGGGCGATCCAAGAGATGAGAACACGGATATCGGCCCGCAGATTCACCAGGTGCACTTCGACCGCATCAAGGGCTTTGTCGACCGAGCCAAAGCCGAAGGCGCAGACATCATCATGGGTGGCGAGCCAAACGCCGAGCTCGGTGGCCTGTTCTTCAGGCCTACCCTGGTCAAGAACCCCGCTGCCAACAGCGAGATCGTGACCGCAGAGGTCTTTGGCCCTGTGCTCTGCATGCAGACCTTCAAAACAGACGAGCAGGCGCTCGAGATGGCAAACGGCACCGAGTTTGGCCTGGCTGCGGTTGTGGTGTCTGGCAAGCGCGAGCATGCCGACAAGATCACCAAAGAACTGGTCGCCGGAACCATCTGGGTCAACTGCTTCTTTGTGCGCGATCTGAGAGCACCCTTTGGTGGCTCAAAGAAGTCGGGAATCGGCCGCGAGGGCGGAACCTGGTCATTCGATTTTTACGCGGACGTTAAAAACACAGTGGTATCACCAAACGGATGGAAAGATTAACTCATGGGTGAAGTAGTAGGCGCAGCAATTCTGGCTCACGTTCCAACAATCATGTTGCCCGAGGCAACTCGACTTGACTTGAACGATGGCAAGGAAATATCACTGGTTCCAGGTCTCAAGCGTTTTCGCAAAGAGGTCATGGAGACTCTCGACTTTGACACGGTAGTCGTGCTCGACTCACACTGGGCAACCACTGTCGAATTCGTGGTCACTTCGGCTGCAGAGCGCAGCGGACTATTCACTTCTGAAGAACTTCCGCGTGGAATGTCTCAGGTTCCTTATGCGATGAAGGGCGACCCAGAACTCGCAAACGCAATCGCAAAGTATGACGAGAAGAACGGCACCTGGATAACTCCGATCGCAGACCCACACCTGCCAATTTTTTATGCAACCACAAACCTTTGGCACTACCTCGGTCGCGGTCTCGACGACAAGCGCTGGATCAGCATGAGCGTTTGTCAGACCGGCGACTACGAAGACTTCAAGCGCGCGGGTCGTGCACTCGGCGAAGCCATCCGTGACACAGACCGCAAGGTTTTGCTACTCGCATCTGGTGCTTTGTCACACACATTCTGGCCACTGCGCGAACTTCGCAAGCACGAGGCAAGCGACCCGAAACACATCTTCACCCCAGAGGCATATGCTGCCGACCTCGAGGTGCTCGAATGGATGAAGGCCGGCGA
>JAIOXI010000032.1:0-11182 GCA_021741685.1 Rhodoluna sp.
GGGTTCAGAATCTTTGACGGGTCACCGTCTTTGTGGTTTGAACCCTGAGTCTGGTAGATCTCTACGAAGCGGTCTTGGTGCTCAGGGCGAGCGATGAACTTCAAGAACTCAGCTGCGAGCTCCTTGTTCTTGCTTGCCTTTGTGATTGATAGGGCGATCTCAGGACCACCAGAACCAATCTTTGAGTACTTTGCGCCTTCAAGAGTTGGAATGAAGAACGACGAAACTGGTCCATCTGCACCAAACGCTTCGGTCATTCCGTTGTTTTCCCAGCTTCCAACCAAGTAGTAACCGGCTTCGCCAGCAACGAATCCTTGGCCACCAGCAGAAACCTGCGCAGCGTCTGGGTTGTTAACTGTGCTTGCTCCCCAGTCTGCGAATGCCTGGTAGGCCTTCACCATTGCTGGGTCGTCAACTGCAACTTTTCCGCTGTACATGTCAGTGAATGCAGTCTGACCTAGCTCGCCACCAACCATGTTCGAGATGAACCATGCGCCAGGGTAGCCTTCCAAGTTTCCGGTGTAGAAACCGTTCTTGTCGGTCTTGTCAGAAATTTGCTGTGCGTTTGCCATCAGTGCTTCCCAAGTTGCAGGCTTAACCGATGGGTCAATGCCAGCCTCAGTAAGAACATCTGCATTCTGGAAAACAACGAATAGGTTTCCAGCGCCGTATGTCATGCCAAGAAGCGGGCCGTCTGATGCGAAGCCTGCGCGGTTAACATACTGGCCAGCCATCGAGTCGAGCATGTCCTTTGGAAGTAGAGGATCAAGGTCTTCGAAGAAGTCTGCGAACGAAGTGGTTGGTCCACCTGCGTACTGAACGCGGATGTCGGGTCCAGTTCCTGCAATTGCTGCAGCCTGGAACGCAGCAGCGTTAGCAGAGATATCTCCGCCCTGCTGTTCAATTGTTACGGTGACACCCGGATTTGCTTCCTCGAATTCCACACCCATCTGGTTTAGGAATGCCTTGTCTGCGTATGGATCATCCGATGCGTCTTTGCCTAGAATTCCTGTGTCCCAGATAAGCAGGTCACCTGTAGGTGCTGCGGGCGCACAAGCTACTAGGCTGCCGGTGGTCAGCGCCAGTGCTGCCAGCACCCCAGCCCATTTACTTAATTTCATTTGGTTCCCTTTCATGGAGGTTAGAAATCACACGCGATGCCGTAAGAGCTCATGCGTGCTCTCGTGAGGAAGGCAACAATCCCAAAAATTACCCGCCACACTTTTTGCTTCCTTGACTACATGGTTATTACATCATACGAACAGGCCAAATTCTTGAGCTAAAAGGGCAAAACAATCAAGAAACTATAACGATTTGGTGTAAAGGTATGATGAAATGCTGTATTCTCGGACAATAGTCTTTAGCGAGTTTGTTGCTCGGGGCCATGAAAAGGAGGCATATATTGCGAATCGACTCGGTCGAGTTTTTCTATGCGTCTATGCCCGAAGTCACCCTTGAGGCCGATGGCAGCCAAGACGCGCTCTTGGTCAGAGTCACCGGTGACGATGGCAGCTTTGGCTGGGGTGAGTGCGAGGCATCGCCACTGACTTCCATCGCCTCATTCGTAACCCCGAGATCGCACGGCGTCTGCCAGCCAGTAGCAGCAAGCGTTGTAGGTCAGAGTGTCAGCGACCCGAGCGATATCTTGCGTCTGAGTCAACTCGTAGCCAGAAACAGCATGGACCTTCTTCAGGCGGCTCACACCTGGTCTGGAATTGAAATAGCCCTCTGGGATCTGCTCGGGCGAAAGTTGGAACAGCCAGTCTGGAGACTTCTCGGCTACAAGAAAAACTTTGCCAAGCTGCCCTACGCCTCTATGTTGATGGGCGACACTCCCCAATCGACTCTGGAGCGCGCACGCGACGCCAGAGCAAAAGGCTATCGCGCCGTGAAGTTCGGCTGGGGAAACTACGGAACTGCTGAAGTAAAAGATGACGCCGACCACGTTGCCGCAGCTCGCGAAGGTCTTGGCCGTGACGCAGACTTGCTGATTGATGCAGGCCAGATCTGGGGAGACAACGTTGCCCTGGCTATCGAGAGAATTCCGGCACTTCAGAAAGCCGGCGCAACCTGGCTCGAAGAACCATTCTTTGCCCACGCTTTCAAGGCCTATTCAGATCTCGCCAAAGTGTCGGGTGACGTCGGTTTAGCCGGTGGTGAAGGTGCGCACACCGAACACATGGCGATGAACCTCATCGACTTCGGTTCGGTGAAATTCATTCAGGTCGACTCTGCGCGAATTGGCGGCATCGGTCCATCAAAGATTGTGGCCGAACACGCTGTGCGCAACAACGTCACATTCGTGAATCACACCTTTACCTCGCACCTGGCTCTATCGGCCTCGATGCAAGCATTCGTCGGCCTCGAGAATCACAAAATTTGTGAGTATCCGGTTGAGCCAAAATCGGTTGCCTGGGATCTCTCGGTTGAACACATCGCGGTCAACTCAGATGGAGAAATCATGGCCCCGGATGCGCCCGGGTTGGGTATTCAGATTGATGAAAAGGCTCTTCAGCCCTACCTGAGGAACGTTCAAATTTCTATTGACGGCGAACTTGCCTATGAAAGCACGCCGCTTGATACACCGACTAGGGTTGGACTTTAGCGCCCAACAATCCGAGGTGAAGATGGAAAACTCCTTTGAACCACTGAGTGGTTCTCGGTCTTCTATCCGTGGACTTCAAAAGACAGTCATTGAGGGCATCGGCAGAACAATTATCGGCGGCAGAATTTTGCCTGGAGATTTTTTGCCAACCGAGCCAGAGATTGGCTCGGCATA
Source organism: Rhodoluna sp. (assembly GCA_021741685.1). Lineage (GTDB taxonomy): Bacteria > Actinomycetota > Actinomycetes > Actinomycetales > Microbacteriaceae > Rhodoluna. Next base: position 2,780 of record JAIOXI010000032.1, read on the forward strand.
CGATGTGAGCCGCACCTCGGTCAGAGAAGCCATGCGAGTGCTATCGGCAAAAGGTTTGGTCGAGATTCGACAGAAGGTCGGAACCAGAGTTCAGGAAGTTGAACACTGGAACATTTTCGATTCAGACATTCTCAGGTGGCACCACGAAGAAGGTCGCGGCGATGCCGTAATGCTAGATCTGATTGAGCTTCGTCAGATTCTAGAACCTGCTGCCGCAAAACTTGCAGCTAATCGAGCAAACATGGATCAGCACAGAAGTTTGAAGTCTGCGATTCAGACAATGCAAGAGCAGCTTGACAACCCCGAGGGCTTTGCCAGAGCAGACCTTGATTTTCACCTTGCGGTTTATGCGGCAAGCCAAAATTCATTCCTGCTCCAATTCGGCTCTGTGGTCGGCGACTTTTTGCGACGAGTATTCATGATTCAGCAACAAGCAGTTCGAGGTCGTGAAGCGCTAGAACTTGACGTTCAGTTGCACAACGAGGTTTATGAAGCAATAAATCGCGGTGACGGGCAGTTGGCGGCCGACACTATGTTGACCGTTGTTTTAGAGGGAAAGAATTCGCTTATTGAGGCACTTAAGTCTGGAGCTAGTTCAAACGACCTAACCCGTCGAGGTGAGTGATGACGACTTCGGTGACCCTTTCTGTTGCAGATTCGCAGTTTGAGATCATAGGCAAAGAAGGTGGCGTGCTTGCCCAAATTCAAACTGGACAAAACAAGTTTTTAGCTGAAACCCCTTGGGCGCATTCCGTTTCGCCATCAATCAAACCCGCGGCCGACGAGCCAACTTGGGTAAAGAACTGGCGCGGTGGTTGGCAGTTGTGTGCACCAAATACTGGATCGGCTGCGGCCTCAACAGGTGACGCCGCTTTTCACGGCGCTGCCTCGCAAGCAAATTGGAGCATCACCGAGCAAACCCCAAACAGTTTGAGTTTGAATTGGGTAGACGAAGCCGGTGCAATTGAGCTAACTCGACGTTGGAGTATTTCAGAAACAGCAAAAGTCACTGCCGAAACATCTGCAACCAACCACTCGAGTGACCTGAGAGCCGTTGGCTTTGCAGAGCATCTAATCTTGGGCTCAGATTTTCTAAAGCCGCTGCAGAGCGGATCCGAGGTCAAGCTGAATTTCTGCCAGGCCGCGACTATCGTCGACCTCGACTATTCGGGCGCACCAACAAAATCAGGAGGGCAGGGGTCGCCGGTTACCTCTGATTTCACCCGACTTACCGCGCAACAACCCGCGAAGGTCTTCGCGCTGGCGAATGTAGAGAGCAAAGTCATTTCGATTGAAGTTGGTGACTGGGTGGCCAACGTTGAGTGGCAGGGTTTAGAACACGCACTTGTGTGGCAAGAGTTTGGAACATCGAAGGAATCACCCTGGAATGGCCAGGTCTTCGCTCTCGGCATTGAGCCGACCAACGTAGCCCACGGGCTAGGTGCCAACGAAATAGATGGACCGTTTTTGTCTCCGGGAGAAACTATCTCTTGGAGCACTTCATTGCAGTTCTTTAGAAAGGTAGATGATTCCCTTGAGCCAGCAGCTTAGAACTCTAGTCACCGGCGTTGCCAGTGGCATTGGGCGCAGCGTAGCAACCGCACTGCGCGATCGTGGCGACACAGTTTTTGGAGTTGACTATCAGGTCGGTGATGGTTGGCTTACGGCAGACCTATCCGTGCCTGCTGAAAGAGAAAGAGTTGTGCAGGCGGCTCTAAAAGAACTGGGTGCCATCGATGTGCTGATTAACGTCGCCGGAATCTATCGTCCGACTGCCTTCGGCGAGTCAACTCTTGAGGACTGGAGAGCTGTTTGGGCAATCAATCTAGAGGCACCAATTGATCTAATGTCGAAGGTCTTCGACTCAATGAAGGCCCAGGGCTTCGGTCGGGTTGTCAACATTACGAGCGTTCACGCCAAGTTCTCTCGACAAGATGCTCTTGCCTACGATGTTGGCAAAGCTGGGCTTGAGGCTGCCACTCGATCTTTTGCTTTGGCAGGCGCTGAGTTTGGCATTCTTTCTAACTCGCTGGCACCGGGCTTTGTGAGAACCCAGATGAGCCTTCTTGAAAACGGAGTCGATGAAGCAGACACCGAAGACTTTCGCTCTCAATACGTTGAATCGGGCAGACTTCCGTTGAGGCGAGCATCTCAGCCCGAAGAAATCGCCGAAGCGGTTTCATTTCTCAGCGGTAGATCGAACACCTACATAACTGGTCAAACCATCACCATCGATGGCGGCCTTACGGCAACTTTCTAACCATGCCCAACCTTGAGATTCTAAAGACGCTCGATGGCCTGGGCTTCGCCGAGTCGCTTAGATGGCGAGGCGAAGAACTTTGGTTCAGTGACATGTTCCGTGGCGCGGTGATTGCTTGGAATCCAGAAGGGGTTTCGGCCGTGAAGCTGTCTCATGCCGATGGTGGTCCTGAGATGCCGGGTGGCCTTGGTTGGACCCCCGATGGCGATTTGCTGGTTGTCGACTGCTTGAAACGTCTAGTGCTCAAACTTGATCGCAACAATGCCCTTTCGGTCTTCGCCGATCTGTCAGGTCTAACTGACTATCCGCTCAACGACATGCATGTCGATGCAGATGGATCGGCTTGGGTTGGCGGTTACGGTTTCGATCCCGAGACCGAAAGCCCCGCTGCTTCGGCGCTCTACCGAGTATCGCCTACCGGCGAGGTGAGCCTAACGCCCAAGAGTTTTGTGTTTCCAAACGGTTGCGAGAGGCAAAGCGGCTTGCTGGCGGTTGCCGAGACGTTTGCAGACAGAGTCAGCTTTATCGATAATGAAGCCCAGGTCGTGAAGTCTTTTGCTTGTTCGCCGGGTTCTGGGCCCGATGGTTTGTCTTTTGGTACAGACGGCAGCCTCTTTGTCGCAATGGCGTTCAAGGGTGAAATTCAGAAGTTCAATTCGACCGGCGAATCACAAGAACTCGTGAAACTGGAGACGCAAGAAAACCAAGCCGGAGGGCCAAATGGAATCTTTGACTGTGCGGTGAGCGCTAGCAATTCGACAATCGCGTTTAGCAGCGCGTGTCTCGATGAAGATTATGCAAAGGTCAACGACACCGGGTCGATTACCATCGCTAGTCTTCGCTAGACGCTGAATCTACCGAGAAGGCTTCGTCGAACGAGCGCTCTGGGCTCTTCCACATCAGACTCTTGATGAAACCAACTGCCTCGGCCGCGCCGTGAAGTCGATCCATGCCCGCGTCTTCCCACTCAACTGAGATTGGGCCGTTGTATCCAATTGTTCTAAGCGCTCTAAAGCTCGACTCCCAATCGACATCACCGCGGCCGGTTGAAACGAAAGACCAGCCTCTTCTAGGGTCAGCCCAGCCAAGGTGTGAACCCATGCGTCCACGACGTCCATCGTTTCTAAACACACGAGTGTCTTTGCAGTCGACGTGATAGATGCGATCGGCAAAGTCGAGAATGAAATTCACCGGATCAATGTCTTGCCAAATCATGTGACTCGGATCCCAGTTGAGACCGAATGCTTTTCTGTTGTCGATTGCATCGAGAGCGATGCGAGTGGTGTGGTAGTCGTAGGCAATCTCAGATGGGTGTACCTCGAGAGCAAAGCGCACGCCTTCGCTATCAAACACATCCATGATTGGATTCCAGAGTTTCGCAAAGTCTTCATAACCTTGATCAATCACCGATTGCGAAACCGGTGGAAACATTGCAACGTACTGCCATATTGATGAACCGGTGAATCCGACAACAGTGTCGACTCCGAGCTTTCTGGCTGCGATAGCGGTTAGCTTCATCTCTTCGGCAGCGCGCTGGCGCACTCCCTCTTGTTCGCCGTCTCCCCAAACCGCCGGTCTAACGATGCCGCGGTGTCGAAAGTCGATTGGATTGTCGCAAACGGCTTGACCGGTTAGGTGGTTAGAGATGGCCCAGGTCTGCAGACCGTTTCTCTTCAGAATTTCTTGTCGTTCAGCCAGGTATTTTGGCTCTTCGGCTGCACGCCAGACATCCAGGTGCTCTGCGCTGCAGGCAATCTCTAAGCCGTCATAACCCCAACTCGAGGCCAAGCCGGCGACTTCGCTCAGGCTCAGATCGGCCCACTGGCCTGTGAACAGCGTTATTGGTTGGCTCACTTGTGACCTCCGGGTTCGGCGTTGATTTAGAAAAACCTTAGCAAACGAGTCGCGAGCCGGTCATCGACACGGCTCACTTGAAGTTCTCTGGGTCAAATACTTTCCCAGGGTTCAAAATGTTTTTTGGGTCAAAGAGTTTCTTGATTTCCCACTGCAGCTTCCACTGTGCCTGACCCAACTCATCAACGAGCCACTGACGCTTCAGCAAGCCAACGCCGTGCTCGCCGGTGAGGGTGCCACCCAAAGCAATCGCCTTGCGAAAAATTGCATCTGCAGCACTCCAAATGTGCTGCGGAACCTCTTCGCCTTGATAAATGAAATTGGGGTGCAGGTTTCCATCGCCGGCATGTGCCACTGTTGGAATTTCGATACCGAACTGCGACTCAATGCTTCGGATTGCCTGCAGCATCTCGCCGAGTTTAGAAATTGGCACGGCAACATCTTCAATAAGCACTTTGCCCTTGACTTCAAGCGAAGGTAGCATCGCGCGTCTAAAACTCAGCAGCTCTTCGCCGCGCTCTTCAATCTGCACCTCAAGACCGAGACCTCGCCAAACATCAGCAATTTGCTCTGCGAGAATCGCGGAGCCGGCCCCGTCAGTTTGTGCAATCAACATGTTGAATCCAGATTCAACCGAAGTCATATTTAGGTGTTCAGATATGTAGCGCGAGCAGGGTTCATCGATTAACTCAAAGATGCTCGGCTGTAATCCCTGACGAATTGTTTCTTGAACCGCTTTGGCGGCTAGCACGATGTCTTTCGCTTTAGCGCTGAGAGTTGTTACCGGATGTGGATCGACTGGCTTTAGCGATACCTTCGCCTCGGTGATTACCCCGAGTGTTCCCTCGCTACCAACAAGAAGTCCAACCAGATCGAATCCGGTAACACCCTTTACCGTTTCGTGCCCGAGGCTCATCACTTCGCCGTCTGCCATGACCACGGTTAGTTGCCTGACTGCCTCTCGGGTGACACCATATTTTGCGCAAAGCAGGCCGCCGGCGTTAGTCGCGATGTTTCCGCCCACGGTTGACCAGACTCGACTCGCAGGATCCGGTGCAAACCAAAGACCAAGCTCTTGGGCGGCGAGGTTTAGGTCTTGATTGATCACACCGGCTTGCACCTGTGCCCAGCGATTCTCGACCGAGATTTCGAGTATCTGGTTCATTTTGGCCAGCGAAAGAACAATCTCGCCGGAGCTACCAATCGCTCCGCCGGCTAGCCCGCTTCCGCCACCACGCACCACAACTGGGGTGTTGGTCTGGTCGGCAATTCTCATGACTGCCACGACGTCTTGAGTGCTCTTGGCCTCGACAACGCAGATTGGGGCGAACTCGCTGGTTTTTCCCGAACGATCTGATCTTGCTTCGGCAAGACTCTTTGGGTCTATGAGCACGGCCGAGCCTAAGGCATCGGTGAGTTGGCTTAGAACTACACCGGGTTCTTCGGGTCTACTGGTCACAGAGAATCCTTCGCAAAGTTATGCCAAGAATAACTGTTCGGACCAAAGCAACCAACCACAAACTTTCTAGCTTCGCCGACCGCCTTTGAAACCGAAATTGTGTCAGCACTAGGCTTTTGACACTGGCAATTGTTCTTGCTGAATAGAAAGGTGAGCCATGAAACTTATGCGAATTGGGCAACCAGGCAAAGAGCGCCCAGCTGTTGCAATTGATGAGCAAAACTACATCGACATCTCTGACCTGGTTAGCGATTTTGACACCGAATTCTTTCAAACTGAAAAGTGGCTAGATATAAAGGCCGAGGTTGCCAATCGCGTTGCAGCCAGAAACTTTAGTCAAGTTGCTGGCAAGAGAATCGGTGCTCCGTTTGCGCGGCCACATCAAATAATCTGCATTGGTTTGAATTACGCAGACCACGCAAAAGAATCCGGTGCCGAGGTTCCGCCAGAGCCCATCATCTTTACGAAAGCACCAAACACTTTAATTGGTCCCGACGACGACGTGATTATTCCAAAAAACTCAGTCAAGTGCGACTGGGAAGTCGAACTGGGAATTGTGATTGGCAAACAGGCAAAATATTTGGCGAGCCCGGCCGAAGCCGAAGCACACATCGCCGGATACGTTTTATGCAACGACGTTAGCGAAAGAGAATTTCAACTTGAACGCCAAGGCCAGTGGTCGAAGGGCAAGAGCTGCGAAACTTTCAACCCAGCCGGGCCCTGGTTGGTAACTCGCGACGAACTGAGTGATGTTTCAGATTTGAAGATGTCGCTTAGTGTGAACGGGCAAGTGAGACAGAACAGCACAACGGCGCAGATGGTTTTCAAACCAGACTTTTTGGTTTACTACCTGAGCCAGTTCATGGTTCTAGAACCGGGCGATCTCATCAACACCGGAACACCGCCCGGTGTTGGCCTCGGTCTAAAGCCGCCGGTGTTCTTGCAAGATGGCGATCTAATGGAACTAGCAATAGAAGGGCTTGGCCGCCAGGCTCAGCGGGCAGTTGCCTACCGGGCAAACTAGGCCCAGCGGCTTAGTTGCCGCCAAATTGCTGCTGCTTGAACCAGCTGTATGCAGCGATAGTCCATCCCTGAAGAAGCTGCGGTGGTTGGCAGATTCGATTCGAGGTGCCTAATTGGGCATCTCGCACATCAATAACGAACCGGCTAACTCCGAGTTTTTCGCTTTCGTCTGAGCGAAAAAGTTCGGGGTAAGCCCCAACGCTTTCGATTGCTCGAATCGTTTTGCCTGCAACTTCGGCAGCTTCGATCTTTGCATCGTGTTTTAGCAGCCCCCGAACGATCAGTGCGGTATCCATTGGCCAACTGCTTCCGGTGTGATATCCACCCGGACGATATCTCGGATTTGATTTTCCTAGTGTTCGAATTCCGTTCGGCCCAAGAATTTCTGCGTCGGTGACAGAGTCGGCAAGTTGTGTCACAAAAGCCTTAGCCTCGGGAACGGCAAGAATTTCGGAGTCGAGCAAACGCCACTGGTTGCTCGCAATTGCATCTAGCATCACTTCTTTTTCGTCAATCAAACCGAGACCCATCGCAAACCTGTCGCCGAGCCACCACGAGTCAAGCAGGTTTTGCCGCACCTGCTGTGCCGTGGTTGCAAACTCACTAGGCGTGATCTTCCAGCGGTGGCTCGAAAGTTTTGCCAGCCGAGAGGCTGCCAGCAAGGAGTCAAAGGTTTGTGCTACGGTCTCCGCTGAAACAGTTCCCGGGTTCGTTGCGACTCTTCCGTCATGAGTTAGATAAGAATCGCCAGAGTCTTTCCAAACTTGATTGAGAATGCCCTTTGGGTTTGCGCACTTGCTGCGCACATAACCACTGTCATTTTCTAATCTGCTCAATATCCAGGTTGCCGCTAGCTCGGCGCGCTCAGAAAGCGATTGGCCACCGATTTGTCTGTCGAGAATTGAAGCATCATTTTGAGTGATCTCATCGACCGCAATTAGCCAAAGAAGTGTTGCGTCGACAGAACCGTAGTAGGGAAACTGCCAGCCACTCTCGGCGGCAATTCGCGCGGCCTGGGGGTCATCCAAGTCTCGAACTTCGTGAGCAATTCGACCGGGCTCCTCTTCGCTAACCGGGTTGAACCCTTGACCCTGAAATGCCGCCAGGGCGCATACGGTGTTGATTTGCAAGTTGGCGTTCTGTTGCCTTAGAAGTGACGAGATTATGAGCGAATCGCGCCCAAACAGGCAATGAAAGAGCTTCTGCTCGGCAACGTCTTCATGGTGATCAAAGGTGCCCGAGGCAAACGGCACATGAAACCCTGCGACCATTCCACTCGAAAGAGCCAAAGCGGTTTCGATGCTTGGCCTGGTGCCGGGGTCAAAAATTCGGTCATCTAGGCTCAAGATTTCTTCGGCCGAGAGTATCTCGTCGCCGGCCAGCAGATCGGCCTTGGGAATCGTCATTCAGCCACCTCGCCGTGTTTGCCCTGCTGTTCAAATTACTGCATAAGGTATGACTAATGAAAATCTGATGGGAAGTGTGGAGTCGATGTCGACGCAAAGAGTGCCATCTGGACAGCTTCAAGTTGCCCATGTTGACGGCAAAGAATTGGGCGTCATTGCTCAGTCGTTCAGCGAAGCCGGCTGGGCGAGTTGCACCGTGCGGCTGCTCAGAACCTTCAGCTGGGATGCCAAAGAGCGAGCCTTTGAATTAGTCGACTTCGAACTCGAAGAGGGTTCTGATCTGATCGCGGTCTGTGGCCCATACGCAACCGCAGACGCAGCGGCATTCAATGTCGATGCAGAAATGGATGTTGGTTTTCCTGAGCGCGAAGACTATGACGGCGTGCTCTATTTGGTTCACG
>JAIOXI010000033.1:0-11012 GCA_021741685.1 Rhodoluna sp.
ATTCCTGCGATTTCAACCGGCGACATTTTTAGACTCAACGTCAAGAACGAGACCGCGCTTGGCAAACAAGCCAAGGCCTTCATGGATCGCGGCGAGTATGTTCCAGACTCACTCACCAACGAATTGGTTCGCGACCGCTTGTCGCATGCAGATGCCACGGATGGGTTTTTGCTCGACGGCTACCCTCGCACAGCAGATCAGGTTCAAGAGCTCGACGACATCCTTGCTGAAAAGAATCAGCAACTTGACGCAGTTGTCATGCTCAGCGCCGACGTCGACGAAGTAGTGCGTCGTCTGTTGAACCGCGCAATCGAACAGGGTCGAGCAGACGACACCGAAGACGTAATTCGTCATCGCCTTGATGTTTACGAAGAGCAGACCGCTCCGCTGATTTCGGTTTACGCTGCTCGCGGCCTTGTGATTACTGTTGACGGTCTCGGTGAAGTTGCCGAGGTAACCAAGCGCATAGTTGACGCACTCGCAGAGCGCGGCATCAGCAAAAACTAATGTCACGCGCAGACTACACAGCCAAAACCAACGCAGAGATTCTCTTGATGCGTCAGGCCGGGCTCATCACTCGCGATGCACTGAATGCAGTTCGCGCCGCCGCCAAGCCTGGCGTTTCTACGGTAGAGCTCGACACAATCGCAGACGAAACCATTCGCAGCCACGGCGCACACTCGAACTTTCAGTTGGTCGACGGCTATGTGCACACAATTTGTTCTTCGATAAATGACGAGATCGTTCACGGAATTCCACGCGCAGACCGAGTGCTTGCCGCCGGCGACATTCTCTCGATTGACTGCGGGGCAGAGATTAACGAGTGGAACGGCGACAGCGCTTTCACAATCGTGATTCCCGGTGAGGCAGACCCCGAGTTGGTTGCCTCACGTCAGCAGCTCAGCGATGTTACCGAGGGTTCGCTCTGGGTGGGCATCGCCGCACTCGCGAAGGCAGAGTATCTCAACGAGGTTGGCACGGCAATCGAGGCTTACATCGCCGAAAAGGGCGAAGAGCACGATCGCGAATACGGCATTCTCGAGGATTACATCGGTCACGGCATCGGCCGCCACATGCACGAAGAGCCACCGGTTTTCAACTACAAGACTCGTCACAAGGGGCCAAAGGTTCTGCCTGGGCTCGTAGTTGCCATCGAGCCGATGGTCACCGGCGGAACAGACAAGGTCAAGGTTCTGGCCGATGGCTGGACGGTCTCGAGCAAAGATGGCTCGGATGCCGCCCACTGGGAGCACACGGTTGCCGTTCACGAGGGCGGAATCTGGGTTTTGACCGCAGAAGACGGCGGAATCGCTGGCTTGGCACCCTTCGGCATCGTTCCCGTGCCAATTTCGGCCGCTTAGCCGCGCTTTTGACCTCGAGCCCAGAAAATCGGGCTGAAGACTAGCAATTACCTGCGTTTAGGCATAGGATTGAGAGTCGGTGTTTCTGCACGTAATCCCACACAAATTTGTGTCAAGTTTTCGTGCGCTTGTTATGCCAAAAGCTGATAGATAAAGGATTTATGGCCAACAAAGACGGTGTCATCGAAATCGAGGGCAGTGTAGTTGAAGCTCTTCCGAACGCAATGTTCAGAGTAGAGCTCGACAATGGTCACAAAGTTTTGGCTCACATATCAGGAAAGATGCGCCAGCACTACATCCGAATCCTCCCAGAGGATCGCGTGATTGTAGAACTGAGCACATACGACCTAACTCGTGGCCGCATTATCTATCGCTACAAATAAACGGTTAGCAATAACCCTTAAGAAGAAGTAAGAGACATGAAGGTAAACCCTAGCGTTAAGAAGATTTGCGACAAGTGCAAAGTTATTCGTCGCCACGGTCGCGTCATGGTTATCTGCGAAAACCCGCGCCACAAACAGCGCCAGGGCTAACAGATACAAAACGCACCAACTTCTAACTAAATAGCAACAAAAACAAAAAGGCACCACAACATCGAAAGATGTCACCTTCGGAAAAGGCCGAAGCCCGAGAAATCGGGGTGTGATGCTGCAGACCTTTGATAACAAGGAGAAATCCAATGGCACGTGTTGCCGGAGCAGATATTCCAGACGCGAAGCGCGTCGAAATCGCACTTACCTACATTTATGGAATTGGCCGCACTCGTTCGGTCAAGATTCTTGATGACACCAAAGTCGACAAGAACATCCGTGTAAAAGACTTGTCAGACGACCAGCTCGTCTCGATTCGTGACTACATCGAAGGCAACTACAAAGTTGAGGGTGACCTTCGCCGTGACGTCGCTGCCGACATTCGCCGCAAGGTTGAGATCGGTTCATACGAAGGAGTTCGTCACCGCAAGGGACTTCCTGTTCGTGGTCAGCGCACCAAGACCAACGCTCGTACTCGCAAGGGTCCAAAGCGCACCGTGGCCGGCAAGAAGAAGGTTGCTCGCTAGTCTCTAGCGCAGCATTCGACGAAAGAATTCAGGAGAAAACTCATGGCAGCACCTAAGAAAGTTGCAGCAGGCGCACGTAAGCCTCGCAAGAAGGTCATTAAGAACATCACCGTTGGACAGGCGCACATCAAGAGCACCTTCAACAACACCATCGTTTCGATCACCGACTCAACCGGAGCGGTTATCTCATGGTCATCATCTGGTGACGTGGGCTACAAGGGTTCGCGCAAGTCAACCCCGTTTGCTGCCCAGCTAGCCGCTGAATCAGCAGCTCGCAAGGCGCAGGAGCACGGCCTAAAGAAGGTTGATGTTTTTGTGAAGGGCCCAGGCTCAGGTCGCGAAACAGCAATTCGTTCGCTTCAGGCTGCAGGTCTTGAGGTCGGTTCAATCTCTGACGTGACCCCACAGGCTCACAACGGATGCCGCCCTCCAAAGCGTCGCCGCGTATAGCTCTCAGCGTCAACCAAAAACTTAACCCGTAACAAAACTTTGCAGTGGCCACTGCGGAGTTCAAAACTAGACATCAAATAGTGGATGTCTTTGTGAAAGGAACAAATAGTGCTAATTGCACAGCGCCCAACATTGAAGCCAACCTCAACCGGTGAGAACCGTGCGACCTTTACCCTCGAGCCACTCGAGCCAGGTTTCGGTTACACCCTTGGTAACTCACTCCGCCGCACCTTGCTCTCATCGATCCCTGGTGCTGCAGTCACCAACGTTCGTTTTGCTGGTGTGAAGCACGAGTTCACCACCATCGATGGCGTAAAAGAAGACGTCACCGAAATCATCTTGAACATCAAGGAGCTCGTTGTTTCGAGCGACAACGATGAGCCAGTGGTTGCACACGTCATCAAGAACGGTGCCGGTCAGGTAACTGCCGCCGACATCCAGGTTCCTGCCGGTGTTGAGATTTTCAACCCTGAGTTGGTAATCGCAACCATCGATGCAAAGGCAAAGTTCGAGTTGCAGCTAACCATCGAGCGTGGCCGCGGCTACGTTCAGGCTTCGCTAAACCGCAACCCAAACGCCGACGCCGACTGGATTCCAATCGACTCGATCTATTCACCAGTTCTCAAGGTCTCTTACCGTGTCGAGGCAACTCGTGCCGGTGAGTTCACCAACTTCGACAAGCTAGTTGTTGACGTTGAGACCAAGCCATCGATGACACCAGAAGATGCATTTGCATCAGCAGGTAGCACCTTGGTTGAGTTGTTCGGACTTGCAAAGGCTCTGAACGAAGCAGCCGAGGGTATCGAACTTGGTGCAGCTCCAGTTGAGTCAAACCTCTCACCTGAATTGGCAATGCCAATCGAAGAGCTAGACCTAACCGTTCGCTCATACAACTGCCTCAAGCGCGAAGGAATCAACACTGTTGCAGAGTTGATCAACCTTTCAGAAGACCAGTTGATGAACATTCGCAACTTCGGTAGCAAGTCGGTCGACGAGGTGCGCGACAAGCTCACCTCAATGGGCCTAAAGTTCCGTGACTCTGTTCCGGGCTTTGACGCTACCTACTTCAGCTCAAACTACGACGACGAAGAAGGCGAGCAGGCGTAAGCCGCTCGCTAATCCAAGAGGAGAAATCTAATGGCAGCACCAACAAAGGGACCACGTCTCGGAGGCGGACCGGCGCACGAGCGCCTAATGCTTCGCAACATGGCTACCTCATTGTTCAAGCACGGCAAGATCACTACCACCGAGACCAAGGCCAAGCGCCTGCGTCCGTTGGCAGAGCGTCTAGTCACCTTCGCTAAGCGCGGAGACCTAGCAGCCCGTCGTCGTGTAATTGCTCAGCTAACCGAGAAGTCGGTTGTGCACGAGTTGTTCACCAACATTGCACCTCAGGTCGCAGACCGCCAGGGTGGCTACACTCGCATCACCAAGCTAGGTTTCCGCAAGGGCGACAACGCCCCGATGGCACTTATCGAGCTTGTTCTTGAGCCAGTGAACGCTAAGCCAAAGGCAAGCAAGAACAAGTTGACTAACTCGGTTAAGGCCGGAGCAGCAGCGGTTGTTGCAGACGTCGTAGTCGAAGAAGAAGTTTCAACCGAAGTTGCTGAAGAAACAGCAGTAGTTGAAACCGAAGCAGCGGTCGAAGCGCCAGCCGAAGCCGAAGCAGCGGTTGAGGCAGAAGCAACTGAGGCTGTTGCCGAAGAAGCTGCTGCAGAAGAGACCAAAGCAGAGTAATCTCAATTCTCATGAGCGAACCCGTTGACCTATACGTCGGCGGGTTCACTCGTTTAAGAATCGACTTCGGTTATGACGGCACCGATTTTTTCGGTTGGTCTAAACAACCCGAACTTCGCACGATACAGGCCGCGTTTCTCGAAGCGCTCACCCTGATTTTTGGCGAGAGTGAGATCGACTTTTCGTTGCGGGTTGCGGGTCGCACCGACGCTGGAGTTCACGCCCTGAACCAGGTTGCGCACTTTGATCTTTCGCAGACGCAGTTGGCAAGGCTCGGGCGCGAAACCATCGACGACATCGCATACAAACTCAACCGACTTTTGCCAAACGATATTCGGGTAGCTTCGGTTGGCATTGCGCCCGAAGGGTTTGATGCTCGCTTCAGCGCAATCAATCGTCGCTATCGCTATCGCTTAGCCGACAATTTGTCGTTCAAGAATCCACTCGAAACCCGATTTACCTTGGATGTCGCCGGGCAACTAAACATCGAGGCAATGAGCGAAGCCGGCAGCCAGCTGCTCGGCCTGCACGACTTTGCCAGCTTCTGCAAGCCTCGCGAAGGCTCGACCACCATCCGTGAATTACAAGAAATCACTGTTTCGCGGGGGCAGGGCAAAGTTGTCGAAATCGAGATTCAGGCAGATGCCTTCTGCCACAACATGGTTCGGTCGATTGTGGGGGCGCTAATCGCCGTTGGACAGGGCCGGGCAACCCCGGCCAAGATCAAGCAGCTGCTCGAACAGACCAACCGTGAGGGCAGCTACAAGGTGGTTTCACCCCACGGGCTGAGCCTGTTGAAGATTGGCTACCCGGCAGACAATCAACTGGCTGCGCAGGCCGAGAAAGCCCAGAATCTGCGCACTCTAGACGAAAACTAGAGTTTGACCTCTGCCCGCAATTCGGGCTAAACTTATGACTCGTTGCCGGCTTTCCCCGGCGAAACCTGAATCTCGAGTCGCGAATTATCGTGACGAATTTATCTGGATTCATCCGAAGCAAGAAGTAGAAGGCAATTTAACGTGCGTACTTATTCACCAAAGGCTCATGAGCTCAACAACGAGTGGCTCATCATTGACGCTGCCGACGTTGTTCTAGGTCGTCTAGCAACCCATGCGGCAACACTCTTGCGCGGCAAGCACAAGCCAACGTTTGCTCCACACATGGACAACGGTGACTTCGTGATCATCATCAACGCCGAAAAGGTTGCTTTGACCGGCGCTAAGTTGCTTCAGAAGAAGGCTTACCGTCACTCTGGTTACCCAGGTGGTTTGACCGCTACTACTTATGCAGAGCTGCTAGAGAAGAACCCAGAGAAGGCTGTCGAAAAGGCAATCAAGGGCATGCTTCCAAAGAACAAGCTTGGCGCAGTTCAGCTAACCAAGCTAAAGGTCTACCGCGGCGCAGAGCACCCACACGCTGCACAGAAGCCAAAGACTTTCATCATTGACCAGGTCGCTCAGTAAGCGCGCAAGAGAAGACTCGAGAAGAATTCATGGCTAAGAACGAAACCACAGACGTAGCTCCAGAGAGCTACACAACCGAGACTCCAGCGGCTAAGACCCCTGTAAAGTCACGCGGTCCATTGACTCAGCCTGCTGCTGGTCTTGGTCGTCGCAAGCAGGCAATCGCACGTGTGCGCATTGTTCCTGGCACCGGCGTCATCAAGGTAAACGGCCGCGCGCTTGAAGACTATTTTCCAAATAAGTTGCACCAGCAGCTAATCACCGACCCGTTCACCGTTCTTGAGTTGAAGGGTGCCTACGACGTAGTCGCTCGCATCACAGGCGGCGGCATTGCTGGTCAGGCTGGCGCACTTCGTCTCGGAATCGCTCGTTGCCTAAACGAGATCGACCGCGACAACAACCGCCCGGCTTTGAAGAAGGCTGGATTCTTGAAGCGTGACCCACGTGTCATCGAGCGCAAGAAGGCCGGTCTCAAGAAGGCTCGTAAGGCTTCTCAGTTCTCGAAGCGCTAAACCGCTTCTTCTGGGCGTTCGGCTAATCTCGAACTATGGCGAGGCTATTTGGCACCGATGGGGTTCGTGGGTTAGCTAACCGCGACCTCACAGCCGAAATGGCAATGCAGCTGGCTCAGGCCGCAGCAATCGTTCTCGGCGAAGACAGCCGTAATCGTGGCGAAAAACCTAAAGCAGTAATCGGGCGCGATCCGCGCATCTCTGGTGAATTTCTTGCCGCCGCTGTTGCCGCAGGTCTAGCCAGTTCTGGTGTTGACGTATTCGACGCCGGCATGATTCCTACCCCGGCAACTGCCTTTCTAACCGCAGACATGGATGCCGACTTCGGCGTCATGATCTCGGCTTCGCACAACCCCGCGCCTGACAACGGCATCAAGTTCTTCGCTCGCGGCGGCCACAAGCTAGACGATCAAATCGAAGACAAGATCGAAGCCTTGATGTTTTCCGACAAGTTGGCACCAATTGGTGGAGCGGTTGGTCACGTTTCTCGTTTCGCCGATGCAGAAGACCGATACATAGTTCACCTGCTCAAGGCATTGCCACATCGCCTCGAGGGCCTAAAGATTGTTCTCGACTGCGCGCACGGCGCAGCTTCGGGTGTTTCACCTCAGGCGTTCGTCGATGCCGGTGCAAAGGTTGTTGTTATCGGAGCAGACCCAGACGGTCACAACATTAACCTTGGCTACGGTTCAACTCACCTCAGCGCACTGCAGTCTGCTGTGCTTGAGCACAACGCAGACCTCGGCATTGCGCACGATGGCGACGCGGATCGGTGCCTTGCCGTTGACAACACTGGCAAAATCGTCGACGGGGACGAGATCATGGCCATCATGGCGCTCAGTTTGAAAGAGCGCGGTCACCTCGCTCGCAACACTCTGGTTGCCACCGTCATGAGCAACCTCGGTTTGAAAATTGCAATGCAGAAGGCCGGCATCGAGATGATTGAGACCAAGGTTGGGGACCGCTATGTTCTCGAGCAGATTCGCCAGGGCGGCTACACTCTCGGCGGCGAGCAGTCTGGCCACGTAATCTTCTCGCGCTTTGCAACCACCGGCGACGGCATTTTGACCGGCCTCAAGTTGGCCGCCGAGGTAGCCAGAACCGGCAAGTCTCTAGCCGAACTCAGCAGGGTCATGACGGTTCTGCCCCAGGTTCTGATCAACGTCAAGGGCGTCGACAAGTCTCGTGTAGACAGCGACGAAGAGGTTCAGGCCGCTGTGAGCGAGGCCGAGAACGAGTTGCAGGGCAGCGGGCGAGTATTGCTTCGTGCCTCTGGCACCGAGCCACTTGTGCGGGTTATGGTCGAGGCTGCCGACGAAGGCTCGGCTCAATCATGGGCAGATCGAATTGCCCGCGTTGTTGAACGCCGTTTAGCGCTCTGAGTACTTAACGTCGAGCTTCATGCTCGGCGGCGTCACGACTATCGACCGGGTCTCAACCTGCAAAACCTTTTTACCTAGAATTTCATGCACCTTCGCCAGTAAAGCGGCCTGATCGGTTTCTACGAAATCGACGGCAATGTTCATACGCTTAGTTTTCGCGGCAGGTAGCAACTTGGGGTGGTCGATTAGATAAATTGCCAATACCAAGATGAAGGCGTAAATCGCCTGAACCGTGAGCGAGTAGCCGGGGAGACCCAGAATCAAACCAACCGCAAGGCCGGTGAGCAGGTAGGCCATCTCGAGCCAGCCGGCTTCATCTGAGCGCAGGCGGATGATCGAGATAACGGCAAACAGGGCGAAACCGACACCCAGCGAAAGAGTGAATGAAGCAAGCGCTCCGGCCAGAGCAAAAAGGGTCACGTTGATGATCGCGATGGCAATTGTCATGTCGCGGTTCTTGTGTCGTCGGTGGTAGAAGACAAAAGACAGCAGCACAATCGACACGATGTCGAGAGCCAATGCGCTTAGAAAGGGGATGAGCGTTATTTCGGTCATCCCGCTATATTACAAGTTATGCCTTCGATGATGACGAAATTGCGCCTCGCGCTTGCCCTTGTTCTAACGGTTCTACTAACCGGAGTTAGCCTGCAGCCCGCCGCCGCCATTACCAACATCAAGCTGACCGACATCTATAGCGTTGCAAAAATCACCGAGGTCTATCTTGAGGTGCCAACGGCAAGCGAGACGTCACTCAACAACTGGTCAACTCTAAAAAAGTACGTAACAGCAAAAGTGAAGTTCGTTCAGGGTGAGCTCGAATCAGATCAAATCACAATCGGCCTGCGACTCAAGGGCAGCACTTCGCTTCAGCCACTCAAGCAAAAGCCTTCTATGAGAATTCAGTTCAACTGGGGTGACGCGCTCAAGGGCCAGCGTTTTCTCGGCCTAAAGAACATGACGTTGCACTCGCTGACCCAAGATAACTCGTTGGTTCACGAACTTGGTGCCTACAAGCTATATAACGCGATGGGTGTAGTTGCGCCAAGCACCGGCTGGGCCGAGGTTTTTGTGAACGGCAAGTCGAAGGGCGTCTATCTAAATGTCGAAACTCCAGATGACATCTTTTTGAGCAAGCGATTCAAAGACCCAACCCAGCACCTCTTCGAAGGCCAAGCATTCGCAGACCTAAAACCCGGCAACGACAGCGGCGGCGAGTCTGACGGAAAGTTCACGGTCGACGAGGGTTGGGCAACCACCCCAAACAAAGCAGACCTAACAGCCTTGATTGAAGCAGCAAACGTCGAAGCGCCAAAAGCCTGGTGGGACGGCTTGGCCAAGCGCATCGATCGCACCTCGATGGTGAAGATGTTTGCAGTAGATAACTTCTTGGGTCACTGGGATGGATACTCGGGTCCAATCATCAACAACTACTTCTTGCGCAGCAACTCGAAGAGCGTATTCACATTTTTGCCTTGGGGAGCCGACCAGACTTTCGGCGAGAACCGCCAGACCCCAGAGTTGCTTGACACCTACACCTTCGCGATGGATAAGCCCGATGTCGGATATCCGTGGATTAAATTGACTCACAAGACCGAGACACTCGAGCGTGGGCTTTTGTTTAGAAAGTGTCTGGCCTACAAGCCTTGCCAAACCCTATACCTGCAACAGCTGAAGGCCACCTCGGTCAAGGCCACCGCAATCAAGTTGCCTAATCTCATGGCGAATGCTGGCAAGGTGGTCGACTTCTTGAGCAACGACAATAACCGGGCCGAGCAGAAGCGTAATTCTGCGTTCATAGCCGCCCAGCACAAGGCGGTAGCCGCGTTGCTGAAGCAATACAAGATCAAGTAGAACTACTTAGGAATCGCAGACGCCTTGAGGTCTCGACGCGCGGTGATGCCGGCGAATAGTGAGCCGGCAATCCAGGTGAGCGACGAGATAGGAACGAAGACCTGGTTTAGGTTCAGGGCCGAGCCGACGGCAACGAGCAAGGCGCTGACTGTGGTTATGGTCAGTTGCAAAAAGACGAATCTGACTATCGCGCGCACCGCGTGGGTAGTTCGATTTGACGCCTCGATGTTGGCGCGTAACAGCTCTGCTAGCTCGGCGTTGTCGTTATTTGCCATGAATAAATCATGGCTTAAAGACTTGCGGGCCACCAACACTGGTGACCCGCAAGTTTTTTGGTTTATTGCTTATGCGTCTTTGAACTCTGACTTAGCGAATTCCTTGTCGTCTTCAGCTGACTTGATACGAGCGATCGAGTAGATGATTAGACCGAAGAGGCACTTAGCAAGGATGTCGGCAATTGAGTAACCAACTTCACGTGCTACGAACTGGTCTGCAGTTGCCTGAGTGTTGCCCATCGCCAAGATGAAGGTGATTGGGTAAACGCCCCAAGTTGCGATAAGTAGCAAGCGCAAAATGCGGACCTTCTTCTGAACTTCTGCTGACTGGCGTGACAGGCTCTTGCCCAACTCGACGAACAATACATACAAGATGTATAGGAACGGAATGGTTGAGAGTAGACCCCATACTGAAGCGTCTAGGCCCCAGATGTCCAGCTTTGCGTCACCAGGGTAACCAAGAACGATCATTGCTGCTGCTGCAGGAACCAAGCGGTTCAAGATCGAGCTCTGAGCTGCCTTTGCAAGTGCAAGTACTGCAACAAGCTCAACTAGTAGTAGTGGAACAGTTAGTAGCCAGTCAACGTAGCGGTAGCCAACGTTGTAAGCGCCTGGGTTGTTCACACCGTCAACCGCGAATGCGTGGCTGAAGTTGTCGAACATTCTGAAGTAGTGGTAAGCAGCAATCGAGGTTACAGAAGCTGAGACCATCACTGCGGTGCGGTAGCGAGGCAATACGCGGTCGCGTGCAACCCACAAGAAGATCGAAGTGAATAGCATCGCTGCGATTCCCAATGACAACATGTTATAAACGATGTTAAATTGACCGTCGGTCAAGATGTTAGATAGTTTCAATTGAGGCCTTTCAATTAGATGTACTTTTCGAAAAGTCATCGTCTTCAGCGTCAGGCCAATGAACCGGCC
>JAIOXI010000003.1:0-49553 GCA_021741685.1 Rhodoluna sp.
TTTACGCCCAATAATTCCGGACAACGCTTGCACCCTACGTATTACCGCGGCTGCTGGCACGTAGTTAGCCGGTGCTTTTTCTGCAGGTACCGTCACTTTCGCTTCTTCCCTGCTAAAAGAGGTTTACAACCCGAAGGCCTTCATCCCTCACGCGGCGTTGCTGCATCAGGCTTTCGCCCATTGTGCAATATTCCCCACTGCTGCCTCCCGTAGGAGTCTGGGCCGTGTCTCAGTCCCAGTGTGGCCGGTCACCCTCTCAGGCCGGCTACCCGTCGTCGCCTTGGTGAGCCATTACCTCACCAACTAGCTGATAGGCCGCGAGCTCATCCTTGACCGAAATTCTTTCCAGACCCGAAGATGCCTTCGAGCCTCGTATCCGGTATTAGCTACAGTTTCCCGCAGTTATCCCAGAGTCAAGGGCAGATTGCTCACGTGTTACTCACCCGTTCGCCACTAATCCACCGGAGCAAGCTCCAGCTTCATCGTTCGACTTGCATGTGTTAAGCACGCCGCCAGCGTTCGTCCTGAGCCAGGATCAAACTCTCCGTAAAAATTTTTCTCTCACCAGCAAGCTGGCAAGAAATTTTTCGAAACGCCGGAAATTTGGCGCATCAGTTTGATCTGACTAAATAGATGTCATTGCTGACAATCTGTCTAATCCAATTACTTCTCTTGGAAAGCTGCAAGCAGCTAACCAACAGGTTCTTGGCATCGACATAGATTTTTGTGCACACTGTTGAGTTCTCAAAGATCGGATGCTGCGACAGATTTTCGCTAGAAAATCCGCAGAGCAACTTCACTAACTTAGCAGAATAACCAGGTAAGTCAAAGACTGACACGTGGCTAAATTTCTAAGTTTGTAACAGGCTAACTTCGACTAAAACACTGGCCTTTGGGGCCGATGCCTAGCTTTCGCTGGTCTGTTGGTTTGTCGCACTTGAGCCGGCTTCCTAAGCAGGAATTGCCAAACTATGGTCAACAGGTCTCAACATTACGCATTTGTAACATTGCTGTCAAATCGAAATGGGCATAAACGCCAATATTTATAAGGATTTGACCCTTATTTCTTGAAAATGCCCGCCAGGGTCTTCTTTCCTCGACGCAAGACGGCAAACTCATCACGGATGAAGGCCTCGAGTGTGGCACCTTCGTCTTCTACCTTGACGTTATTCAGGTAGACGCCACCCTCGGCGATCGCGCGCCGACCGGCCGAGAGGCTAGCAACCAAACCGGTTTCAACCAAGAGCGAAGCTATTAGCACACCTGACTCGGCCTGAACATTCGGCAACTCGCTAAGTGCAGAACGCAAGGTCGAAGCATCGAGTGACGTCAACTCCCCCAGCCCAAACAGAGCAGCCGCTGCATCGATCGCAGCTTGTGCGTCTTCGGTTGAGTGGACGATTGCGGTGACTTCGAAAGCCAAACGTTTTTGCGCGGCCCGAAGATGCGGAGCCGCTGCGGTCTGTTCGGCGAGTTCTTCGATTTCAGCTCGTGTGAGAAACGTAAACACCTTTAGTCGATCGACAACGTCTGCGTCTTCGACGTTCAACCAAAACTGGTAAAACGCATATGGCGAAGTGAACTCGGCATCGAGCCAAACCGCATTACCCTCTGACTTGCCAAACTTCTTGCCGTCGGAATTTGTGATGAGCGGAGTTGCAAGAATGTGAGCACTCTTGCCCTCTACCTTATGAATCAAATCAGTTCCGCTGGTTAGGTTTCCCCACTGATCGCTGCCGCCGGTTTGTAAAACACAGTCGTATCGACGGAAGAGTTCGAGAAAATCTAGACCCTGCAAAATTTGGTAACTGAATTCGGTGTAACTGATTCCGTGGTCACTGTTGAGTCGAGCACTGACGGCATCCTTGCTAAGCATTTTTCCAACACGGAAGTGCTTGCCAATCTCACGCAAGAAGTCGATTGCAGAAATCGGTGCGGTCCAATCGAGATTGTTCACCATTCGAGCGGCGTTGTTGTTTTCGAATGAGAGAAAGCGAGCCGATTGTTTTCCAAGTTTTTCTACCCACTCGGCGACTGTTTCGCGAGTATTCAGAGTTCTTTCGGCGGTCGGCCTCGGGTCACCAACCAAACCGGTTGAACCACCTATCAAAACCAGCGGCTTGTGCCCGGCCAGTTGAAGTCGACGCATGGTTAGCAACTGCACCAAGTTGCCAAGGTGCAAGCTGGCAGCGGTCGGATCGAATCCGCAGTAGTAAGTGATTGACCCCGACGCGAGAGCATTGCGCAGCTCTTGCTCGTCGGTTGAGATGGCAACAAGGCCACGCCACTTTAGCTCTTCGAGCACATCCGTGAAGGATGAATCGTTTGACTGTTGGTCTAGAACTGAACTCACGTGAACCTTCTCTATGCGTTTCTCTTCGGTGCGATCTTGCGCAGTGCGGTGATTTGCTCGAGCACGCGAGGCAGTGCGGTCGCGCCGGCACCCGTACGAGCCTTGATGGAGCCGCCAACGCTTAGAACATCGCGAACATCCGGGGTAAGCATCGGTGAGATTGCCGCCATGTCTGAATCGGCAACCTCGTGAAGTTCGAGCTTGTGCTGCTCACACCAAGAAACCAACTTGCCGGTTATCTCGTGAGCATCGCGGAAAGGAACCTTCTTCTTTACTAACCACTCTGCGACATCGGTCGCAAGCGAGAAGCCGAGTGGGGCAAGCATCTCTAGGCGGTTTCTGTTGAATTCGAGGGTCGCAATCATTCCTGTGAAGGCCGGTAGCACAAGCATGAGCTGATCAATTGAATCGAATACCGGCTCTTTGTCTTCTTGAAGGTCGCGGTTGTAAGCCAGTGGAAGGCCTTTGAGTGTGGCAAGCAATCCGGTGAGATTTCCGATAAGTCGACCCGATTTTCCGCGAGCTAACTCTGCGATGTCTGGGTTTTTCTTCTGCGGCATAATCGACGAACCGGTCGAGAAAGAATCGTGGAGTTTGATGTAGTCAAACTCGGCGCTTGCCCAGATGATTATCTCTTCGCTGAAGCGCGAGAGGTTTATTGAAATCAGAGTTGTGATGAAGAGGAACTCCGCCACCACATCGCGACTAGCGGTTGCATCTATTGAGTTCTGCGTTGGACCGACTAGCCCGAGCTCGGCGGCAACCAGGTTTGGATCTAGGCCGAGAGTGTTCCCCGCGAGCGCGCCGGCGCCGTAAGGAGAGAGCGATGCGCGTTTCTTGAAGTCTTGCATTCGCTCTAGATCGCGAACTAGTGGCCAGGCGTGAGCGAGAAGATGGTGCGAAAGAAGAACCGGCTGGGCATGCTGAAAGTGAGTGCGGCCAGGCATGGCAACGCCGAGGTGCTCCTCTGATCTCGAGAGAATTACCTCGATTAGATCGATGACCAGGCGGTGCAAGACCTCAGACTGGTCCAGCAGGTAGATGCGAATCAAAGTGGCAATTTGGTCGTTTCTGGAGCGACCCGCCCTGACCTTGCCGCCTAACTCTGGGCCGGCAATTTCAATTAGCCCTCGCTCGAGAGCCGAGTGAACGTCTTCGTCTGCCGGCTTGGCTGCAAAACTGCCCGCTTCGACGCGACTGGCTAGTTCGACCAGGCTTCTGTCGAGTTTCTCGTGCTCGAGGCTAGAAAGGTAACCGGCCGACATCAGTGCTTTGATGTGAGCACGGGTTCCGGCGATGTCGTACTTGGCCAGTCTCCAGTCGAAGTGAACCGAACGACTCAGCGCTGCCAAAGCATCGGATGGCCCGCCCTCGAATCGGCTGCCCCATAGAGAATTTGCGTCGTTCATTGGGCAAGTCTATTCGCCGAGCTTGTTGAAGAGACTTAGCGCTGCTCGGCAAGCCAAGCCATCAGCGCCTTTTGAGCGTGAAGGCGATTCTCGGCCTCATCCCAGATAACCGACTGCGGACCATCGAGCACTTCGGCAGAAACCTCGTAGCCGCGGTAGGCGGGAAGGCAGTGCAGAAAAATTGCGTCTGGCTTCGCCTTTGCCATTAGGTCTGCATCGACGGTGAAGCCGGCAAACTCTTGAATGCGCTTGGCCTTCTCGGCCTCTTGCCCCATAGAGATCCAGGTGTCGGTGACAACCACATCGGCGAGGTCGGCTGCGGCGCTCGGATCTTGATGCAGAGAAACAGAACCGCCGGTTGCCTCCGCAATTGCCATTGCGCGCTCAACGACTTCTTGGTTTGGCGCGTATTTGCTTGGGCTTGCCATCGAAACGTGCATGCCGGCCATTGCGCAGGCGATTAGGTATGAATTCGCCATGTTGTTGGCGGCATCGCCAACATAGGCAACCTTGAGCCCAGCCAAGCGTCCCTTGTGTTCTTGAATCGTGAGCAGATCTGCCAACAGTTGGCACGGGTGGTAATCGTCACTGAGCGAATTGATGACCGGCACGCTCGAGTTAGCTGCCATTTCTTCTAGCCCGCTGTGCGCGTAAGTTCGCCAGACGATTGCGGCAACCTGTCGATCGAGCACCCTTGCTGTGTCGGCCACGCTCTCTTTGCCACCCATTTGGCTCGATTGGCTGTCGATGATCAGCGGCACGCCACCGAGATCAGCGACACCAACTGCAAAAGAGACGCGGGTTCGAGTTGAGGTCTTGTCGAAGATCAGGGCGACCGTTTTCGGTCCTTCAAAAGGTCTGGCGCTGTATGGAGACTTCTTTAGTTCAATTGCGCGACGAATTATCTCGGCCTGTTCGGCCGAAGTGATGTCATCGTCTTTCAAGAAGTGGCGAACCATTTGTCTCTTTCTTTTTGCTTGCGAGGCTGCGAGAAGTTATGAGGGTAGCACCATGGTGCCAAAGCCCGATACCGTGAAAATTTCCAAAAGGATGCTGTGCGGTGTGCGGCCGTCGATGACGTGCGCCTGAGGAACTCCCCCGGTAACCGCGCTGAGGCAAGCCTGCATCTTTGGAATCATGCCCGATTCGAGTGTCGGCAGCAGCTTCTCGAGCTCAGTTGCCGTGATCTCAGACACGAGCGAGTCTAGGTTCGGCCAGTTGCTGTAAAGCCCGGGCACATCGGTGAGCACCATGAGCTTTTCGGCTCCGAGCGCAATCGCAAGGGAGGCCGCGGCCAGATCGGCGTTGACATTTAACAGTCGACCCGAGGCATCTGGCGCGACCGTGCTGATTACCGGGATGCGCCCGGCTTCAAGAGCTTCGAAAACAATGCGCGGATTCACTTGAACCACTTCACCCACGAGCCCGATGTCGATGGGTCCATCCGGTGAATCTAGCGTCGTCACCTCTGCGCGAAACAGATTGGCGTCTTCGCCCGAAAGAACCTGAGTTTCGGCACCGGCAACTTGAATCATCTGCGCGAGCGGTTCGCTGATTTCATTTCTGAGCACATCGCGCACCACGCCGATTGATTGCTCGGTCGTGACACGAAAACCGCCACGGAATTCTGATTCGATGTTTAGTTCGGCGAGCTTTGCAGAAATCTGCGGCCCACCCCCGTGCACAACAACCGGGCGGATTCCGACCCAGCGCAAGTAGGCCATGTCTTGTGCGAACGCGCGTTGAAGATTCTCATCGACCATCGCGTTGCCGCCAAATTTTACAACAACGACCTTCTGGTGAAAGCGCTGCAACCAGGGCAAAGACTCAATCAGGGTCTCGGCCTTGATCTTGGCTAGCAGGTCGTCGTTTTGGTTTGTAGTCATTAGCTTGAGTAGTCGCTGTTCTCGGTAACGTATTCGTGAGTGAGGTCGTTTGTGTAAACCGTAGCCTCGTGGTTGCCGGCATTCAAAACTATTTCGATCTGAACCGCTCTCGGTGTGAGATCGACAAGGTCGCGAGACTGATCTGGCATTCCCTTGCGTGAAACCGAGACGCCGTTGATCGAGACATCGATGTCGTATGGGTCAAAGGCAGCATCGGTCACACCGACGGCAGCCAGTATCCGACCCCAGTTTGGGTCGTTTCCATAGATGGCTGCCTTGAACAAGTTGTTTCTCGCAACCGAGCGGCCCACAGAGACGGCGTCTTCTTCGCTGGCCGCCTTCGAAACGCGAATCGCGATGTCGTGACTTGAACCTTCGGCATCGCTAAGCAGTTTCATCGCCAGAGTTTGGCTAACCTCACGGATGGCGGCTGCCAGTTCATCGAACTCTGGCTTGATGCCCGAAGCGCCCGAGGCCATCAGGGTCACCTGGTCGTTTGTAGACATGCAGCCATCACTGTCGAGACGGTCAAATGTGATGCGAGTTGCGGCTCGCAGGGCCTGATCCAACTCTTCGCTGGTGGCGATGGCATCGGTCGTGATTACGACCAGCATGGTTGCCAAGCCAGGCGCGAGCATGCCGGCACCCTTGGCCATTCCGCCAACGGTCCAGCCGGCGGGACTGCTAAACACAGTGGTCTTCGAAACCGAATCCGTTGTCATGATTGCCTCGGCCGCCAACTGCCCGTTGCTTGCAGATAGATCCTCGGCTGCGAGAGCAACTCCGGTCTGCAATTTGGCTAGGTCAAGCTGCTCGCCGATCAAACCGGTGGAACAAACCAGAACGTCACCAGAAGAAATGCCTAGTCTTTCGGCCACCGCCTCGGCGGTTGCGTGGGTCACTTGAAAACCCTGCGGGCCGGTGTAGCAATTTGCGCCGCCCGAGTTCAGCACAATTGCAGAAACCTGACCGTCAAGAATTACCTGTTTGCTCCAAATGATTGGATTTGCTTGGCAACGGTTTGAGGTAAAAACCGCAGCGGCAGAATTAAACGGGCCAAGATTTTGCACAAGCGCCAAATCTAGATTTCCCGACTTTTTGATCCCGGCGCGCACTCCCGCGGCAACGAAACCCTTGGCCGATGTGACAGTCATTTCTTTACGGCAATCATTTGATCAGGTCGTTCTTCGAAAGCGACTCTAGGCCAGTTTTCTCGTCAAGCGAGAGTGCAATGTTCATCGACTGAATTGCTGCTCCGGCCGTCCCTTTGACCAGGTTGTCGATTGCACAAATTGTCACGAGACGGTTTGTGTGCTCATCGATTGCCAAACCGATTACAGCTTTGTTGTTTGCAATTGTGTCAACGGTGGTTGGAAATTTCCCAAGAGCCAGCACCTCGATGAAAAATTCATCGCCGTAAGCTTCTTCGAAAGCAGCCTCGACAGCGGCAATTGTGGCACCCGGCAATAGCCTTGCCGTGTTGACGGCAAGAATTCCTCTTTCGAATGAAGACAAGACGGGGGTGAACGAAATCTGCACCAGCTGGTTAGCCGACTTAGAAAGGTTTTGTTCGATTTCTGGCGTGTGCCGGTGAATTCCGCCAACCTGATAGGCCTCAGCAGATCCGGTGGGTTCGAGTTCAAACAGTTTCTCGGTTGCACCTCTGCCAGCCCCCGAAGTTCCGACTGTCAAGACGCTCACGATGTCGTCAGTTTGAATCAGGCCGGCACTCAGGGCCGGTGCAAGACCAAGCGTGATGGCAGTTACATTGCAGCCGGGAACAGCAATTCGCTTGGCTGCGACCAGATTTTTGCGCTGCTTTGCAGCGCCACCCTCGATCAACAACTCTGGCATTCCATAGGCCCAGGTGCCGGCAAAGGGAGTCTTATAAAACTTCAGCCAGTCGGCTTCGCTCTCGAGTCGAAAATCGGCTGCGCAGTCGATCACTAGAACATCAGCGGGCAACTCTTTCGCAAGCGCGGCCGACAGTGCGTGAGGAAGTGCGAGAAAAACTATGTCGTGCCCGGAGAGAAGCTCAGATTCGGTTGCAACGAATACTAGTTCTACATAGTCGTCAAGGTGGTTGTGAACCTCACCGACGGATTTTCCGACAGAGCTGCTTGCAGTCACCGTCTTGAGTTCTAGCTCTGGGTGCTTTGCAATTAGGCGCAGCAGCTCTGCGCCAGCATTGCCGCTGGCTCCCGCGACCGCCACCGAATAAGTCAAACTATGCCCTCAGCACTGCCGCAAATTTATCGGCAGCCATGGCAACCCCGGCATCGCGAGCTTCGCTAGCCTCTGCTTGCGTTAGAGTGCGATCGGCCGCACGAAAACGCAAAGCGAAGGTCAATGACTTTTTGTTGGCATCGATGTTCTCACCACGGTAGTCATCGGTCAGCACAATGCTTTCGAGAAGCGCGCCAGCGCCTTCGATTATGGCTTGCTTCAATTCGGCAGCTGAGACTTCTAGATCAACCACGAGCGAAAGATCTTGAGTAGCCGCGGGCATAACTTTGATTTCACTCGCGCCGATTGAACTCGGAGCAGCAGCATAGATTGCGCTCAAATTAATCTCGGCGACAGAAACTCTGCGCGGCAAGTCGTTTTGAGTCGCTAGCGCCGGATCAAGTTCGCCAGAGACGGCAACTAAAACTGAATCGGCAGTGAAAAATTCCGCGCACCGTCCCGGGTGAAAGCCCTTTCGCACGGTTTGACGAATCTCAAGTTCAAGCGAAGCCGCCCGAGCAATAGTCAAAACTGCGTTCAACGCATCTTGGTAGCTGGCAGCGATTTCTTTCTGTCCAACCTGGCTAGGAACCCGCGCACCGGTTAGCAGAACCGCAAGGTGCTTCGGCTGAACTGGAATCTGCGAATTCAAAAGCGAAAGCTCTTCGGGCTCAGGGCGCTTGTTTCCAACTGGAACTAGCGAACTAGCGACCACCGTCGAGGCTGGCAAGAAGACTGAGCCCTCTTCGAAAATGGCTAGATCCACCAGGCCACGAGAAATGTTGCGCTTGGCAGCATCGATTAGGCCGGGCAGCATCGAGGTTCGAAGCTCGCTTGCCTCTTCCTGCATGGCGTTGGCCAGTTTCACGGTCTTCTGCGTTGTCTCACCGGCGAACCACTGATTTTGTGCCGACGACATAAACGGATAGGTCAACACTTCGGTGTAACCGGCACCAACGAGGGCCGAAATTGCCTGCCTTCTAAGTTGCTGGCTTCGAGTGAGCCCGCGACCAGGAGGTGCGACAGGCAGCCTTGACGGAATTCGGTGGTAGCCGCCAATGCGCGCCACCTCTTCGACGAGATCTGTCTTGTGTCGTAGGTCGGGTCTCCAGCTCGGTGGCAAAACTTCTAGGCCACCATCGATAGATGCAACAACGCAACCGATTTCAGACAAGATTCGAATCTGTTCTTCGATTTCAAAGTTGATGCCAACAATAGATTCGGCAAAACTCGTCGGCAAGAAGATTGGCAGGATCGGCTCTAGCTGGTTGTAGTCGGCCCCGAGCATGTTGCCTTCGCCAAGTGCGTGCACTTCTAACAGTTGAACTGCTCGCGCAGCGGCATTGTCTGCAATCATCGGATCAACGCCACGTTCAAATCGCTTCGAAGCTTCTGAAGAAAGCTTGTGCCGTCTAGCAGTTCTTGCAATCGAGATTGGATCAAAAGTCGCCGCTTCGATTAGAACGTTCTTTGTGTTGGCATCAACCTCGGTGCTCTCACCACCCATGACTCCGGCCAAACCGATTGGACCTGACTCGTCACAGATAAGCAGATCTTCTGGATGCAGTTTGCGCACCTGGCCGTCTAGCGTCTTCAGAGTTTCTGCGTTAGCCGCTCTTCGCACAATTATTCCACCGCGAAGCTTGTCTAGGTCATAAGCGTGAATCGGTTGCCCGAGTTCTAACATCACATAGTTGGTGATGTCTACTGCGAGCGAGATAGAGCGCATGCCAGAAAGTTTGAGGCGAGAAATCATCCATGGTGGCGTTGGTTTGGTCGAATCGATGCCCATCACCGAACGCAAAACCATTCTTTGCATTCCGGGTTGGTTTCGAACCGGATTCGGATCTGTGAAACTCAGGGCAAAGCCTTCGCCGTGGTTTAGAACCGCGTTACCCTTTGGGTCGCGGAAATCTGCGCCGGTGGCGTGCGCGTATTCGCGAGCAATTCCTCGAACTGAGAAGCAGTAGCCGCGATCCGGAGTGACGTTGACTTCGGCAGCAGCATCGGTGAGGTGCAGCAGTTCTAGGGCATCCGAGCCAATCTTTGGGTCGAGGCCCATCACGTTTAGACGCATTATGCCGGCGTGGTCGTCACTGAAATTTAGTTCGCGCGCCGAAGCCAGCATGCCGTCGCTGACGTGTCCGTAGGTTGAACGCGCGGCGATGTGAAAGTCACCTGGCAGGGTTGCGCCGGGCAGGCAAACAACAACCTTGTCGCCGACCTCAAAGTTGTTTGCACCGCAAACGATGCCACGAACGTCTTCACCGCCATCGGCCGCCTTGCTGCCCTCCGGCGCAACTCGAACCTGACACCAGCGAATGGTCTTGCCGTTTGATTGCTCCTCGGCGGTGAACTCTAGAACCTGGCCGACGACTACCGGACCAGTTACCTCGAATGCGTGACTGCCCTCTTCTTCGAGACCGACTTTGACCAACTCGGCCATAACAGAATCAGGTGTTGCGTCGGCCGGAAGGTCGACGTATTCGGCTAACCAAGACAATGGCACGCGCATCAGAGGTTCACCCCGAACTGCTGTGAGAAGCGAATATCGGCTTCGACCATGTCGTGCATATCTCTAACGTCATTTCTGAACATCAGTGTGCGTTCGATGCCCATTCCGAATGCAAAACCCTGATAAATCTCTGGGTCGATTCCGGCTGCGAGTAAAACGTTTGGGTTTACCATTCCGCAGCCACCCCACTCGACCCAACGAGCACCACCCTTTGCACCGGGATGCCAAACGTCTAGTTCAGCTGAAGGCTCGGTGAATGGAAAGAAAGATGGGCGAAGGCGAATCTGCGCTTCCGCTCCGAACATGATTCGAGCGAAGTGCTCGAGAGTTCCGCGAAGATCGGCCATGGTTAGACCCTTGTCAATCGCGAGGCCCTCTACCTGGTGAAAAACGGGTGTGTGAGTTGCATCGAGCTCATCGGTTCTGAACACTCGACCCGGGCAAAGAACGTAAACCGGCAGTTCACGCTCGAGAAGCGAGCGAACCTGAACCGGTGAGGTGTGGGTGCGAAGCACCAGGTGGGACTCCACCGGTTCGACGAAAAAGGTGTCTTGCATAGCGCGAGCCGGGTGGTCGGCGTCGAAGTTCAGCGCGTCGAAATTGAACCACTCGTGCTCGAGTTCTGGCCCCTCAGCGATTTCCCATCCCATTCCGACAAATACGTCTGAGATTTGATCTTGAAGCAGAGACAGTGGATGACGAGCACCGAACGGAACACGCATGGCGACGGCTGTCATGTCGACATTTTCGGCAGACAACTTGGCAAGCTCTTCGGCTGCGGCGAACTGCTCTTCTTTCGAAGAGAATGCGGCATTGATCTCGGCTCGTGCCTTACCGATTAGGGCGCCGGCGGCGGCTTTGTGCTCTGGCTCGAGGGCCTTCAGTTGGGCATTCAGCTTGGAAATCTCTGACTGCTCGCCTACCGTGGCCTGTTTTGCGCTTCGAAGCGACGCCAGGTCGGTTGCCCCGGATATGGCCGCAAGTGCCGCAGCTACTGCTTGGGCGACAGTCGATTCGCTGATTGGATTTGAGCCTGACATAAGAGCTCTAGTCTAATCGCCGACGTTCTGCGCGAAGGCGGAGGCATAGAGACAAATACTGGCCGCGGTCGCCAGGTTGAGGCTCTCGGCGGCACCATAAATTGGAACGGCAACTTCTTGATCGACCAACTCGAGCGTTTCGGGTTCGAAGCCCCAGGCCTCGTTGCCCAAAACCCATGCCGTCGGCTTGGCCAGCTGCTGTTTTTCAAGCAGTGGCAACTCGATGCCGCCAGCATTGGCAGCTAGCACTTGAATGCCAGCGGCTTTTAGTTTTGCGATGGCCTCGGCGATGTCTGCGCCGATGACCAGAGGTAGGTGAAAAATCGAACCGGTGGTAGACCTAACAACTTTTGGGTTGTAAGCGTCAACGCTGTTAGAGCTAAAAATCACACCGTCGGCACCGGCGGCATCCGCGGCGCGAAGAACCGTTCCAGCGTTGCCGGGGTCGCGGATGTTTGCTAGCAACGCTACGAGTTTTGGTTTGCTTGCCATCAAGTCATCGAGACTCACATCAAGTTGCTGGCAAACGGCGAGCACTCCCTGTGGCGTGTTGGTGTCACACATAACCTTGAGCACCGACTCCGAAACAATTTGCACATCAACGTGTGCCGCTTCGGCTTGCTCGATTAGTTCGGCGTGACGGTTTAGCGCTTCTTCTGTCACATAAATGTCGACAATCAACTTGGGTCGGGCGAGCGCTTCTTTTAGGCCCTGAGGACCCTCAAGCAGAAAGAGCCCGGTCTCTGACCGGGCGTCTTTCTTGTTAAGCTTGGCGACCCCGCGAACCTGGTTCGACTTGGGATCAATTAGCAATTGCTACTACTTAGCCTTCGGTGCCGAGGTGTCGGCAGGAAGTGCAGCCTTTGCTGACGCAACCAGAGTTGCGAAAGTCTTTGGCTCGTTCACTGCTAGGTCGGCAAGGATGCGGCGGTCAACCTGAACGCCAGCCAAAGCCAATCCCTGAATGAAACGGTTGTAGGTCATGCCGTTTGAACGTGCAGCGGCATTGATGCGCTGAATCCATAGGCGACGGAAGTCGCCCTTGCGTGCACGGCGGTCGTTGAATGCGTAAACCAACGAGTGCAGCATCTGCTGCTTTGCCATGCGGTAAAGACGTGAACGCTGACCGCGGTAACCCGAGGCGCGCTCGAGAACTGTGCGACGCTTCTTGTTCGAGTTAACCGCATTTTTTACTCTTGCCATTTGTAGATGCTCCTAATTCTGAAAAGTCGGTTACTTGCCGAGTTGCTTCTTGATGGTCTTGAAGTCTGCTGGTGAAACCACCTGGTCGACGTTTAGTCGACGCTTGCGACGGTTCGACATGTGCTCCTGGTTGTGGCGCATGTTGATCTGCTGCTTCATTAGCTTGCCGCTACCGGTGAAGCGGAAACGCTTCTTAGCGCCCGAGTGGGTCTTCTGCTTTGGCATTGCTCTCTCCTTCTATTCGTCGGCCTCTGCCGACTCTTTGTTCTCAGCTGGAGCAACCTTGGCTTCTGCCTTAGATGCTGCCTTCTTCGCTTCGGCCTTAGCCTCTGCTTTGTTCTTCAATGGACCGATAACCATAACCATGTTTCTGCCATCAACCGACGGTGTCGATTCGATGAGCCCGAAACTGTTTACTTCTTCGGCAAGTTTCTGTAACAGCTTTACGCCCATCTCTGGACGACTCTGCTCGCGACCGCGAAAAACAACGATCACTTTTACCTTGTCACCGGCTTTTAGGAACTTCTCGATCTGTGCTCGCTTTGTTCCATAGTCGTGATCATCGATCTTCAAACCGAAACGAACGGTTTTTAGAACGGTGTTGACCTGGTTCTTGCGTGCCTCGCGAACTTTCTGTGCAGCTTCGTACTTGAATTTTCCGAAGTCCATAAGTTTCGCTACTGGCGGTTTTGCATCTGGGGCTACCTCGACTAGGTCGAGATCTGCATCTTGGGCAAGACGCATAGCTTCTTCGATGCGAACTACACCAATCTGCTCACCTGCTGCGCCGACGAGGCGAACCTCAGGCACGCGGATGCGCTCATTGATACGTGGGTCGCTGATCTTTGCTCCTTATTTGACGTGACTTTGGTTTTTACACCTTTGGCCACGCAAGCGACTGGAGCCGCACGCGTACAGAAACGAAGTTTCCTAAAGCTTTACCCGAACACCTAATAAGTCGGTGGACTGGGTGGGAAATGAATCCACTTCTGACCGAGGCGAACCTCGGAGCCATGGGTTAGCCTAGCAGAACGACTAATCAGGAGTAAACCCTTTGCCAGACTTTGATTCTCAAGAGTTTCGAGACGTAGCCGATCAGGTTCGCGACATTGCCGAGGTGCCAGCCGTCGAGGTCATTACCACCACCGCCGTGCACCTGATGAGTGCCGCCGCAGTTCAGTGCGGATTGGGCGAAGACGGTCACAAGGCCGACCTGGATGAGGCTCGCAAACTTATCAATGCCTTGGCTGGGCTCTTGACTGCTGCTGCGTCAGATCTGGGCGACCACCACGCCAGACCGCTTCGTGACGGCCTTCGTTCGCTTCAACTGGCATTTAGAGAAGCTTCGGCTATCAAGGATGCGCCGGGCCAAGGCCCGGGCGAAAAATACACCGGCCCAGTCAACTAGCGACGAATTGGCTTTAGGCCAATTTCACTCGCATGCTGTCGACGTGTTCGGCGATTTCGGCACTCTCCCCTAGCCCAATAGCGAGTCGCTGCATGAGCTCGGCCAATTCTTCTTCAGACAGGCCCGGCTTGAGCCGCAGTTCTAATTGCAGTTCTGCAGAATGCAAGCGCGATAGCCGATCACCGTCAATTAACTCGAAACTAAGAAACTCTTCGACGGTATCGGTGACTTTTGCAATTGCATCTTGCACTGCCTGATTGCGCGCAGGATGGACCCAGCTCAGGTCTTGCGCGATGGCAGCAATTGCCGGCCTTCGAATTGCAAACTCTGTTTCGCTCTTTGGGTCGAGAATGATTCTGGTGTTCTCTTCGACAACCGCCGCGAGCGCGACCCTTCGAGCATCAGCCGGCACAGGTCGAGCCTTCGGATTCCAGCGGTGCATCGCTGCTACCGAGCTAAACACCGGCAAGCCGTTTTGCTCATCTGGTGTTGCCACGGTGACGATGCTCAGATCTGCACTCTTGTCTACCTTTTGACCGTTTGGCCCAACCTCGCTGTCGGTGAGTTCTGCGAGCAGCGGAATTAGAAGGCGCGACTCTCGAATTGCATCGACCACAACTTCTGCGCCAGCTGCGCCTTCGCTAAAAGCCTGAAGAGCTGCAATAAGTTGCGCTGGAGCCGAACCATCATCACCCGAGTAGTTGTTAACATCGAAGGCTCGCCCCGACCAAGGAGTTCCTGCGGAATCTGAAAACTTGTTTGGGTTTAGGTGCTCGTGATCAAATGTCATCTGTGGCTGCCATCTCTAAAGCTTGCTCGAGCGTGAAGTTCTTCGCATAAAGCGCTTTGCCGAGTATTGCACCCTCTAGGCCGTGGTGCACCAGAGTTTTCAACTCGCGAATGTCGGTGAGTGATGAAATTCCACCGGATGCGACCACCGGCGCGTTGGTTTTCGAAAGCACCAACCTGAGCAGGTCAATGTTTGGGCCCTCTAGGGTTCCGTCTCTGGTTACGTCGGTGATCACGTAGCGGCAACATCCGGCGGCTTCGAGCAGCACGATGGCATCTTCAAGCTCACCGCCCTCACCCGACTGACCACGAGCGGCCAATCGGCTGCCCCTGACATCGAGACCAACGGCAACTGAGTTATTGAATTCTTGAATCGCCCAGCGAACAAAATCGAAGTCTTCGAGCGCTGCCGTCGATAGCACGACCCGCTCAACGCCTAGCTGCAGGGCGCTCTCTAGCGAGGCGGCGTCTTTTATGCCTCCGCTTAGTTCGATGCGCATCGCACTAAAACGCGAGATGGTCTCGGCTATTAGGTCACGGTTATTTCCTCTAGAAAAAGCAGCGTCGATATCGACAAGGTGGAGCCACTGGGCACCGGCATCAATCCAAGTCTGAGATGCTTCGATTGGTGACCCGTACTCGGTTTCGCTAGCCGAATCGGCGCGAGAGAGCCGAACGGCCTTGCCATCTGAAACATCGACGGCCGGCAATAGTTCTAGAGAGTTGCGGCCCAAGTTGCGCGAGTTCATAGCGATGCCAACCAATTCTTGAGCAGTCTCAGCCCTGCGGCGTTCGAGAGTTCCGGGCGAAATTGAGTGGCAACCAATGGCCCGTTCTCAACCGCCGCAACATAGCGCGGCTCGGTTTTCGTCCAACTCACGCGAGGTGCGTGCAGCGGTCCCTGTTCATCCAACATCCATTCGAAAACTGCCAGCGAGTTATCGAACGAGAATTTTTCATCATCAAGCTCGCTAAGAAGTTTCGTTTCTTGTGCCACGTCAACGCTTAGCCAGCCGGCAAGTTCGTGCTTGCCTAATTCGTCTGAGTGCCCGGGCCATTGGTTCATGTAATTTGCAGATGAATCTTCTTGATTGCGCGATTCGAAAAGTGCGTTGAAGGCATTTCCAACGACGAGCACGGATTTGTTCGCCAAGAGTCTGGCATCGATCATTTCAGCCGCTCTAACCGAAAGCAAGGCTGAAGAGAAGTCGATACCCGAATCGGCACCAGGAACAATGAGTCCGTCTGCAGCTATGCACATGGCCCAATTTGAAGTTACGTAAACATCGGCACCGACGGAAGCGAGGGTCTCGGCAATAGATTCGGCTTGCTTGCTCGAATAATCGAGCACTGCGATGACGGGAGTGTCGTCTAGGGGTTCGTCGCGAATCGGAGAATCATCGAGGTTGGACACAGGTAAAGGTTACCCAACCGGCATCGATGACTCTCCGCGCGAGCAGACCAAACAGAGGACTAACTGTTTGGCAGTAGCAACCGCTGACCAGGAGTGACGCTGGCAGAAGTCAGTTTGTTCAGCTCAACGAGTTGAGTGATGAAATCTCTTGGGTCTTGATTAGGTGCTTGCTCTGAGGCGATCTTCCAAAGGGTGTCTCCGGCACTAACTGAGTAGTAAACCTGCTCTGCTGGCGCATCGGTGGCGCTAGCAACCTGACCGAAGATGAAGCCAAAGATAGCGAAACCGGCGACGGCTAGCATGCCTACTCGCTGGGCGAAACGGCGAGGGTCTAGAAGAACCATGATTTTGCCTTTCTTTTCGAACATCTGTTCGAATTAGAACAAGAATACGATATACCACCGACATCTTGTCAAGTATTTTCTCGACACATTCGAAAATTTGTTTGGTTTTTGACCACTTTTCGAATAAAGTTTCGATAAGAGCAGTAAATCGGCACCCTCTGACACTCGACCCGAGAGTCGCCAGGAAGCCGAGATAGGCCACGAAAGGGGCACAAATTGTCTGATTACACTCGCCGCGCCGAACACCTGAGCGCAGTTCAGGCCCGAATCCTTGACTTCATCATCCGCTTCAAAGAAGAGCGCGGATATGCCCCATCCATGCGTGAAATTGCCGAGAAGGTCGAATTGAAGGCAGTCTCGAGCGTTAGCCACCAACTCAGCCAGCTCGAAAAGGCCGGCTTCATCGATCTCAAAGACGGACTGGCCCGCGGCATCCAGGTGCTGATCGAGCCAGAGGGTCTAGAACGAGCCGACAGCTATAACCCCGTTCAATTTGGCGATGCCGCTCACGTGCCGCTCGTCGGTTCGATTGCCGCCGGTGTCCCGATCACGGCAGAGCAAAACATAACTGAGTATGTGCCAGTACCTCGCGCACTAACCGGTCAGGGTGAATTGTTCATGCTTGAGATCAAGGGTGACTCAATGATTGACGCCTCGATTGTCGAAGGTGACCTAATCGTTTGCCGTCAACAGAAAACCGCAGAGAACGGCGACATGGTTGCGGCGATGATTGACGGCGAAGCCACCTGCAAGATTTTCAAACAGCGCGACGGCCACACCTGGTTGCTGCCAAGAAACTCAAACTACGAACCGATTCCGGCAGACGACTGTGAAATTGTTGGAAAAGTCGTAACCGTTCTGCGAAAAGTCTAAAAACTCTCAGTTTGCAAATTGCTTTAGTTCTGCAGCGAACTCGGGCGTTACCATTGCCTGTACGTGCGTGCCATCTTCTTCGTAGGTCAATTTTGTAATTCGCGAATTCAAATGCATTCTAGAAACCAAGTCTCCGCGGTTGTATGGAATTGAAAGCGAAACCGAGACGTTCGGCTCAGGAAGCAGTTTTGCAATTGCCAACTCGAGTTCTTCAATTCCCTCCCCGGTTCTAGTCGAGACAGCAATCGAATCGGGTTCAAGGCCGCGCAGTGCCATGCGCTGAGTATCGTCAACCAAATCGATTTTGTTGAAAACAATTAGCTCTGGGATGTCGCGTGCGCCCACCTCACCAATCACATCGCGGACGGTAGCAATCTGCCCCGCTGGATCCGGATGCGATGCATCGACTATATGCACCACCAGGTCACTTGCCGAGATCTCTTCGAGGGTTGACCGAAACGCCTCAACCAGTTGATGCGGAAGGTTGCGAACAAAGCCAACGGTGTCTGCAAAGGTAAATGGTCGTCCGTCGGGAGTCTGAGTCTTGCGAACCGTGGGGTCTAGCGTCGCGAACAGAGCGTTCTCGACCAGAACCCCCGCCTGGGTGAGGCGATTGAGCAGAGAAGACTTACCCGCGTTGGTGTATCCGGCGATGGCCACGCTTGGCACCCCGTTTTTGGTGCGACTGGCGCGCTTCGTGTCACGCGCCGGTTTCATGGCGACTATCTGCTTGCGAAGCTTTGACATTCGAGTGTTGATGCGTCTGCGGTCGAGCTCGATCTTGGTCTCACCGGGTCCCCTAGACCCCATTCCGACACCACCGGCGGCTTGTCCACCAGCCTGACGAGACATAGACTCACCCCAGCCTCTTAGTCTCGGCAACAGATACTCGAGCTGCGCGAGTTCGACCTGTGCCTTACCCTCGCGACTCTTTGCGTGCTGCGCGAAGATGTCGAGAATCACAGCCGTGCGGTCGATTACTTTCGCATCGACAACGTTCTCGAGTTCACGTCTCTGGCTCGGCGCTAACTCGGTGTCTGCAATTACGGTGTCGGCACCGACCTGCTGAACCAGAAGCTTCAATTCCTGCGCCTTACCCTTGCCGAGATAAGTCGTCATATCCGGATGGCTTCTTCGCTGCAGAAGTCCGTCGAGCACCTCGGCTCCTGCTGTCTCGGCAAGTGCCGCCAATTCGCGAAGTGAGTTCTCTGCCTCCAGCAGAGTCTGCTGACCCCAGAGACCGATCACGATTACCTTCTCGAGTCGAAGCTGTCGGTATTCGACATCGTTAATGTCTTGCCGCTCTGTTGAGAGCCCTGCAACACGTCTTAGCGCCGCGCGCTCTTCGAGCTCGAGTTGGTCTCCGTCAAAGTTCTGATGACCGTGGTTGTCATCGACACCAAGCGCTGCGGCTCGTTCTGACCTGCGCAAGATGCGCTCGACTACCTCGGCACCTCGATCTGTCGAATTCGGTTCAGTGTTTTCAGCCATTGCTTCAACCCTAGTTTGGGATAGTGTTTGCTTCATGTCGGGCGAACACTATTTCTCTGAACAGCCAGCAGGCGAATTCAAAACCAAGACCATCGTCACCGCGATCAACGGTGAGCGTGTCGAGTTGTTCACAGCCGGCTCAACCTTTAGCCCCGACCACATGGATACCGGCACCGCAATTTTGCTCGAACATTCTCAAGAGGCACCGAATCAGGGCAATC
Organism: Rhodoluna sp.; assembly: GCA_021741685.1. Lineage (GTDB taxonomy): Bacteria > Actinomycetota > Actinomycetes > Actinomycetales > Microbacteriaceae > Rhodoluna. The sequence goes on from JAIOXI010000003.1 coordinate 19,173, forward strand.
TGCTAGATCTCGGATGCGGTTGGGGGCCGATAGCGCTCTCGCTAGCCAAGAGTTGCCCAGAGGCCACTGTCTGGGCGATTGACGTGAATGAGCGTTCGCTCGAGCTGACCCGCATGAATGCTCAGAAACTCGGCCTCGGCAACATCCGTGCGGTTTTGCCTAGCGAAGTACCCCAAGAAATTGTCTTCTCGGGCATCTGGTCTAACCCACCGATTCGAGTCGGCAAAGACGCGCTGCATGCGATTCTGAGCGAGTGGCTGCCGAGGCTCGATGAGGAATGCGAGGCCTACCTCGTGGTTTCAAAAGACTTGGGTGCAGACACCTTGCTCAAGTGGATGCAGCAGAATTTCACCGACCTGGCAAGCGAACGAATCGAAACCGCAAAGGGCTTTCGAATTCTGCGCGCTGCCCGTCTCTAAAAGCAATGCTCTGACAGCAAGCTGCGAAGCTGCTCTAGAGGCTATCTAGGTCGATCTGGCCGTCGAAGCTGAGCACAGCGGCACCACTTAGACCCACGTGCTCGCCGTCTTCTGTCGCGAACATGCGAACACCAAGAGTGCCACCGGGAACACTGACCTGCCAGGTATTCGGAGCAACGGCTCCAGCCCAATGACGAGTGGCAAGCGCGGCCGCACAAATGCCAGTGCCGCAAGAAAGCGTCTCGCCGACGCCGCGCTCAAACACCCGCATCGAAATATATCCGACGCCGTTCTTAATCATCGGTTCTTCTGGCACCACAAATTCAACATTCGCCCCGGCTTCTGGGCGCGGCTCAAGTTGCGGAGCCTCATAGAGATTTAGCGCCTTGAGTTCTTCGAGATCTGCAAGGGCAACCACGACGTGCGGGTTTCCGACACCAATTGATAAACCAGGCCTTGCCACATCGAGGTGACCCGCGCGAACCAACAGCTCGTCTGTGCCCAACTTCCATCGACCCATGTCGACGGCGAAACCAGCCATGTTGCGTTGCAAGTCCTTCACACCATCACGCGTTGCAATCGAAAGCGTCTGCGAATCTTCGAGCTTGACCAGATTCTTTTCGGTTAGATATCTTGCAAAAACCCTTGAGCCATTTCCGCACATCTCTGCGCTTGAACCGTCGGCGTTGTAGTAATCCATGAACCACTCGGCCTCGGGAGCTTCAGCCAAGAGATGCGAAACTTCGGTGCTGTTCTCGGTGCGAACCACACGGATGAAGCCGTCCGCACCGATGCCGAAGTGTCGATCACAAATTTTTGCAATCTGTTTTGGGGTTAATTGCAAGTCGCCGGCCGCATCTAGAACCAGAACGAAGTCGTTTCCGGTTCCGTGGCCCTTGGTGAATTCGATTTTGCTACCCATGATGACTAGCCTATTCGCCGAATAGATGAGGGGCGCGGCGAGAAATGAGCTCGCTAACGGAGTCGAACAAATCGTCCTGCTGGTAGTCGAACCAATTGACTCGCTCGTCGCGTCTGAACCATGACATTTGGCGGCGAGCGTAGCGCTGAGTGAGTTGCACGGTCTGAGCTATGGCTTCCTCTTCAGATAGCAGCCCGTCCAGTTGCGCCAGTGCCTGAGCGTAACCGATGGCCCGAGACGATGTCTTGCCTTCACGGATACCTTCGGCAATCAAGCTCTCTGCCTCGGCAACCAGCCCCTGCGCCCACATGCTCTCGACTCTCTTGGCGAGTCGGTCAACCAGGTGCGCCCGCTCAGAATTGAGTCCAATTTCTAGAACCGGCTGCCACGACTCTGCCTCGTCTGGCAGGGCTGCGCTAAACGGTTCTCCGGTGAGCAGCAATATTTCTAAGGCCCGAACAACTCGCCTGCCATTCTCAGGGTCGATGCGTGATGCGGCAACAGAATCGAGCTCTGCGACTCGCCTATGCATCGCATGTGATCCGTGCGTTTCGAGCTCTACTTGGAGTTGCTGGCGAAGTTCGGCATCTCGCTCAGGGAATTCGAATGTGTTTAGCGCTGCTGCGATATAGAGCATCGATCCGCCGACCATGATTGGCGTAATCGATTTTGCCTGTAATAACTCAATGATCGGTCTTACCTGCTGCTGGTATTCGGCAGCGGTCGATTCATCACGAATATCTAGAACATCAATCATGTGATGCTCAATTCCGCGTCGTTCGTTAGGGGCTAATTTTGCCGTGCCAATATTCATGCCACGGTAGAACTGCATCGAGTCGCTATTGATGATTTCGGCACGGCCGCCGCGCGAGATAATCTGCTCGGCGATTTTGATTGCCAGCTCAGATTTGCCAGAACCGGTAGGCCCAACTACGGCAACCAGATTGATTGCAGTCATGACTAATGCTTTTCGTGTTTTGGCTTCGCCGAGAGGCTGAGTGAAACCTTAGCGCTCTGAGTGTGAGCGTCGACTGCGGGCACAGCGCAAGACGCAGCTTCGGCTCGATCCCAAGCATCTCCGGCGATGGTTTTGCGCATCGAGAAGGAATTCTCGTCAACTATGTCGGCTATCAAGTGATATGGCGCTGCCTCGGTAATGGTGCACGTGACCAAATCACCCGGTCTTGGTAGCTCGTGCCCCTTCGGCACCTCGAAGTGAACCAGCCTGAAGTCGCGGGCACGGCCTGAAATTCGATGAGTGCGATCGTCTTTGCGGCCGTCATTGGCAACCAGAACTTCGACAGTCTTGCCGATCTGAGCTTGATTCTCTTCTAAAGCTATGCGGTTGACCACTGCCAACAGGCGCTCGTAGCGCTCTTGGACCACGGCCTTGGGCACCTGATCCGCAAATTCCGCAGCTGGTGTGCCGGGGCGCTTTGAGTACTGAAAGGTGTAGGTCACGGCGAAACGAGAGGCTTCGACCACACGAATTGTGTCCTGAAAGTCTTCTTCGGTTTCGCCAGGAAAGCCGACGATTACGTCGGTGCTAATTGACGCATGCGGCATGGCCGCGCGCACTCGTTCGATTATTCCCAGGTACTTGTCGCTGCGATAACTTCGACGCATTTCTTTCAGCACTCGATCGCTGCCGGATTGAAGCGGCATGTGCAACTGGGGCATAACGTTGTGAGTTTCGGCCATGGCCTCAATCACGTCGTCGGTGAAGGCCGCCGGGTGGGGCGAGGTGAAGCGAACGCGCTCGAGACCTTCGATTGTGCCGCAGGCTCGAAGCAACTTGGCGAAAGCACCCTTGTCACCGAACTCGACCCCGTAGGTGTTTACGTTCTGACCTAGAAGGGTGACTTCAATAACTCCTTCGGCCACCAGAGCTCGTATTTCGGCAAGCACATCTTCGGGACTTCTGTCTCGCTCTTTGCCACGGAGTGTTGGAACTATGCAAAAAGTGCAGGTGTTGTTGCATCCAACCGAGATGCTTACCCATGCCGAAAAGGTCGAATCGCGTTTCGCAGGAAGGCTGCTAGGAAAAGTCTCTAGCGCTTCGACGATTTCAATCTGCGCCTCGTTGTTGTGACGAGCACGCTCAAGAAGTGCTGGCAGTGAAGAGATGTTGTGAGTTCCGAAAACCACGTCGACCCACGGGGCTTTGGCCACGATTATGTCGCGATCCTTTTGGGCGAGGCAACCACCCACCGCTATCTGAAGAGCAGGGTTTTCTTGCTTCTTCTCAAACAGAATGCCTAGATTGCCGTAGAGCTTGTTGTCGGCGTTTTCGCGCACGGCACAGGTGTTGAACACCACTACGTCTGAATCACCGGTCTCGCCAGCCACATACCCGGCAGATTCAAGCAGGCCAGACAGGCGCTCGGAATCGTGCACGTTCATTTGGCAACCAAATGTTCGTACCTCGTAGGTGCGGGTTAGTGTTTGTGACATCTAGCCGATTTTACCCCGCAACGCGCCGCACGAACCGAAAAGATTTGAACCTGTGAATCTAAGTTGCGTTGTTGAGATTCAATTCGGCCTGTTTTACGGCGGCCATAACTATTGACGAGGAATAGCCCTTTCGAGCCAGGTAGCCATTGAGCCTTCTCTGGCGCACCGAGTATTCGAGATTTGCCATTCGAACTATGCGCTTGTTGGCTAGTTCGATTGCCATCTCAAACTCGGTCTCGACGGTGATTTCAGAGGTGACCTGTTCGACAATGGTGGCCTCTACGCCTTTTTGGTTCAATTCCCGCTTGATGGCCGACTTTGCAAGTCCCTTGAATTTCTGCCGAGAATTCACAACGGTTTCGGCATAGGCAACGTCGTCGATAAGCCCAACCTCGATAAAGCGTTCGATCATGGCTTCGGCTATCTCTGCATCAATTTCTCGCCGCTCAAGAATTTGCTTCAGCGTGTGAGCTGACTTTGCTCCTCGAGCCAGTTGATAGAGCAGCACATTTCTAGCACGCTGCTCTTGGCGCTCCGGAGAAAGCTTTCGGGGTGCCTCACCGGTTTCATTCTTAGAGGGATACCTCTTCTTGAAACCAGCGGGAGCACCCCGTCGACTTGAGTTCATGATTGCTAGCTTGCGCTGGCTGCCTTTGGAGCCTTCGCCGGTGCCTCTTCGACAGCGACTTCAGCTTCTTCGACTGGAAGATCGGCTACGGCCTTAGGAACTCCGATGCCTAGCTTCTGCTTGATCTTCTTCTCGATTTCGTTTGCAACCTCAGGATTAGCAATTAGGTAGCCGCGAGAATTCTCTTTGCCCTGACCCAACTGCTCACCCTCGTAGGTGTACCAGGCACCTGACTTCTTGACGATTTCCTGGTCAACACCAAAGTCGAGAAGTGAGCCTTCACGTGAGATTCCAACGCCGTAAATAATGTCGAACTCGGCCTGCTTGAAAGGCGAAGCCATCTTGTTCTTGACTACCTTTACGCGGGTGCGGTTTCCGACGGCTTCTGTTCCGTCTTTCAAAGTCTCAATGCGGCGAATGTCTAGTCGAATCGACGCGTAAAACTTCAATGCTTTTCCACCGGCAGTAGTTTCTGGGCTACCAAAAAATACACCGATCTTTTCACGCAACTGGTTGATGAAAATCATCGTTGTTCCGGTTGTGCTAAGTGCACCGGTTAGCTTTCTCAGTGCCTGCGACATTAGTCGCGCCTGAAGACCAACGTGAGCATCGCCCATCTCGCCTTCGATTTCTGCTCTAGGAACAAGAGCGGCAACCGAGTCGATAACGATGACATCGAGTGAGCCTGAGCGCACAAGCATGTCTGCAATTTCGAGGGCTTGTTCACCTGTGTCAGGTTGGCTGACCAATAGTTCATCGATGTTGACGCCAAGCGCTTGTGCGTAAACCGGGTCGAGCGCGTGCTCGGCGTCGATGAAGGCAGCGGTGCCACCGTTTCTTTGAGCATTGGCGATGGCGTGAAGAGCAACCGTGGTCTTACCTGAAGACTCTGGGCCGTAAATCTCTACGATTCGACCCTTTGGCAGTCCGCCAATTCCGAGTGCAACGTCTAGTGCGATTGAGCCGGTCGAGATTACCTCTACCGGGGCGCGCTCGTCTGAGCCGAGGCGCATGATGGAGCCTTTACCGAACTGACGGTCGATCTGAGCTAGTGCTGTATCGAGGGCCTTTTCGCGATCTGATGGTGATGGCATTTGAGCTTCTTTCTGACTGCTTCTGTTTCAACTGACACTAGATGTGACATCGGACATTTACTTGGTCATCGCAGCTTCTGTTGAGAACTTACCCCTCAAAGTTGCTTGTTAGCAGGCTAGCAGGTTTCGAACAGATTTTCGAACAATATTTGATTTGGCGTGTCGCTAATTCGTCTTTTTGTTCTTAGTCGGTTTTCCGTGCCATCTATCCTTGGGGACTCCCGAAACCGAGCAAATGGCTAACCAGACGGCCTTTGGGTCTTCTCCGTCGTCAAGACACTGCTGCCCGGTGCGATCGGCCAGGGGCTGAAGAACTAGGTCTTTGAGCAGCACGGCGGCGTAGGCGACGCCAAACTCATCGTTTAGAAGGTCTTGAAACTGACTGAGTTTCACGCTGAAAAGGGGCTATTTTGCCGGCTGGTTTGCCGAGCTGCCGCTAGAGCTGCCAAGCAGGAATGCGTCAAATTCATCGAGTTCAACGTCGGCAAATTGACGACCGGTGATTGAGGCATCGAAGGTCTCAGGAACTAGGTCTGGAACCACAACGCCCTCGAGAATCGCTAGGCGATCGCTGACCTCGCGCAGGATCACAGACACCGGGGTGTCTAGGGCGTCAGCCAAGGAGGCCAAAATCTCAGAAGAAGCCTCTTTTTGTCCGCGCTCAACCTCGCTCAGGTAGCCGAGTGCAACGTTTGCTCGCGCTGCGACCTGGCGCAGCGTTTGACCCTTCTGGGTGCGGAAATCACGCAAAACGTCGCCGATTTCTTGACGTATAAGTGCCATCTGGGCCTCCTTCAAAATCAATTTAGTGGGTACCTGCGACAAAAATACTCAAAGTGTCTGAAAGTTGCCTGATTGTCGCTCAAGTTAGAACCATTGGTCCGGCTCAGTTAGTCCCGATTTGGTTGACTTTGCCATGGCTAAGGCAGAATCTAGCTGCTGGCTTGAAGCACTGACTGCAGCAGGCGCGCGGCCGCAATTGCCGACTGTTCGCGAATCTCGGTGCGACTGCCCGAAAGTTTCAACTCGAGAACCTCAACCTCGTGCCCCGGCACCTGAACTGCAACGAAGACCAATCCCTGAGGTTTTGGCGCTAGATCGCCGAGGCCCGAAGCGTTCGGTGACTCACTGGCCATGCCCGTGGTCGAAATCGAAACCAAAAGCTCTTGCTCGATATCGGCCTGACGCGCGAAGAGTTCTAGAGCTCCCGAAGCCATGGCAATCGCAACTTCTGAGCTGACCGCTCCCCTGTCCTTGAGCAATTCTGCTGAGACACCGAGAAGATTTTGTTTGACCGAATCTTGGTATGCCACGACAGATCCGAGAAAAACTCTCGAGGCACCTTCTATCGCCACGAAACTTGAACTCAACAATCCACCGGTTAGTGACTCGGCGATTGCGAGTTTGTAGCCGCGCGATTCGAGTTCTGCTAACAGCTCTTCGAATAGATTGCTCTCCAGCTGGCTTGCGCTCATCGGCGCAACTTCAACTCGGCATCGATGTATTGAATTGCGGTGATGATTGTGACAAACAGTGCGAAGTAAATGAGCACCATCTCAATCGGAATAAGCCATGGAAAGTAGTAGTCAAATGGAGAAAGCAAAAAACCAATTGCAATCGACTGCATAACGGTCTTGAACTTTCCGCCTGGCGAGGCTGCCAAAACTCGGCGCTTGGCAACTACAAGACGATAGATGGTTATCGCGAACTCGCGAAACAGAATTGCACCGGTGATAAACCAGCTCAATTCGCCCAATATCGATAGTGAAACCAGAGCGCCACCAATAAGCGCTTTGTCAGCGATGGGGTCTAGGAGTTTTCCTAAGTTTGTGATCAAGTTGCGCTTGCGAGCTATAGCGCCATCAATGCCATCGGTGGATATTGCAATGACAAAAATTGCCGTGGCCACCCAGCGCTCAACACCGCTTTTTTCAGGAGAAGCAAACAGCAGGGTTATGAATACCGGAACCAAAAGGATGCGCAGCAACGTGATGCTATTTGGCAGGTTGAGGCCGAATGCCACTAGTTTCGACCCGTCAACTGCCACGCGTCTTCGTCGCCGTCATCGTCGTCGTCGTTTGCACGAGCCACGAAGTCGGCCGGGTCTCCAGCAGCCAAAGATTCAAAACCTTGGCTCTCAGACTCGATTTCACGCGCGGCTTGGGTAACCGCAGCCGCAGCCTTGGCCCCGGGTTCGCCGCGCAACTGCGCCAGAATCATCGCGAGGTCTTCTGGGCGAACCAAGACATCGCGGGCTTTAGAGCCTTCGCTCGGGCCCACGATATTACGCGATTCCAACAGATCCATGAGTCTTCCGGCTTTAGCGAAACCAACGCGCAATTTACGTTGAAGCATCGAGGTCGAGCCAAATTGTGAATTGATGATTAACTCGGCAGCCTGCAAAAGCACATCCAGGTCGTCACCGATGTCTGCATCAACAACGCGTGAAGTCTTAACCTCGACCACGTCTTCGCGATACTCGGGCTTCATCTGAGCCTTTACGTGATCGACGACTCGCTGCATTTCGTCTTCTGCTAACCAAGCGCCTTGAACACGGATGGGTTTGTTGGTTCCCATCGGCGAGAACAAAGCATCGCCCTGACCGACGAGTTTCTCGGCACCGGTCTGATCGAGAATGACTCGCGAGTCGGTTATCGAAGAAACCGAGAAAGCCAATCGGCTTGGAACGTTTGCCTTGATCAAGCCGGTCACAACATCAACCGATGGGCGCTGGGTCGCCAAGACGAGGTGAATTCCCGAGGCACGAGCTAGCTGAGTGATTCGCACAATTGAATCTTCAACGTCTCGAGGAGCAACAATCATGAGGTCTGCCAACTCATCGACGACGACAAGAAGGTATGGGTATGGCTGAAGTTTGCGTTCGCTACCTTCGGGCAGTTTGACCTCACCGGCAACGACGGCTCGGTTGAAATCATCGATGTGCTTGAAACCGAAGGATGCGAGGTCGTCGTAGCGCGAGTCCATCTCTTTGACAACCCACTGAAGAATTTCTGCGGCCTTCTTTGCGTCAGTCACGATTGGCGTGATTAGGTGAGGCACGCCCTGGTATGCAGAGAGCTCGACTCGCTTCGGGTCAACCAGAATCATTCGAACTTCTGCCGGCTTTGCGCGCATAAGAATCGATGTGATCATCGAGTTGATGAAGCTCGACTTTCCGGCTCCGGTAGCGCCAGCCACTAGCAAGTGCGGCATCTTGGCCAGGTTGGCAACAACGAATCCACCTTCGACGTCTTTGCCAACGCCGATGGTCAGAGGGTGCAGACTCTGCTTGGCAACCGGCGAGCGAAGCACATCGCCCAGAGAAACAATCTCGCGGTCGGTGTTTGGAATCTCGATTCCGATCAGCGACTTGCCCGGAATCGGTGCCAGGATGCGAACCTCGTTGCTTGCGACCGCGTAAGAAATGTTGTTGCTCAATCGAGTGACAGCCTCAACCTTGACGCCGGCGGCGAGCTCGACTTCGTAACGCGTAACCGTTGGGCCGCGCGAGAAGCCGACAACATTGGCCGCCACATCAAACTCGGTAAAGACGCTGTCGATTGCCACAACTATGGCGTCATTCGCGGCGGTCTTGGCCTTGGGCGGAGTGCCCGGGGTGAGCAAGTCGTTTGCGGGCAAGACATAGGGACGCATTCGAAGAGGTTTAGCCGGTTCTGCTTTGGCAACCGGCACAATATGTGTTTCTGCTTCTTCTTCGGCAACGATTTCGATGGGTTCGGTCTTCGGTTCTTCGGTGTCTACCGAAGGCACATCCAAGTCGGTCGGTTGATTGAAGAGCGCGTCTAAACCATCAACATCGTGAGTCTGCCCATCATCTGTCAGCACCGCTTTTTCAAAAGCGCCGTCGGCGTCTCTCGAGCGACGCCACCAGGGAACCTTCGTGCCGTCGAACGCTTCTAACAATTCTTCGTCTTCAGGTTCTGCTTCGGATTTCTCTTTTGCAGCGCCGAATAGATAGTGCTTAAGTTCAGCAAGTCGTTCGCCAATTCTGGTTGGCGAGGTCTTGCTCATAATCAAAATTGACCCGATCGAAATCAGGGCCATAACTGGCACCGCACCCCACACCGTGATGGTGTTCAAGAATGGCCACGAAATCAACCAGCCGAACAGGCCACCGTTGTAGGCAAGCTTCCATTCGCCATCGCTCGGAACCGGTTGACTGCCAAGCAGATGAAAGAAGCCGCTGATCGAGACGAGCAGCAAGAACAGACCCACGCCGATTCGGCCGTTGTCTTTGACTGTGGACGGATGGCGCATGAGATAAATTGCAAAAATCACCATGACGACAGGCAGAGCAAGCGATAACTTTCCAAAGAGCAAACCGAACGTAACAACGTTCAAGCCAAGGGCCCAACCCTCATTGATCAAAAACCAACTGAAACCTGCGCCGGCAATTCCCAGCAAAAACAAGAAGAACGGAATTCCGTCCCGTCGGTCTTCTTTGGCGATTTTGTCTGGGCTGAGTGCCCTGGCAGCCGCCCCGACCGAGTGGGCCAAGACCAGGTAAATTCGGGTGGCAAGGTTCTGCGGGTTTCCCTCGCTAGCCGGCCTGCGGGTGCGACTGGCCCCCGAGCGGGTCGAGTTTTTAGCAGCTGGTTTGCGCGTGGCCATGCCACAAACTTTAACAGCCACCCTAGACAAAATGCGGGAGGCAGGCGGTGCTAGTCGAATCTAAGCCAGTCAGAGCCCCGGTGCCCTCTAGTCGACGATTACGACCGGAATGATCATTGGCCTGCGTCGGTGGGCCTTGTTGACCCAGGTTCCGATGGTTCGGCGAATAACCTGCTGCATCGCATAGCTGTCACGGATGCCTTCGGCGGCTGCCTGGGCAAGCGCGAGGGCTATTTGTGGCTTGACGTCATCGAACACATGGTCTTCTTCGGCGAAGGCGCGGGCACGAATCTCTGGGCCAACCTTGACTCGGCCGGTGGCACCGTCGATTGTGCAGAAGATCGAGATGAACCCCTCTTCGGCCAGCGTGCGGCGGTCTTTGAGGTCTTCCTCGGTAATCTTTCCAACTGTCTTGCCATCGACAAAGAGCAGCCCGCACTCGACAGCGCCGACGACCTCGGCGACGCCATCGGCAAGGTCAACCACCCATCCGTCTTCTGTTATCAAAACTCGCTCTTGCGGAACACCGGTCTGCTCGGCCAACTTGCCGTTTGCAATCAGGTGTCGATATTCGCCGTGCACCGGCATCACGTTCTTTGGCTTCAAGATGTTGTAGCAGTAAAGCAACTCGCCCGCGGCAGCGTGACCCGATACGTGCACCTTGGCGTTGCCCTTGTGCACGACGTTTGCGCCGAGTTTGGTTAGTCCGTCAATTACTTTGTAGACGGCGTTCTCGTTTCCGGGAATCAGCGAGCTCGCCAAGATAACCGTGTCACCCTCACCGATTTCGATGTCGTGTTCGAGGTTTGCCATTCGCGCGAGCACTGCCATTGGCTCACCCTGTGAGCCGGTTGACATGTAAACCAGTTGATTGTCGGGAATGTTGGTTGCGTGTTTCGCATCAATCAGCACGCCTTCGGGAACGGTGAGATAGCCCATCTGCTGTGCGATTTGCATGTTTCGAACCATGCTGCGACCAACAAGCGCAACCTTGCGGTTGTTTGCAATCGCTGCGTCTACCACCTGCTGAACGCGATGAACGTGACTTGAGAATGATGCAACAATCACGCGACGCTTAGAACGCGCGATGACATTTTCGATAACCGGGCCAATGTCTTTTTCTAGCGGGGTGAACCCCGGAACATCGGCGTTGGTTGAATCGCTCATAAAAAGATCTAGGCCCGCTTCGCCAACCCTTGCAAAAGCACGAAGGTCGGTGAGCCTGCCGTCTAGCGGCAGTTGATCCATCTTGAAGTCACCGGTGTGCAAAACGGTTCCGGCTACCGTCTTGATGACTACGGCAAGCGCATCTGGAATCGAGTGATTGACAGCGATGAACTCGAGGTTGAAGTCGCCGTACTTCTTGGTCTGCCCCTCGGCGGTGACCATGACGTTTGGTGTGATGCGGTGTTCTTTTAGCTTGGCTTCCAAGAATGCGAGAGTCAGCGCAGATCCGATAATCGGAATGTCATCGCGCAACCGCAGCAGGTACGGCACGCCGCCGATGTGGTCTTCGTGTCCGTGAGTCAGCACGATTGCGAGCACGTCATCCATGCGATCACGGATGTAGCCGAAGTCAGGCAAGATTACGTCGATGCCCGGTTGGGTCTCCTCGGGAAACAAAACACCACAGTCGACGATGAGCAGTTTGCCGTTGATCTCGAAGACGGTCATGTTGCGACCGATTTCTCCAATTCCGCCTAGCGGCACGATTCGAAGAACGTCTTTTCTTAGCGGGGCTGGAGCGGGAAGGGTTAGAACCATCGGTTCAATCTCCTATTGTTTTCGACGCGCTTTAGCGTGTGGTGCCGGCTACTTTCGGTAGCGCGCCACCAGCAGCTGCATTGCGGTCTGGGCGGAAGTTCTCAAAACTTAGGCCCGTGACCGAGCCAACCTTGTCGATGTCTTGCTCGATGCGTGCAGCCTCTGACTCTTCAGGGCCAACGAGCGGTAGTCGAACGCGAGGGCTGTTTATGAGACCCAAGCTGTGCAAGATGTATTTCGAAGCCACGGTTCCGGGAACATGGTTCATGGCAGCGCGAACCAGAGGCTCGAGAGAGTTGTGCACCTTCAGTGCGTGGTGAAAATCGTTTCGGTTCGTGGCATCCAGCATTTCGCGATACGCGGCCGGTGAAATGTTTGCGGTCACACCAATCAAACCCGTTGCACCAATTGCCAGGTGCGCGAGAACGTTGCTGTCATCGCCAGAGAAATATAGAAGATCTGTTTCGTTCATGACGCGCGAAGCCTGAGCCAGATCGCCCTTGGCATCCTTGATCGCAACGATGTTTGGGTGTGTGGCAGAACGAAGAATTGTCTCGTATGCGATTGGAATTCCGGTGCGACCGGGAATGTCATAGAGAATTACCGGCAGGTCGGTGGCGTCTGCAATCAACCTGAAGTGAGTCAGCACACCCGCCTGAGTCGGCTTGTTGTAGTAAGGCGTGACAATCATGACGCCGTCGGCGCCGGCTTTTTCGCTTGCCTTGTAAAGCTGCATTGCGTGAGCAGTTTCGTTCGAGCCACCGCCGGTGATGATCTTGGCGCGGCCTGCCGAAACCGACTTGCCAACCTCAACGAGTTTCAGTTTTTCTGCGTCTGTAAGAGTGCTGGTCTCACCGGTCGTGCCGGTAACCACAACGCCGTCAGCACCGCTTGAGATCACATAGTCGATGTGCTTTTCGGTTGCAGGCCAGTCGACTTCACCCTCTGAGTTCATCGGGGTGACCAGAGCGACTAGCACCTGGCCGAAGATGTTCTTGTTCTGCGACATGACTAAAGGCTAGCGGCTAAGGCGCTACTCGACCATTCTCATTAAAGGACGAGAAGGTGTAAGGCATGAGTGCCGACCAGAAGTCTTCCATCTTCTCTGCGCACATCTCGATCTCACGCTGCGGGAACGAAGGAAAGTGCGTGCCCTCGCGCTTGGTGCGCAGGCTCAAGAAGTTCATTAGTGCTCGGGCGTTCATGGTGACATACATGCTCGAGTAAATGTTTAGCGGCAAGACGATGCGGGCAACCTCTCTAGCCACACCGGCTTCGAGCATGCGCTGGTAACCCTCGTATGCCTGAATCGATGCCGTGCGGGTTTCTTGTTCGACCAGCGCGGTCTGCTCGGCCGTTCCAGGGATGAAGTCGTAGCTACCGGTCTTGCCAATTTGAATTAGATTGCGCTCTGGGCCGGGAACATAGAAAACCGGGTCAAGCTGCTTGTAGCGACCAGATTCTTCGTTGTAGCTGGCAATTCGGTGACGCTGAAACTCGCGAAAAACAAAAATAGGGGCCTGAACATAGAAGGTCATTGAGTTGTGCTCGAACGGTGAGCCGTGGCGGTCACGCATCAGGTAGTTGATTAGACCCTTGCTGCGCTTCTCGTCTTCGCTGGCGTCGGTGTGGGCAGCGGCAGCCTCGAGGGTCTGTTCGCCCTGGGTCGAAACGCGGGCGGCGAATAGCACATCGCTGTCTGACGCGTTCGAACGCACGAGTTCGACGGTTACATCGCTTCTAAATTTGATCTCTGACACGCCTTATAGCCTAGCGGCGAGGCGAGGTAATAATTCGCAACGGGCCCGACCAAGTCTGGTCGGTAAGAGAGAATTGTCATGTGCACATAGAAACTCGAATCGCCCTGGTGGTAGCCGTCATTTTGGCCGTGCTAGCGCTCGGACTTTTCTGGAAATTGCGCACCGGCAGATCCAAGAGAGTGACCAACGGGCAGCAGATAGATCTGGCAAAGCTGGGCGCAGTCAAGAACGGCAAGCCGGTCTTAGCCTTTGGTGAACGCATGACCTTTCTTCAGTTCTCGACAGAATTCTGCTCGCAGTGCGTGCAGACCGCCCGCGTGTATAAAGATCTAGAGCAGCACAGCGATGGCATTCTTCACATCGAGGTCGACATCACCAATCGACTTGATGTGGCCAAGGAATTCAACATTTTGCAAACCCCAACCACCCTGGTCTTGGATGCCGCCGGGCGCGTAACCTCGCGCATTGGCGGAGCCACCAAGGCACAGACAATAAAAGATGAGATAGGACACTTCACAATCTAATGAGCAAACAAATCGAACAAATTGATCCGCGCGGACCACGCTTTGGCGCGGCAATCATCAACATTTTCAGCATCGTCATTTTCTTCTTCGCCCTAGACAAGACAACCGAAGCAATTGCCGTTTCGCTGCTTTCTATTGTCTGGGTTTCGTTTCTCTGGGGCACGTTGCTTGGTAACAGCAAGCACCCATTTGGCGTTTTCTATAAAAAAGTTGTGCGCCCTAAGCTTGCCGCTCCGAAAGAACTCGAAGACTCTCGACCACCGAGATTTGCGCAGCTCGTCGGTCTATTTGTCACGAGCCTCGGCTTTGTGCTGTTAGCTCTAAACGTTCCATTCGGCATCGCCATCGCAGCCGGTGCACTCTTTGGCGCATCTACCCTGCAGGCTTACTTCGGCTACTGCCTCGGTTGCCAGATGTATCTCGGGCTTCGCCGCCTAGGTGTCATTCGGGGATAGTTTTTTGAGTTAGGCCTTGGCGTCGAGCGCCAGGGCCTTTCTCATTGCCCTGCGCGCTCGAGGTCGGTCGCCAGCGGCATCATAGGCCAGGCCGAGCGAAAACCAGGCAAGCGCACTCTCTGGGTTTTGCTCTGCGTTCTTTGCGAAGCTCTCAAAGACGCGGTCGGCGCTCTCGCGAGTCGGGCGGCCACTTGGGCGCAGCTCAAATGCAAAGTGCGGCCACTTTCCCTGCGATTCAACGCTGGTGGCAAAACGTTCGATTTTCACGCCAAAGATAAACTCCCTGATTACCAGCCAGATCGCAAGGACCGGAAAGACAAGGATGAAAAAGCCCATGACTTTGGCCACGGGTTCATCGAGAAGCAAAAATGTGACGCCGGTGTTGGCTAGCAGAGCCGTGTATAGAAGCGTGAGCAGAGCCATGATGATGGCACCGACTTTTGCCCTCGAATTCATAGAAGTTTTAGAGCTCTAGAACGCTCTGAAGGCCCACGGTCAATCCGGTGGACTTTGCGGCAAAGCGAATTGATGCCAAAACTCCGGCACTGTAGGCGCGAACCGAAGTGGTCTCGTGACTAAGGGTGAGCAATTCACTCTCGGCACCTAGAAGCACGTCTTGCTTGGCCGAAACGCCATCGATGCGAAGACTGTGAATTGGCACCCCGGCAACGATTTCACCGCGGGCCTGCTGACCGACGCCTGGCACAAGAACCGCTTTGCCGTCGCGCGACTTGGCAATCAGTTCGGCTGTTCGAACAGCGGTTCCAGATGGTGAGTCAATTTTGCCAGCGTGGTGAGTCTCGACTATTTCAATTGAGTCGAAGTACTTTGCGGCTTCGCTCGCAAATTTGGTGGCGAGCATCGAACCGACAGAAAAGTTTGGAATCACGACAACTACCGCCGAAGAAGTTTCAAGCTTCTTTTCGAGTTGCTGCAGGTGACTTGCCGACCAACCACTGGTGCCAACAACAAGTTTCTGATTGTTTGCTAGCGCGTGCTCGACAACAAGCTGGCTCACGTCGAAACGAGTTAGGTCAATGACAACATCCGCACCGTTTGTTTGAGCAATGTCACTCTTCGAGTCGAGGGCAGCATAAAGCGACAGGTCTTGCGCGGCTTCGATTAGCTCGATAGCCAATTTGCCCATGCGTCCGGTTGCGCCAACCACTGCCACTGAAATGCTCATGTGTTCAAACCTACCAATCACTAATTCACTAACGCTAGAAAAACAGGACTAGAGAAAAGGTTCGAAGGTCTTCTCTTCGACATCGCCGACGGCAACGATGGTGCGCTCACCGAGCAACAGATCTTGAACCAAAGCCTGCACCTGGTCGACCGTCACGGCCGAGAACCGCTCGATTGTTTCGTCGAGGTCGAAGAACTCGCCGGTCGACATCTCTGAACCGATCAGCCTGCTCATTCGAGCCTGGCTGCTCTCAAACTTGAGGGCCAACCCGCCAGAGATGTTGCCAATCGCGAGTTCTAGCTCATCGGTTGTGATTGCACTCTGCGCAATCTTTTCGAATTCGTCCAGCATCAAGCGAGTGACCTGCTCCGACTTCGCCGGCGAGCAGCCAGCGTAAAGCCCAAAGGTCGAGGCATCGCTGTATCCCTGGTTAAACGAATAGACGCTGTAGGCAAGACCGCGCTTTTCACGGATTTCTTGAAATAGACGAGATGACATTCCACCGCCGAGAACGGTGTTCAAAATTCCCATGGCATAACGACGAGGGTCGTTGCCAATGATGCCGGGCATACCAACAAGGATGTTGGCTTGGGCAATCGGGCGCTTGATTACCTGAAGTGGCTTGCCACGCGTGATCTTGGCTTGTTCGTTGTTGCGTCGAGCAACCGGTTCGGCGGCCAAGCCGAGATCCCAGCCGGCTGCCGAGAGTTCTTTTTCGACCAGAGCCACGAAGTCAGAGTGCTTCACTCCCCCTGCCGCAGCGACCACTAGGTCTTGCGGGCGGTAGTTCTGCTGGTAGTGCTGCCAAACAGCATCGCGCGCAACAGCGCCGATGGTTTCTTTGTTTCCACCGATAGGTCGACCGAGCTCGTGATCGCCGAGCACCGCCTCAGAGAAGGCTTCGTGCGCAACATCCTGCGGGTCGTCGTCGTTCATCGCCAGCTCTTCGAGAATCACGGTGCGTTCGTTCTCAAATTCGGTTGCATCAATCAGAGATGACGTGAGCATATCTGCAATCACATCTACCGCAAGTGGCAGAGCCTTGTCTTGAACGCGGGCGTAGTAGCTGGTGTGCTCTTTGCCGGTCGATGCGTTAGAAGAACCACCGACGCTGTCGAAGGCAATTGCGATGTCTAGAGCCGTGCGTCTCTTGGTTCCCTTGAAGAGCAGGTGCTCGAGAAAGTGAGTGCTGCCAAAGTGCCCGTTGGTTTCGTCGCGCGAGCCAACTGCAACTGAGAAAGAAACGCTTGCACTCTGCGCGCCGGGCACGTGTTCGGTTAAAACTCGAACACCGCTTCGGAGGATAGTACGGTGAACCGTGCTACCACCCGAAGCGGTGAACGAAAGCTCGCTCTGGTCTAGCGGAAAGTAAATTTCTGACATGACCAGAGCCTAGTTTTATTCTTCGTCGTCAGACGAAGCGGCAGCGCCGTCACCCTCAACAACCGGGCTTAGCGAAAGCTTTCCGCGGTCATCGATCTTGGTGATTTCAACCTGAAGCTTCTGGCCTACCTCGAGCACGTCTTCGACGTTCTCGACGCGCTTGCCAGCCATCTTCTTTAGCTCAGAGATGTGCAACAGGCCATCCTTGCCTGGAACCAGTGAAATGAACGCACCGAAGGTGGCTAGCTTCACTACGGTTCCCAAGAAACGCTCGCCAATTTCAGGAACGTGTGGGTTCGCGATGGCGTTGATGCGTGACTTGGCAGCCTCTGCCGAAGGACCATCGGTTGCACCGATATAAACGGTTCCGTCGTCTTCGATTGAGATGTCTGCACCGGTCTCGGCCTGAATCTCGTTGATCATCTTGCCCTTCGGGCCAATGACCTCGCCGATCTTGTCGAGAGGAATCTTCACAGAGATGACTCGTGGCGCGGTTGGCGCCATTTCGTCAGGCTCGCTGATCTCTTCTGCCATGACAGCAAGAATGCTCAAACGAGCCTCTTTCGCCTGAAGCAGTGCGCTAGCAAGAACCGACGCAGGAATGCCGTCGAGCTTGGTGTCTAGCTGAATCGCGGTGATGAATTCGCTGGTTCCGGCAACCTTGAAGTCCATGTCGCCAAGGGCGTCTTCTGAACCAAGGATGTCAGTTAGTGCTGCGTACTCGGTCTTGCCGTTGATTACGTCTGAGATCAGACCCATTGCAATACCCGCTACCGGTGCACGAAGTGGCACACCCGCGCTTAGCAATGCAAGAGTCGAAGCACAAACCGAACCCATTGAGGTCGAACCGTTTGAACCGAGAGCTTCTGATACCTGACGAATTGCATATGGGAATTCGTCACGTGCTGGAAGAACTGGAACAAGCGCACGCTCTGCCAACGCACCGTGACCAATTTCACGACGCTTTGGAGTTCCAACACGACCGGTCTCACCTGTTGAGTAAGGCGGGAAGTTGTAGTTGTGCATGTAGCGCTTGCTGGTTACCGGTGAAAGAGCATCGATCTGCTGTTCCATCTTCAACATGTTCAAAGTGGTGATACCCATGATCTGGGTCTCGCCACGCTCGAAGATTGCCGAACCGTGAACGCGAGGAACAACGTGAATCTCTGCGGTGATTGGACGAATGTCGCGAAGACCGCGGCCATCCATGCGAACGCCTTCTTTTAGAACGCGGTCGCGAACAATCTTCTTGGTAACCGACTTGTAAGCAGCCGAGAACTGACTCATGAGAGTCTCGTCGAACTGGGCGGCCAACTTGGTCTTGGTTGCATCCTTCAACTTGTCGTCAGCATCCTGGCGAGCGGTCTTGTCTGCAATCTGGTAAACCTTTGAAAGCTCGTCAGAAGCCGCTGCGAAAACAGCGTTGTACATCTCGTCGCCGTAAGGCAAGAAGACCGGGTACTCAGCGGTTGGCTTGGCTGCCTTGGCTGCCAAACGTGACTGAGCTGCCACTAGCTCCTTGATGAATGGCTTCGATGCTTCGAGACCCTCTGAAACCACAGACTCAGAAGGAGCGGTTGCGCCCTCGTTCTTGATTAGGTTCCATGCGTTCTCTGAGGCTTCTGCTTCAACCATCATGATGGCAACGTCTTCGACGCCGTTCTCAACGATTACGCGACCGGCAACGACCATGTCGAATACCGAGCGCTCAAGCTGCGAGTGCTTAGGGAATGCAACCCACTGACCATCGATAAGCGCTACACGCACTCCACCGATTGGTCCTGAGAAAGGCAAACCAGCAAGCTGGGTTGACATCGAAGCCGCGTTGATAGCGACTACGTCATACATCTCGTCTGGCTCGATTGCTAGAACTGATACCACGATCTGAATTTCGTTGCGAAGACCGTCAACGAATGACGGGCGCAACGGACGGTCGATTAGACGGCAGGTAAGAATCGCCTCGGTCGATGGGCGACCCTCGCGACGAAAGAAGCTTCCCGGAATTCTTCCGGCTGCATACATGCGCTCTTCAACGTCGATGGTTAGTGGAAAGAAGTCAAACTGGTCTTTTGGCTGCTTGCTTGCAGTGGTAGCCGAGAACAACATGGTCTCTTCGTCGATGTAAACAGTCGCGGCACCCTGTGCCTGCTGTGCTAGACGGCCGGTTTCGAAGCGAATTGTTCGCTTTCCATACTTGCCGTTGTCGATAACTGCGGTCTCATACTTGGTACCGCTCATTGTTTCTATTTCGTGACCCACTCGGGTCCTCCTCTTTATCCTCGTGCGCGCCACAAATCACGGATGACTTGTTGCGTGCGTGAGCGCCATGGCAAGATAACTTGCCCACACTTTGAGGGATGCCCCGAAGATTTTCGGTAACT
Organism: Rhodoluna sp.; assembly: GCA_021741685.1. Classification (GTDB taxonomy): domain Bacteria; phylum Actinomycetota; class Actinomycetes; order Actinomycetales; family Microbacteriaceae; genus Rhodoluna. Next base: position 38,775 of record JAIOXI010000003.1, read on the forward strand.
GATCTGCAGTAAAAATCCTTGAGTTTTGGTTCTAGCCAATTTTTTCTCAAGAGCTTCAACCGGAGATCAGAAAAACATGCCGTAGCGCTCTGGTTCTAGGGTAGCAGCGACCCCGACATTTGCCTAGGGTATCCAGATGGCAAAATCGCCCAGAGCATGCCCTGGGCGATTTTTGAAAGATTTACGCGATTAGCGGCGCAGTCCCAGTCTTTCGATTAGGCCACGGTAGCGCTCGATGTCTATCTTCTGAAGGTAGCCAAGGAGGCGACGGCGCTGACCAACCAAGATCAACAAGCCGCGACGACTGTGGTGGTCGTGCTTGTGCTCTTTTAGGTGCTCGGTTAGGTCTTTGATTCGCTTGCTGAGAACGGCAATCTGAACCTCAGGAGAACCAGTGTCGCCCGGGTGAGTTGCGTACTCAGTGATAATCGCGGTCTTTACGGCTGCATCTAATGCCATAGTTTTGCTCCTTCAGTTCTTGCTGCGCGGCGCCGAAAACAGGATGTTTTGGCTCTCTTGATCCGCGGCCGATACACGGCAACCTCACTATCCTAAACCAAGAATCGGCTAGTTGCCATCCCCAATGCCAAGTAGCACCCTAATTTTGGCTATGTCTCTATTGATTGAGGCGACCAGGTCTTCAACCCCGTTGAATTTTGCTGCCGGCCGAACAAAACCGACATATTCGAGGTCGACCACCTTGTCATAGAGGTCTAGGTCTTTGCGGTCTAGCACGAAAGCCTCAGCTAGCCTCGGCACGGCCTGAAAGGTTTCGTTGATTCCGATTGAGATTGCGGTCGGCAGCTTTTGCCCGTCAACGTGCATCCATCCCGCATATACGCCATCCACCGGAAGGTAACCCTCGCAATCGCGGGCGATGTTGGCCGTTGGAAAACCGATTGTGCGACCGATCTTCAAACCGTGCTCGACATTGCCGGTGGTGACATGCGCGCGACCCAACAGCTTTGAGGCCCCAACTACGTCTCCCCTGTCAAGAAATTCTCGAACCCGGGTTGTCGAAACCACTTCACCGTCGAGTTTGAGTTGATCGAGAGCTTTGAATTCGAAACCAAACTTTTCGCCAAGCTCGGCTAACAGGGCGCAGTCACCCTCGCCGTTTGCGCCGAATCGAAATCCGTGGCCGACAATCACAAACTTGGCATTAAGTGCCTCGACCAAAACGTTGCGAACAAAATCTTCGGCCGAAAGGTTAGCCAGGGCATCGTCAAACTCGAGAGTTAGCAAAACATCAATCTGCGAATCGGTCAGGTGAGCGAGTTTTTGCGAAGCACCAATAATCGGTTGAGGTGCTTTGCCTGGCTTCAAAAAATTCAGCGGGTGACGATCGAATGTAACGACCACAGAAGAGAGCCCTCGACTTGAAGCGGCTTCTTTTAGTTCGTTCAGAAGGTTTTGGTGGCCAAGGTGCAAAGCATCGAATTTGCCGATTGTGACGGCACTGCCGGCGGGTGCCTTTGAAACTTCATCAATCGATTTGAAATGCAACATGACTTGAATTCTATTTTGTTGAAGCTCGTCGGTTTAACCACAGCAATCCGAAGATCGGCAAAACCAAGGGCAGGCAGGCGTAATTCAAACCAAACCATGACCACACCGATGGGTGCGCAAAGGCAGTCGGAAGCACGATGCTGAGAGTGCCGACCACTAAAACGCCAACCAGCTCAAAGGTGACTGCCCCCTTTGCGATTTGGCTTGCTCTGGCTCCACGACGCGAAAGCGCAAAAGTTGCGACCACGTAGACGACTGCGCTCAGCGCTGATAGCGAATAGGCCAAAGGAGCGTCTTCGAACTTGGTCAGAAGTTGAAAACTAGCCCTTGCAGTTGCTGAAATCGCGAAAACCGCATAAACGGCAATCAGCAAAGCACCGATTCCGCGGTTAGAAGTTGATTTCACCGCTTAAGCCTAAGCGAGTGTTACCGACCTTATTCCGGAGCGATTGTTGGCAGGGGTAAGCCAACCGACACCGTAGCGAGAGCAAGTGCCCTCAGCTTCTCAGGCAAAGCAATAACCGAAGACAAGCCGAGCGAACCTTGGCTGTCCTGTCGCAGCAAATACTTTGCCGCAGCCCTGGTCGTCAAGTTGTCTTCACCCACGAGACTTAGTGTGATCAAAGTGACCGCTTCATATGGTGCAGGAGCTTGATTGATACCCTCGGGAGCAATCGGCTTTGCCTTTGAATCGAAAGTTAGCTCGACAACGCCACCGACTGCCTTGCCCTTGAACATGGTCCCCGCCGAGATAACGTGTTCGGCATCAGCCGCAACTGCATCTTGCTTCGGATCAGTAACGATCGCAACCATGGTTGCTGTGAGGTCGGTCGCTGTCGAGTACTTAGTCAAGACGAGACTGCCCTCAACAAACTCTTCGAGATTCGCAGTGCCGCCAGACAGATTGAAGTCTTTTCCTGCCAGTCGCTTCATCCAGTCGGTGAAAGAAGTTATGTCGCCGACTTCGGCATCGGTGCCAAATGAAATTGCGAGATCTGGCAGTTCAAAAGAGCTGTTCAGAGAAACAAGTGTTGGATCGTTCCAGTTCGTGATTTGGCCAGCCCAAATTTTCTCGATTGCTTCGGCCGAAAGCACCACGTTTGTAATGTCAGGCAGGTTCACTGCCAACACGACAGCATCTAGGGCGAATGGAACTTCGCTGAAAGTAGTGCCGGTGGCGGCAACGCCAGCTCGGTTGATTTGTAACGCAGTAGCGTCTGTTGCCAAATCGACCGGAGTTATGGTCATGCCGGGGCAATTCAATTCAACCGAGAACTGCCAGTCGGCAGCAACAGAGGCGACCGTTGGCAGCGCATAGAGCTCTGAGTCGCCGGCTTCGCAGGTGTAGGTCTGTTCTGCCAAGGTAGCTAGAACCTCGGGAGGCATCGGTGGATCACAAGAGGTTAGCGCAACGCTGCCAATCAAAATCATGCTCAATGCTGCAAGCGATCGCTTCAACTGCGCTTCCTTTCGGTGAAAAACCCTTGGGGCGCCGGCAAGCCGGCACCCCAAGAGCTTTGCTTCAGACTATTACTTTACGGTTGCTACTAGCTGTAGAGCCTTTGCCTTCAACGCTGCTGCGAGCGGTGAATAGTTCAGACCCGGAGCCTTTGATGGCGCACAGCTGTTGATTACGTAAGTTAGGAACTTCTTTACGGCAGCACCCTTCGCAGGGTTTGCTGACGCGGTTGAAGCAAGAGCATAGGTAACTAGCGACGCGTTGTAGCCGCCCTTTACTGGCTTGTTGTACTCGATGTCTAGAATTCCGTTAGCAAGAACCTTGTGAGTTGCCAAGAAAGCAGCCGCGGTCTTTACAGATGGAAGCACGAATGCACCCAGTGGGTTACGCAATGCTGCATAAGGCAAGCCCTTCGAGGCTACGTCTGAGAGGTCCGCGTATCCGATCGAGTTTTTGGTTTTTTGAACACCCTCAACTAGAAGCTGTGCGTTACCTGCGCTGCTGCCAACAGGTGTGCTCTGACCCGAGGCGGTGGTCCAGGTTCCGTTGTCTTTCCAACCTGATGCACCGTTGCCACGAAGGTAGTTAGCAAAAGCCTGAGTGGTGCCCGAAGATCCTGAGCGGTAAACAACGTTGATTGAGTCGCTAGGCAAAACTGCCTTTGGGTTTAGCTTCTGAATCTCGTCATCGTTCCAAGTCTTGTAACGACCGTTCATGATTCCACCTAGAACCTTAGGAGTTAGGTTTAGTGACTTCACTCCTTCTACGTTGAAGACGACGGCGATAGGGCCACCAACTAGCGGAACGTAAGTGAAGTTTGCTGGCTTGACGTCAGTTGCCGCGTACGGGGCATCTGTCGCGCCGAAGTCGTATGTGCCAGTTCTGAAGTTGGTGCGGCCGGTGCCTGAACCAACTGAAGCGTAAGTGATGTTGTCGGTCTTGTAAGCAGCAGCACAGGTGCTGATGATGCTGTTTGCATAAGATGATCCACCAGAAGTGATGGTTTCTGCGGCGTTTGATGCCGGTGCTACTAGCGCTACTGAAGCCACTAGGGCTGAAACGGTAGCTATTGCGCTTACTGAGCGACGCATTTGTTCTCCTTGTTTGTTAATCGGACTACTTATGGCTTTAGTGAACGGCAACCTGGTTAACAGATTCCAAGTGTTTTCTTGAATTGACGTGAAACAAAGGTTAACAACTGGTGTTAACCGAAGTGCCCGTTGACATAGTCGTTAGTGCGAAGGTCAATTGGTTGGTTGAATACCTGCTCGGTGTCGCCAAACTCGACCACCTGACCCGGGTTCCCGTCTTCGGCCAAAAAGAAGGCCGTGCGACTTGCCACGCGCTGCGCCTGCTGCATGTTGTGGGTAACAATGACAATTGTCATCTCATCCTTGAGCTCAAGAATTGTCTCTTCGATGCGGCGGGTCGAACCAGGGTCTAGAGCCGAGCATGGCTCATCCATGAGCAGTACGTCTGGGTCCATCGCCAACGACCTAGCTATGCAAAGACGCTGCTGCTGGCCACCCGAAAGAGACAACGCTGGGTCGTTTAGACGGTCTTTTACTTCGTTCCAGATTGAAGCTCGACGAAGAGAGGTCTCGACCAGCCCATTAGGGTCGTCGTTCTTGCGGTTTGCCAACTTGAGGCCAGAAAGCACGTTCTCTTTGATCGACATTGTCGGAAACGGGTTTGGCTTTTGAAAGACCATGCCGACGCGAAGTCGAACGTCAACCGGGTCAACACCAGCGTCGTAAATGTCGGTTCCGTCTAGAAACACTTTTCCAGCGAGCCCAGCCGAATCGATCAGTTCGTGCATGCGGTTCAGGGTGCGAATGAAGGTCGACTTGCCGCAACCCGATGGGCCAATCAGTGCTGTCACTTCGCGCTCAGGAAAAACCAGGTTGACATCTTTGAGGACATGGCGCTGCCCAAACCAGACGTTTACATCCTGTGCGATTAGCTCAGTCATTTATTTTCCAGCTTTCTTTGCGGTCTTTTGACGTGTCAACAAACGAGCGGCGATAAAGAGAATTGCAACCAAAATCAAAATCACAAGTGCGGCTCCCCAGGCGCGCTGCACAGCGGTATCGAAGTTGCTTGCGATGAAGGTGTAGAGATATGTTGGCAACGTTGAAATAGAACCGTTAAACGGGTTGTAGTTGGTGTTGTTCGCAGCAAAAGTTGTAATCAGAAGCGGTGCAGTTTCGCCGATGATTCGAGCGATGCCCAACAAGATTGCAGTGATCAAACCAGACTTGGCAGCCGGCATGGTGACGAGGTAGAACGCGCGCCATGCCGAGGAACCGAGTGCGAGCGCTCCGTTACGAAGCTCCTGAGGAACCAAAAGCAGAGACTCTTCGGCCACTCGAGTGACAGTAGGAAGCATTAGTGGAATCAGCGCCAGCGAACCGGCCCAACCGACATACTGGGTGAGCCCAGAGGCGATGAACATTGCGTAGATAAAAAGGCCGGCCACAACCGATGGCAAACCGCTGAGCGCTTGGATGAGCGTGCGAATAGTGGATCGGGTGCGACCGCGAGTTTCGGTTAGATAAATCGCAGTGGCGATGCCGAGGGGCACGGTCACGATGGTGCTGAGCGCGACAATCAAGAGGGTTCCGATGATTGCGTGGCCGAGCCCGCCGTACTCGAGAGACGTTGAGCCAGAGATATAAACGTTGTTCTGCGTGATGAACTGCCAGCTGATCGCGGCCGAACCACGCTCAATTACAGACCAGACCACAGAAATTAGCAGCACCACTACCGTCATGGCGAAGAAGACCACGAATACCTGCAGAATCGCATCGGCCTGACCGCGTCGGCCTGAAAACTTGCGACCAGCGATGACGCCGAGAACGAGCTGGGTAGGCAAGAACACCAATAGCAGAGCGAGTTCGAACTTGAGCCCCAAGAGCATGGCGAAAAGTCCAATTGCAATCGGTAGGGTCGAGGCAACGACGATGGTAGCCACTCCCGAGAGCGAAACCTGCCTCCAGGGTTCGGCGTTCTTCGGCCGCTCCACGGGCGTCTGATCGATAGCCACTGGGTTTACTTTCTCCATGGCTGAGCCTTCGAGACTATGTATGAGGCGACCATGTTTACGAACAGTGTGACCACGAACAAGACCACGCCGGCTGCCATTAGACCGGCTACCTCTTCTTGTCCGGCCTCACCGAACTTCGCAAGAATCATCGACGCCACAGAGCCGCCCTTGTCTTCGAGCACGTTGACCCAGTTAATGTCGAACACCAGGTTGAGCACAAAGAAAATTGCAACTGTCTCACCGAGAGCTCGTCCGAGGCCAAGCAGAATTCCTCCGACGACACCTCCGCTTGAGGTGGGCATGATCACGCGTCTAAAGGTTGACCAGCGACCGGCACCAAGAGCAAGTGAAGCGTTGATTAGCTCTCGGTCTAGTTGACTGAAAATTTCGCGTGTCACCGAAGCAATAATTGGAACGATCATGACGGCTACTACCCAGGATGCGATGAATGGTGATCGCAAGAAGTTGCCAGAGCTGTTCTGAAAAATCGGAATGAAGCCGAGGTATTCGTTTAGCATCTCTGCCCAACCCGCTGCCACCGGAGAGAAAACCAAAAGACCCCAGAGTCCGAGCACCACCGATGGAAGGGCTGCGAGCAAGTCGATCATTACCGTGGCAATTTTGCCGAAGCGTTTGTTTGCCATAAAGACAATGAAGTATGCGATTGAGATTGCCATTGGCACGGCAAGAACAACACCAACGGCAGAAACGAGCACAGAGCCCCAAAGCATCGGGCCGATTTGCAATACGAAGTTGTCAGGGCTGTTGTCCCAGGTTGAACCAAAGATGTATGCAATGCCTTGAGATTCAAAAGCTGGCCAAGATCGAAACATCAAGAAGACAAAGATGAGCGAAACAAGAACAATCGAGGAGTTTGCCGCCACGGTCGCGGTCTTATAGAACCTGCGGTCGGCCTTCGAGAACGGCTTGGCCCGCAGTGAGCGCCGCTCGACGCTGGGTGCTGAATTCTCGGGCATGCCTAAATCTTGGGGTTTTCACGTGAAGAGCAACTGGTCAGAAAGTTAACGCAAGGTTAATTCGTCTAGAAGCCCAGCCAAATCTGCTGCATTCTGGTCAGCATCACCGCCACTGTGGCCGCGGCAACCGCCAGAACCATGGTCGACCAGCGGTTTCGCTCGATCAGAGCCCAAAAAGCTGCGCCGACCGGAATGAGCAGCGCCACGAACAGGTAGGCAAAAAACTCGATGGTGTCGGTCTTGGCGCGAGCTCCCCCAGCGACAAGCACGATGCTGATAACAGCTTGCGCGACTAAACCAACTTCAACCACAGCAAGAAGCGATAGCGAAACTAGGCTCGGCTTGCGCTTGGCCAAACCAAAAACCAAAAGTGTCGACGCAATAGCAAGAGCCAGGCCGATTTGAAGTGCGACGAACCACTCAATCATGAGAGTCCTCAACAAAGACCACGCTGGACTTCAATTGTGAATCAGCTTTTTCTAGCATCGCTATTAACCGCTGGCCGTTTACTCCGGCAATTTCTTTGCCCACGCAATCGTTTGCAGATACTCGCTTTCCGTGACGCAGATCAACTACCTCTTGCTCGCTCAGTTCGCGCAGTTCAAAACTCTCTTTGACGGCATCAAACATCGAGGTTATCGAAAGCGAATTGCTAGACAGCCCATCGAGTTGCTGAGCATTTTCGATTTTGTAAGTTCCGATTCGAGTGCGTCTTAGTGCGGTCAGGTGGCCGCCGACTTGCAACGCGCTGCCAAGGTCACGTGCTAATGCACGAATGTAGGTTCCGCTCGAGCATTCAATCACAGCTTCAAAATCTATGAATGTGGAATCACCGACTGAAACTCTTTGCAGAGCCGAGGTTATTTCGAAGCGCGAAACCGTGATTGGTCGAGCTGCGAGTTTTACCTCGTCGCCACCGCGCACTTTTGCGTATGCCCGTTCGCCGTCAACTTTGATTGCGCTAACCGATGATGGCACCTGCATAATTTCACCGCGCAAAGCTTTTAGCGCTGACTCGATTTTCTCAAGGGTCAGGGCATCGACCGCGCTGCCATCGGCAGTTGAGGTAACTTCGCCTTCGGCATCATCTGTGATTGTGCTGGCGCCAAGACGAATTGTTGCCTCATATGTTTTCGTCGCCCCAACCAAAAAGGTGAGAAGTTTAGTGCCGGCGTTGATGCCGAGCAACAACAGCCCGGTTGCCATCGGATCTAGGGTTCCGGCGTGGCCGACTCTGCGAGTGCCAGCGATTCCGCGCATTTTTGCAACCACATCGTGGCTGGTCCAACCCTTGGGTTTGTCGATAAGCACCAAGCCAGAGGCCATGTTTAGCGGTCTTCGTCCGGAGTCTTTGGCTCTTTATAAGGGTTTGCCTCGCCCGCAAACTCTGCGCTCTTGGCGAGTGCCTGAACCTCTGCGTCTCGGTTCTTAGCCTCGGTCAGCAAGTCGTTGAGGTGGGCAGCGATGACCGGAATTTCATCTGAAATGAACTCGATGGTCGGGGTTAGTCGAATTGAAAGTCCGCGCCCTACCTCTCGACGAATCAAACCCTTGTTGTTGTCGATGATTTCGGTGGTTTGCTGCTTCTCGGCCTCTGAGCCAAAGACGGTAAAGAAAATCTTTGCGTGCTGCAGATCAGGGGTTACTTTCACATCGGTAATGGTGACGAAGCCCAGGTCTGGGTCTTTGACCGCACGCTCTAGAGCTTCGGCCACCAATACTTTGATTCGTTCTGCGAGCTTTCTCGCTCGTGCGTGATCTACCATGACTAGACTCTCGGCTTCTCGCGCATCTCGTAGGTCTCAATGATGTCTTCGAGTTGAAGATCATTGAAGTCGCTGAGGCCGATACCACATTCGAAGTCAATCTTGACTTCGCTGGCGTCATCCTTGAAACGCTTTAGAGAGTCGATCTTCTGCTTGTCGGCAATTACCTTGCCATCGCGAAGTACGCGCGCCATCGAGTTTCGCTTGATTGAACCAGTGCGAACGATTGAACCAGCGATGGTTCCAACCTTCGACGACTTGAACAGTTCGCGAACCTCTGCGGTACCGGTCTGTACTTCTTCATACTCGGGCTTGAGCATTCCCTTGAGTGCCTTCTCGATGTCGTCGAGCGCTGCGTAGATAACCGAGTACTGACGAATGTCGACGCCTTCGCGGTCTGCACGCTCGCGAGCCTTGTTGTCTGGCTTGACGTTGAAACCGATGATGATTGCGTTGTCGACAGTTGCCAGGTTGACGTCTGACTCGGTAATTGCACCAACACCACGGTGGATGATGCGCAACTGCACGCTATCGTCTATCTCAATCTTGAGCAACGAGTCTTCAAGAGCTTCGACAGCACCAGAGACGTCACCCTTGATGACCAAGTTGAGAGACTCAACCTTGCCGTCTTCGAGTGCCTTGGTGAAGTCTTCGAGGCTGACACGCTTGCGGGTCTTGGCCAAGAGAGCGTTTCGATCGGCAGCCTCACGCTTTTCAGCGATCTGGCGGGCCTGACGCTCGTCTTCGGCAACCACAAACGTGTCACCGGCACGAGGCACAGACTGCAAACCGAGAACCTGAACCGGACGGCTCGGGCCAGCAGAGGTTACCGCGTCTCCGTTTTCGTCGAACATGGCACGCACACGGCCGTGGGCCGCACCTGCCACGATCGAGTCGCCGACCTCTAGGGTTCCAGACTGAATCAGCACGGTTGCGACCGAACCGCGACCCTTGTCTAGGTTCGCTTCGATGGCAACACCGCGAGCATCACGGTTCGGATTCGCGCGAAGATCTAGCGCAGCGTCGGCGGTAAGAAGTACCGCGTCAAGCAGTGCCGGGATTCCGTTGCCGGTTAGAGCCGATACGTCGACGAACATAACGTCGCCACCGTATTCTTCGGCAACCAGGTTGAACTCGGTTAGCTGCTGACGAATCTTGGCTGGGTTTGCACCCTCTTTATCGACCTTGTTTACAGCGACAACAATTGGCACACCGGCAGACTGCGCGTGGTTCAACGCTTCAACCGTCTGAGGCATAACGCCGTCGTCTGCAGCGACAACAAGAATTGCGATGTCGGTAACCTGCGCACCACGGGCACGCATAGCGGTGAACGCCTCGTGACCTGGAGTATCGATAAACGTGATTGCTCGATCGATGCCCTCGTGAACAGCGTGAACCTGATAAGCACCGATGTGCTGAGTGATTCCACCAGCTTCACCGGCCTGCACGTTTGCGTTTCGAATCGAGTCGAGCAAGCGAGTCTTACCGTGATCAACGTGTCCCATTACGGTGACAACAGGCGGACGAATCACTAGGTCGTCTTCATCGTCTTCGTAATCTGTCGAGATGTCTAGACCGAAGCTATCGAATAGCTCTTTCTCTTCGTCTTCAGGTGAAACAACTTCGACCTTGTAGCCGAGCTCTACGCCGAGAATCTGAAAAGTCTCTTCGTCGAGCGATGCTGTTGCCGTGGTCATCTGACCTAGGTGAAAGAGCACGGTGATTAACTGACCGGCGCTTGCATCAATCTTGTCTGCGAAGTCTTGGATGCTTGATCCGCGACGAAGTCGAAGAACTGTGGTTCCGTCTCCGCGTGGAACTACTGCTCCACCCAGGCTCGGTGCCTGTCTCTGTTCATACTCTTCGCGCTTCGCACGCTTTGACTTGCGGGCCTTGTTGCCCTTGCCGCCCTTACCGAAGGCACCCGCGGTGCCACCGCCAACGCCGCGACCGCGACCGCCGCCAGGGCCACTGCCCGGACGAGCAAAACCTGGAGCTCCACCTGGAGCTGCTCCGGCACCA
>JAIOXI010000034.1:0-10508 GCA_021741685.1 Rhodoluna sp.
GTCGTCGACGCAACGACTGGCTGCGAAAGCTTCAGTATCGTCCCGAAGCAACCGCACAACTTCGCGAGGCAGTGCTCTTCGAATCTTTTCAGGGCAAGGTCATCGGTGACAGCTCGCTAGACATTTTTCTTGAACTCAAGACTCGTCGCCCAGATCTCGAATTCATCTGGACCACCTCGGCAAACACCGAGGCACCCGAAGGTTCGCGCGCGGTGCGTCACGGTTCGCGCGATTGGCTTAGAGCAATAGCAACCTCGAAGTACCTGGTGAACAACACGAATTTTCCGTGGTACTTTCGCAAGGTTCAGGGGCAGGTATACGTGCAAACCTGGCACGGAACGCCGTTGAAACGACTCGGTCGAGACATCGACAATAACCATCTCACCAAGAGCTATCTCGACACCATGGATCGCGAAGCAAGCTATTGGGATTACCTAGTTTCGCCATCTGCGTTTTGCACCGAGATTTTTCCGGGTGCTTTCAACTATCGCGGCAGAGTAATTGAAACCGGATACCCGCGCAACGATCGACTCAGCAAAACTATTTCGGCGCAGCGGCAGCGCATCCGTGAAAAAATTGGAATCAGCGACCCGACCGAAACCGTCGTGATGTATGCGCCAACCTGGCGAGACTACAATCGCAGCGCCACCGGCAACTGGCAGTCGGTGAACTACATGAATGAGAACATCGAATTGCCAGCCGGTTTCACCATGATCTATCGCGGTCACACGAACACCCATGCCGTTCACAAGAACGAAGTGGCAGGCAGGGCAATCGATGTCACGATGTATCCGGATGTCACCGAGCTTTACATTGCTGCCGACGTCATGATCACCGACTTCTCTTCTGTGATGTTTGACTACACGGTCACCGGCAAGCCGATTCTCTTTTTGGCTCCGGATCTCGAGCGCTATCGTGCCGAACGCGGGTTCTACTTTGACTTCGAAGACACGGCTCCAGGCCCAATTCTGAACAGCGAACAAGAGGTTCTGCAGACCCTCGGTCGAATCGGCCAGGTGAGCAAGCTCTATGAGAAGCGCTACCGGGCCTGGCAGAAGAAGTTCAACAGCCTCGAAGATGGCCACTCTGCCGAACGAGTTGTCGACATCGTATGGGGCGCTAAATGAAAGACATGATTCGCCGGGCCCTCGGCTCGGGCCTGCTGCCCAAGACCTATTACCTTGTCATGCGGCTGATCTGGTGGTTGTCGTTCAAGGCTCGCGGCGAGAACCCAACCGTTCCAAAGGTGACGCTAGTGATTCCGGTTTACAACGTCGAGCAATATCTGGCCGATGCCCTTCGCAGCGCGAGAGCGCAGAACTATCAAAACTTTGAAATCATCGCAGTCAACGATGGTGCTACGGATCGTTCGGCAGAAATTCTGCAACGTTTCGCAGCCACCACCGGCAACCTAAAAATCGTCACCCAGCACAATCAAGGATTAGGTGCTGCTCGCAATGCTGGGGTGGCCGCGGCAACCGACACCGACTATCTGATGTTTCTCGACAGCGACGATTTGCTTCCGCTTGGTGCAATGAAACGCTTTGTCGATCAGGCCCAATCCACCGGCAGCAAACTGGTGGTCGCAAAGGCGGTTTGTTTCTATGGCGTTCGCTACTTCGATCGAACATCGACCGGCAAGTTTTTTGCCAAAGACATCGCACAGACCGACTTGAACAAACACCCCGAATTTCTCGGTGACGCAACCAGCTGGAACAAACTCTATAGTTTCGATTTTTGGCGCGAGCACAAGTTTGAGTTTCCGGTTGGTGTTTGGTTTGAAGACATGACCCTGGTCTGCACCGCCTATCTAGCTGCCGAAAAATTTGACGTGCTAAAGAAGGCCGGATACTTTTGGCGGGTGCGTGCCGAGGGCGAGTCAATCTCGAAGCGGACCAAAGAACTAAAGTCTTTGCAAGATCGGCTGCTGTCAATCGAGCAAATCAACAAGATTCTTTTGCGCGCCTGCGACAAGGGTCTCATTGAAAGACACGTCGTCGACAGTCACCTCATCCGTGTGATCTCTATGGACCTTCAGCTCTATACCGCTGCCCTTGCTGAGACCGACGAAGAGTTCTTCAACGAGTTCAAAACCCGTGCGAGCAGGTTGCTAAAGGGTGTCGATGAATCGCTCTGGTCGGCCGCGACGGGCAAACATCGTGCCGTGGTTTGGGCCGCGGTCAATGGTTCTCGCGACCAGGTACTGAAACTTCTGGCCGGGTAGTCGCAGAAACCTCACAGGTTCAAATCTCGCCTGTTTCGAGGCCCCAAAGTTAGGCTTAAAGAACCTATCGGAGGCCAAAAATGAAGAAAATCATCGCACTCGTGGCCGTTTCTGGCCTCGCGCTGTTGCTGAGCGGTTGCAGTCTCATTTACCCGAACTGGGGAACCGATCAGAACCCATCTACCAGTCAGTCGGCCACGCCAAGCGAGTCTGCTTCGGCCACGCCATCACAAAGCCCGAGCAGCTCTGCCAAGGGCGAAGCCACCGTCGTGATTGATCAGGCGAACGTGGATGCCACCGCTGGATTTGTGAGCGTTGTCGCCCAGGTCACCAACTTCAACGAGGATGGCGGCACCTGCACGCTAACCATTCAGGCGGGCAGCCAATCGAAGACCATGTCGGTGAAAGCCGAGTCAAACGTGACCACCACACAGTGTTTTCCAATGGAAATTTCGCTGAGCGGATTGCCAAAGGGAACCGCTCTGGTGACGGTTACTTATGAATCGGCTGCGCACTTCGGAGTTTCTGCGGGCCGTTCGGTTTTGATTCCCTAAGCGGTATCTCGAGAAACCATGAAGCTACGCCCTAATCGCTTTTTAGCGCTCGCACTCTCACTGGTGCTAGTGCTGACCGGCATTTCGGCGATTCAAACTACCAGCGGTGCCGAGGCCGCAGACGCCTCTCGATTTGATCCGGGTCTGATTATTAGCGACAGCGTGTTCTATGACTTCGGCACAATGACAGTCGCAGACATTCAACGTTTTCTCGAAAGCAAGGTTCCGGTTTGCAAGGCCAACGATGGCGGGCCAACCTGTCTGCGCGATTATGTTTCAGACCAGCTTGAAAAAGCGGGTGAAGACGGCAAGTGTGCACCAATGCCAGCCAAGGCAAATATTCGCGCTTCAGAAATCATTTACAACATTGCTCGCGCCTGCGGCATCAACCCAAAAGTTTTGCTTGTCACTCTGCAAAAAGAACAGGGCTTGATTCAGGCAACTAATCCGACCGCGTATATGTATCGAGCAGCGATGGGGTACGGCTGTCCAGACAGCGATCCGGGAATTTGCGGCAAGGTTTGGACCGGTCTCTTCAATCAGCTCTACAAAGGTGCCGGTCAGTTGCAGTGGTACGGCGACCCTCGAGGTTCTTTCACCTACCTAAAGGTCGGCAGCACCGCAAACATTCGTTACAACCCAACCGAGAGCTGCGGAACGCAGCCGGTGCTCATCAAGAGCATTGCAACCACAGCGCTCTACTACTACACGCCCTACACGCCAAACGCCGCTGCGCTCAAGAACCTTTACGGCAGCGGTGACGCTTGCAGCGCTTACGGCAACAGAAACTTCTGGCGCTTCTACAGCGACTGGTTCGGCAGTCCAATCGGCGGTGGCTTCTTGCTCAAGAGCGAAAGCTCTGACCCGTATTTGATTGTCGACAACAGCAAGTACCTAATCAGTGACCCTGCGATTCTCGCCGCACTCAAACCGCTCGGCCCGCTAGGCGTGATTTCGCAGGCTTACCTCGATTCCTTCACAACCGTGACTAGCCTGAATCGCCTGATTAAGTCGGCTACCGGCCAGTACTGGTTCTTCGAAGATGGCAAGAAGTTCACCATCACCACTTGCAACCAGGCTGCCACTTTCGGTCTCGACTGCGCCACCGCGGTTCAACTCACCGCTTCGCAACTTGCCGCCCTTGCCAACGGTGGTGCACTAACCGAACTGGTCGCTGGCGAAGGTACCGAACAGTTTCTGATTAGCGGTGCAAGCAAGCGTCAGATTCTCGATGCCTACTCGGTAACCGAAGCCGCGATTAGCCTCCCAGCGATGTCGCCAACCAAGGTGACCGCCTTTAACTATTTGCCATGGGGAAATCCGATCATCTCGAACAAGTCTCTGTTCACAAATGCGACAACGGGCAACAAGGGTGTGTTTGTTGGTGGAACATATTTTGAGCTAGACCCCAAGACATCTGCCGATGTCAACTTTGCAAAGTGGTTTGCGGCATCGACGGGCACCATGACCAGCGACGGTTTGAGCAAGGTCAACAGCGGCGTTACCGTCAAGTCAATTGTGCGCGGCCCATCCGGTTTGCACTATTTGCTAACGCCAGACGGTAAGCGCCCAATCATCAACGGCACCGAGATAGTTGCAGATGCACCGCTTGTCTCAGATGCATTCTTGGATGCGATTCCATCTGACGCAACTTCAATCACCGCGCCGGCATTTATTCGCGGTGCTGGCGATAAGGCAATTTACTATGTCAACGCCAAGCAACGCAGAACCACTCTGTCTGCCGCCGACAGAACCTTGCTCGGTTTCGACATGATCAGCATCGCCGTTGTTGACGTTAGCGCCTCGGCACTCGCGATGATCAAGCTCGGCCCACCCGTGATTGCGCCGAGCGCGGTTGTGAAGTCAACCAAGAGCGGTAACACCTATTGGATCACCGGCGCAAACACGATGGCCAGAGTCGAGAGCACAAATCAGTCGATTCAGTTTGGTTTGGCAAAGGCTAGAAGTGCCACGAGCGAGCAGTTGGCCGGTTATCGACAGAACGCGAAACTCTCTGGGGTTAAGGTCGTCTGCGATGTGCAAACCTATGTCGCCGTCGGCGGCAAATACTTCAAGATTGAAGACGCCGCCGCGGCACACTATCCCGGTGCTGCTCTCAAACTCGGCGACATCGCTTGTTCGAAACTGGTTGTTTCGCCGGTCGAAATCGGCAGGTTCATCAGAACCCCAGACAAGGTGTTCTGGCTGGTTCAAAATCAGAAGCGCCGTCAGATAGCTAGCGCTGCCAAGTATGAAACTCTTCGCGCCGGTCTACTGCCTGCAGTGGCAGTAGACGCCTACTTTGCTAGCAAGTTTGCCGTCGGTACTCCCGCGCCGGCTGTTTTGATCGAGCCAACACCCACTCCAACCCCAACCTCGACTGCGACACCAACGCCGACACCCACACCAACGCCGACACCCACTCCAACCCCGACTGCGACCAAGACGCCGACTGCGACCCCAAAGCCCACGGTTACGCCGAAACCAACACCCACTCCAACCCCGACCAGTACGGCGTTCTATTACACAGTGGTCAGCGGTGACACGCTCTCTGGCATCGCTGCCAGATTCAAGCGAACGGTTAGTGCCATCAAGACCGCGAACAAATTGACCAGTGACAACATAAAAATCGGACAGAAACTTTTGATTCCATAGACTTGTCGCATGTCTATCCAGGTCGTAATTCTTGCCGCCGGAATGGGAACTCGACTCGCGAGACCGCTTCCGAAACCGCTAACCGAGCTTCGCGATGGTCGTTCGATCATGAAGCAGCAGATTGACAACCTGAAGACCGCCTTCGGTGAAAGTTACCGAGTGATGATTGTGGTTGGGTTCAAGCTCGAAGCCATCATCGAGCGTTTTCCAGAAGCGACTTTTGTCTATAACGAATTCTTCGACCAGACCAACACATCTAAGAGTCTTTTGAAGGCCCTGCAGGCTTCTGGCGATGGCGGCGTTCTCTGGTTAAACGGTGACGTGGTTTTCGACCCGCAGGTTCTCGTGCGAGTGACCGAGCAGATTAACGCCAACCAGTCTTTCGTGGTCGTGAATCAATCGAAGGTAAGCGACGAAGAAGTCAAATACACGCTCGATGCCGATGCGTTCATCCGTGAATTATCTAAACAGGTGGTTGGCGGGCTCGGCGAAGCGGTGGGAATCAACTTTGTTGCCGGTCAAGACAAAGCCGCCCTAATCAAGCGACTAATCGAAGTAGACGACCAGGATTACTTCGAGCGCGGAATCGAACTTGCGATTGATTCAGATGGCCTGCGCTTCAAGGCCGTCGACATCAGCGATCTTTACGCGGTTGAGATTGATTTCGCCGAAGACCTCGACCGAGCAAACGAACTATTTTAGGGGTCTTGCCTCGAGGCTCTAGGTCTTCGGGGTCATTTGCCTTCACTGCCATCAGCACCAAAAGCACCCAGCCGATTTCGAGCAGCATTCTGCTTTCGGTCAGGTTTTGCGCCAGCAGGCCGAAGAACACCAGCATCGGCCAGAGATAGAGCGGGTTGGTGTGGCGCACGCCCAAGCGCCAAAGCTTCACGAACGTGATTGAGACCAGGGCCAGCATCAGCAGCAACCCGATTGCCCCTAGTTGCAGCCAGATGTCTAGAAAGGCGTTGTGCGCTTGGTAGTAGGGAACGCTGCCGATTACGACAAGCCCCTCAAACGGTTCGACTCCAGGCATCCAGTGCGAGATCCAGCCCCAACCTTGAATTGGCCGATCGAAGATTAGAACCAAAACCTTTTTCCAGATCGAGCTGCGACCGGTCATGTCTGGGGTCTTGCCGAAGAAGGCAAACACCTCGGCGCGGTTTAGCAAAACCACAATTGCAATCACGCCGGTAGACGCCCAGACCCACCGGTAGATGCGGTGACGCAGATCGCGATCTTTTCCCTCGACGATTAGGGCAACAGTCGCAGCAACCGAGATGGCCGCAACCGCGAAACCAACGCCGGCCGATTTCGACAGCCAAAACATCGAGACTGCTAGTGCGAACGATGCCGCGCTCAGCCACTTGGGCGTGGCCGATACCGCATAGTCGATTGCAAAAACAATCAGACCGAGCATGGCGATGAAGGCCAGAATGTTTGAGTTGCCAACTATTCCCTGGATGCGATCGCCGTCGAAGAGATGTGCGCGCGTCCAGTAGAAGGCAGAAGCCGGGGGAGTGTCACCCTCGTAGTTCTTGAAAATCGGCGCTATTGGCCCACGAACAATGGCGGCCGCAACAAACTCGAATGCGAGCGAAGCCACAAGAATTACTCGAACAACGTTGCTGAAAATGCGAAGCAGGTGTCGCCAACTGAAAGTGCCTGCTAAAAACAGTGCACCCAGTGTCGTGGCATATTGCGCGAACGAAGCGATCGAGCTGAAAATCGGGTAGTTCGAATAGAAGATGCTGATTGGCATTAGTGCCAAGAGCCCGGTCAGTGGCCAGGGTATTTGTTTCAGAACTCTCTTGGGTTCATCGGTGAAGAAGTAGTAGAGAGTGAAACCGAACATTATGACGAGAAGCGCACCCCAGCCCCACCAGCCCACCGAATAGCGAAAAACATCGCCGGCGGCGAGGGTAAAAACGGCAGCGTAGGCGAGGTAGGTCTTGCCGCGAAAACCAGGCTCTCGGGTGTTGAGAATCACCCGGATTGGCTGCGTCATGGCATTCATGGATTTCCCTGTCGGCCCGAACTAGGGCTAAATCAGTCTATTCAGTAGCCTTAAGGCAACAAGATAAAGGGCGTAACGATTTGATTCGCAAAATAACCAACCGGGCGCAGCCATATGCCTGGGGTTCACGCACTCTAATCAGCGACCACTTGGCTATTGAGCCAACCGGTGAACCTATGGCCGAGATCTGGTTCGGCACCCACCCTTCATCGATGGCTCGAGACTCTGAAGACCCGTCGAAGACCCTGCTTGATTTGCGAAACGACCAGCCACTGAGTTTCTTGCTCAAGATTTTGGCTGCCGATTCGCCCCTTTCGATTCAGGCCCACCCCAACCTTGAACAGGCAGTGGCCGGTTTTGAGCGTGAAAATCGCGCCGGCATCTCGCTAACCGCAGCGCATAGAAACTACAAGGATGCCGGTCACAAACCCGAGATGATCGTGGCACTCTCAGAGTTCGAAGCACTCTGCGGTTTTCGAAGCGTCGAATACATTCGAGAGTTGCTCGAAGACATCCAAAGCTATCCGGCAGCCGAAGACCTTAAGGCGGCAGCGGCTCACTGGAACGAGTTGCTGAGCGAGTCGCTTCGAACACTCTTTTCGTACCTGTTGAATTCGCGCTCGCAATTCGGTGTTTTGTCAGTCGCGCTCGCGGCCCTTGCAAACTTCGACTCGCGCTTTGAATTGTGCATGCGGTTAAACGCGATCTATCCGGGCGACCCGGGTGTCTTCATCGCTCTAATGATGAATCACGTACACCTGCAGCCGGGGCAGGCGATTTATCTGCCGGCCGGCAACATCCATGCCTATCTTTCGGGTCTGGGTGTCGAGGTCATGGCCGCCTCAGACAATGTTCTTCGCGGCGGACTCACCGCTAAGCACATCGACGTTGCCGAGCTTGAGTCGGTTATCGATTTTGGCACCGCACCAATTGAACTTGTCAAACAAATCGAAGTTGCTGCCGGGTTAGTCGAGTTCAAGACCGCGGCAGAAGACTTCATTCTCTATCGAGTCGAACCAAGCGGGCAGAGGGTTCTGGCCGACCTGCAGCTCGGCGAAGATGCGGTAATTCTCTGCACGGCGGGTGAGGTTGCGGTGAGCAACAGTTTGGGTGAACGGCTTGTGCTTCAGCGAGGCGAGGCTGCCTTCAGTTCTAATGAAGCGAGATTGACCACCTTTGCGGGCAGTGGCACCGCCTTTGTGGCAATCGGCAAAGACTAGCTCGAAGCCTGTCTTGCGCTCCATGCGCTCTCGATGATTTCGGCCAGGTCGCGCTTGGCTGTCCAGCCGAGGTGCTCTTTGATTCGCGAAACGTCTGCGCACAAATACGGTGGGTCACCCGGTCGTCTCGGCTGCAGATCAATTTCAAAGTCAATTTTTGTGACGCGCTTGATTTCGGCAAGCACCTCGAACACACTTGCGCCCTTGCCGGTTCCGACGTTGAAGGTGCTGTGGTTTCGCGTGTCTCGATTGAGGTAGTCGAGCGAGGTCACGTGCGCCTCGGCAAGATCTAGAACGTGAACATAGTCGCGCACGCAGGTTCCGTCGGCGGTGTCATAGTCGGTGCCAAAAACCACCGGTGACTTGCCGGCATCGACAGCGGCAAAAACTATTGGCACCAGGTTCATGGTTGCGGTGTCTGCCAACTCTGGCCAACCCGCGCCGGCAACGTTGAAGTAGCGCAGATTGACCGCTCGCAAACACCAGGCTCTTGCCGCGTTTGCCGTCATCCATTCACCAATCAATTTTGTTTGGCCATAAGGGTTAATCGGTTTGCAGTCGAAATCTTCGTTCACAAAATCTGTGTCTGGCATTCCGTAGGTTGCCGCACTGCTCGAGAAAACTAATTTGTCGACTTTGGTCTGCCGCATTGCCTCGAGCAGGTGAGCCATGCCGCCAATGTTCTGCTCGAAATACCATTCGGGCTTGGTTACCGATTCGCCAACCTGCTTGCGGGCGGCTAGGTGAATGACCGATGTGATCGATTCGCTTTTGATCAGCTCAACCAGGGTTGCGGTTGCAGCCTCGGCAGCCAGATCGAGCTCAACCAGCTTGGCAGCGCCGATTCTGCCGCTAAATCCCGAGGAAAGGTTGTCGATGACCGTGACTCGGTGACCCTTTTCTTGCAAGAGTCGAACCACGTGCGAGCCGATATAGCCGGCTCCACCGGTGACGAGAATGCTCATTTGCCTAGGTTATCCGCCCTCTGGCCTTTCTCTAAGCCTCAATCTGCGGTTTAACATGCCGAAAACTGAACTTGACACGAGCGAATAACATCGGTGTAATTACACACAAGAAAGTAATCAAGGGTGATCGGCGATCATCTGGGATAGGAATACGCATGGATGACGGCAGAGACGTTCCAAAGAATTGGTTCGAAGACCCGTTCAGTCTTGGCGTCTCACGCGCATACAACGATGGCGAGGATGATCCTCTGGCATGGCAGGCAGATGCGCTCTGTGCTCAGACAGACCCAGAAGCTTTCTTTCCTGAAAAGGGCGGCTCGACTCGTGAAGCCAAAAAGATTTGTGAGAGCTGCGACGTTCGCGCCCAGTGTCTCGAATTCGCACTTAAGAATGACGCCCGTTTCGGAATCTGGGGCGGACTATCAGAACGTGAACGTCGCAAACTAAAGAAGCGCGCGTAACATTCGGCGAAAGCCGCAACGATGAAAACCTTTGTTTCTGCAATCGTGATAAGTCACGATTCCGCTGAGTTTTTATCGCGCACTCTTTCAGCCCTGCAAGCACAACCGGTCAGTGAAATAATTCACGTCGAAACCGGCAGCGTATCCGGTTCAGAAAACAGTTCTGCAATCGGTTCACACTTTTCTCTAACCGATTCAAGTCTGGCAAAGTCGCTCAAGTTTGCCGTCGAAAAAACCTCGGCAGAAAGCGATTGGCTCTGGATTCTGCACGATGACAGCGCACCGCTGCCCGGCGCTCTCAAAGAGCTTCTGGCCGTGGCCGAAGTTTCGCCGTCGGTTGCGGTCATCGGCCCCAAACAGGTTGACTTCAACGACCATCGAATAATCGTGCAACTGGGCCTAACTCTCACCA
>JAIOXI010000035.1:0-10153 GCA_021741685.1 Rhodoluna sp.
CCAGTCGAGTCGCCCCTCGGCAAGCGGGCGGGTAGTTAGCCAATCAATAATTTTTTCGCGGGTGAACTTGGCTGCCGGGCCGGTGAGCCTTGCCACCTCTGGGTCAGCAAGCATCTCGAGATAGGGCTCTAGAAACAGCTCGTCGAGAGACTCTAGGTCGACAGACCCCTTGTGAATATTGGGCGGCCTGCGCGCTAACCAGTCACCCATCGTTCACCACCTCGGGTTAAATCAAACCACGCCCACGCTCGCCTGACCCCGAACAAAGTCATGGCAGACTTCAGAGAGGCCTTTTCGCCCGAGAGAAAAGAAGACATTGCCAAAGCCACAGAGACCACCAATCAAACTGCCCCTGTGGGTGAAGACCAAGATAATCGCACCCTTCGTACTAATTTCGGTGTTTCTGACCGGAGCCTTCTTTCAACTCAACTTTCCGCTGTTCAAGAATCCAGAGACGGCAGTTGAATACAACTCGGCAACGCTAAGCGCGCACGAGAAGTGGCAGATTGAACAGCACACCTGCAATTCGATGCGAAAGATCTACGGAATCATCGAGGGCGAAATCGTCACCCCCGAGCAGGTGCTCGCCCTCGCCCGTGTAGAGCAGAAAGCGACCGGTCTCTTGCTCAAGACCTGGAACGATCACGCCGAAGGAAAGAAACTTAGCGACGACTGGCACGCAAATGCCACTGACGTTTGGGCCAGCATCATCGCAATCACTGAGAGCTACCCATATCGAGACGAACCTTGGCTTGCCGAGATTTATCCTAGGTTGGCAAACGTGGACGATTTCAAAAAATACCTAATATACGGAATCGAGGCACCAGCTGACGACAGCTCGGCGCTCTGGATGGTCGTCCTGAAACGCTGCGTCTATGAAAAAGAAGAGCCAACCATTGTTGCTCCGGTTGTGAAGAAATCCGCGACCGACTCGCAACACTGCCCGATCTATGCCGACTTCAAGAGTTTGAACTTCAATCGCCCAGAGCTCGCTGCGGTGTGGGCACAAGACAATCTGCGCTCAGTTAGCCAACTTGGCCTGAAGTCAAACAGTTTCACTCAACTCGAGAGTTCTCTCTCGGCACTGTATTCAAACTTCACCGATGTGCAACTCACCATGCCGAGTCAGCGGCAAGTCGACGAGTTTCTCGATCGTGCTCCGTTGCAGATTCTTACCAATCGCCTAGACCTGCTCTGCGGTGCCTAACTAAACTTGGCCAATGACTAAGCGCGTTCGCCCCTGGGGTTATCAAGACAGCACCAATGCCGCCCCGGCCAACTGGGCCCTGCACCCCGATACCGTCGCGGTTCGCGGCGGGCTAGCCCGCACGGGCTTCGGCGAGACCGGCGAAGCGCTCTTCTTGAACTCTGGCTTCACCTATGACTCTGCGGAGCAGGCCGAGGCGGCCTTCAAAGAAGAAACCGAACACTTTGTCTATTCGCGCTTCGGCAACCCAACCGTGGCCACCTTCGAAAGGCGCATCGCCGCTATCGAAGGCTCTGAGGCTGCCCTTGCCACCTCGACCGGAATGTCTGCGATGTTCGCCTCGGTGGCCTGCCTGGTTCAGGCTGGTGATCGCATCGTTGCCTCGGCCTCGATGTTTAGCTCTTGCTATGTCGTGCTGACCGAGATCTTGCCAAAGTGGGGCGTGCAAATCGAGCTCGTCGAAGGCAACGACAAAAAAGTTTGGGCGGCTGCGCTCAGCCAACCCACCAAAGTGGTATTCATCGAAACTCCAAGCAACCCGATGATGGAAATCGTTGATATTCGCATGGTTAGCGAACTTGCTCACAAGGTCGGCGCAACCGTGATTGTTGATAACGTGCTTGCCTCACCGGTTTTGCAAAAGCCACTCGAGCTCGGTGCAGACGTTGTGATGTATTCGGCGACAAAACATATTGACGGCCAGGGTCGAGTTCTCGGCGGAGTCGTTTGCGGCACCACCGATTACATTCACGGAGTGCTTCGCCAGTTCACCCGTCACACCGGCCCAACCATGGGAGCCTTCGAAGCGTGGGTGCTCACCAAGTCGCTCGAGACCATGTCGATGCGTGTCGAGCGAATGAGCGCTAGTGCACTCGAGGTCGCAAAGTTTCTCGAGGGTAACTCAAAGGTCAAAGCGGTTCGCTGCCCTCACCTCAAGTCACACCCCGACTATTCGCTCGCGAAGAAGCAGATGAGTGCCGGAGGTTCGACCATTGCGATTACCTTCAAGGGCGATAAGTCAAAAGTCTTCAAGTTCATGAACGCGCTTCAGGTAATCGACATTTCGAACAACCTCGGCGACTCGAAGTCGCTCATGACGCATCCGAGTTCGACCACTCACCGTCGATTGACCGCCGAGGTTCAGGCGCAAATGAACATCACCGAGAGCACGGTTCGCTTGTCGGTAGGGCTTGAGCACCCGAGCGACCTGATTCGCGACATCGAACAGGCGCTAAAAGCCCTCTAGAGCCAGCTAATGCGGTCGATTGCGGCCGTGATGTTCTCTTTGCTGGTGGCAAAGTTGAAGCGCACAAACTGCCCATACTGCGGCCCAAAATCGGTGCCGGGCACCAGGGCAACCCTGGCCTTGTCGAGAATCTTCACGGCCGGATAGTCGCCTAGGTTCATCGCGCTCACGTCTAACCAGGCCAGGTATGTTGCCTCTGGCAAATGGGTCTTCGCGTTCGGCAACTTTGCTGCGAGCTCGGCTAGCAGGTGGTGACGATTTTCGTCGAGGGTCGCCATGGCCTGGTCGATCCAGTCAGCGCTGCCGTCGAAAGACTCTGCCATCGCAAAAGCACCGAGCAATGATGCACGCCAGTGCATTGCCTCTGGCAACTTGGCGACCAGGTGCAACATCTCGTCTGACTTGGTGACCACGATTGCCGCCTTGAGGCCGGCGGTGTTCCAAGACTTGCTAGAAGAGGTGACGCAGATGCCGACCTTCTCGGCATCTTCGCCACAATTCAGAAACGGAACAAAATCGTTTTCGGCAAATGTGAGAGGAGCGTGAATCTCATCACTGATCACGACCGCGCCGTGCTTGCGAGCCGAAGCCGCGAGCGCGGTGAGCTCTGCTCGGGTGTGTACAGTGCCGGTCGGGTTCTGCGGGTTGCACAGCAGAAGAACTTTTACACCAGATGCAAAAGTCTTTTCGATTGCGTCGAGGTCAAGTCGCCATCCGCGAGCGCGGTCAAGCGGAACATCTAGTATTTCTGCCTGCACCTCTGGAATCCAGCTCCAGAAGTTTGTGTAGACCGGAGAGTTCACCATTATCTTGTCGCCCGGTTTGACCAGCGCACGAAAGATCTCGACGGCGGCAACGCCGACATCCGTGGCTAATTTGATTTGGTTCGGGTCTACGTGCCACTGCCACTTGTTGGCCGCATACTTCGAGAACGCCTCGCCAACTTCAGGAATCGGCCCGAGATAGCCGAGGTCTGATTCGGTGATCATCTTCGCCAGAGTATCGCGAATGCCGACGGCGACCTCGAAGTCCATCTCGGCAACGTGCATCGGTAGAACATCGTGCCCGTGACGTCTCCACTTTGAGCTGTGTCGGGTTCGAAGTTGCGAAAGTTCTGGAATGTGAGTGTTTTCACTAGCCATGCTTTCGAGTCTAGGCCTGCTGGCGATTAGTATTGCCCTAGCAAGGGAGCTAAGCATGAGCGCACAGCCGAAGATTCTGGTCATTGTTCACGACATCGATGACAACCTCAACGAGATGGCGAACCCGATTGCCGAGGCCGGCATTCTGATGACCACCTGGGATGTTCAGAACGATGGTGACGGCCAGCCTGCTCTCGATGAGCTCGGCCAGTATTCGGGCATCGTCTCGCTAGGTGCGCACGCGGGCGTGCTCGAAGAGTCCGAACACCCATGGATGTCGCACGAGCGCAAAATCATGGCTTGGGCATTAGAAACCGAGACTCCCCTATTGGGACTATGTTTTGGCTCGCAGTTGCTTGCCTCAACCGCAGGCGCAAAGATCTACAAGGCAGAGGTTGGCGAGTTCGCCTGGACCAAGGTAGACATGCTTCCAGAAGCAGCGAGCGACCCGGTGCTCGGTTCACTCGGCGACAGCGCCGACGCCTTTCAGTTTCACTATGACACTTTCGACTTGCCAGATAACGCCGTTTTGATGGGCGAAGCCAACGGAATGGTCGAGGCCTTCAAGGTTGGCTCGAGTGCTTGGGCAACCCAGTTTCACCCCGAGGTAGGGCTATCACAGCAGTTGGCTTGGCTCAGCACATACAGCAGGGCATTCGCTCGCGAGGGCATCGACCTCGAAGAGCAGATCGCTAAGTCGCATGCTTTGGCAGCTAGCTATCGCAAGCAGGCGTGGGATCTCTCCGAGGCATTTGCGAAGCAGGTCTTGGTCTTTCACGCCAAGCGCTAAGCGCCGAGCTGTCTTACCAGACCTAGGTCTTTAGATTTGAAGTCGGGCAGAATGCTCGCGAGACCCTCTGCTGAAATTCCACCGCGATATCTGAGCACCTCAGAGAGCACGTGGCGATAGTCGAGAGTTACCTGCAGGTCACCGTCACGAAGAGCGGCAGCCGTGAGACCCGGCCAGTCGGCAATCACCTTGCCACCCTTTACGCCTCCACCCATGACGAACATCGCCGAGGCCCAGCCGTGATCGAGGCCCTGCGAGGCATTCTCGTCGAGACGACGTCCGAACTCGGTCAAGGTAATGATGGTGGTTCGGTTCCAAATGTCGCCGATGTCTTGCTTAAACGCGGCAATCGAATCGTTTAGCGAAGTGAAGTTGTTGGCCATCTGCCCGGAAAGAATTCCGGCATCGCTGTGAACATCGAGATTGCCATCGAAATCGACGTTGGCGGTCTTCACCGCAATTCCAGATTTCACCAACTGAGCCAAAACCTTCATACGCCAACCAAAACCGGTGTTCGGATACTTGACCGTCGTGGTCTGGTCAACGTCTGCCAATCTCTGGGTTGCCGTGATTGAGGCTAGCCCCGCTCGATGCCACGGATGATTGCTCTTCGAGTGCATCTTTTTCAAGATGTCTAGGTAGTCTGCTCGCTTCACATCTGAAAGGTCATCTAGCAACACATCGTCGATGTTGTTAAATACCGATGTGCCGGCTGTGCCCATAAATGAAATTGGCGTTTGACTCTGCGGCGCAAATCCGGCGAACACATCGGTGGCACCGGTTGCTTTCAAGAATCGGTTCTGCCAGCCCTGAGTCATCGCCGGGTTTGCATAGGCGGCAAGTTCGAGAGACTTCTGATCGTCGAAGTGCGAACGGGTTCCCACCGGAGTTCCAACCGCGTGCACAATAGACAACTGACCAGCGTCAAACAGTTGCTTAAAAGCTTTGAGGTTTGGATGCAACCCAAAGTGATTGTCTAGGGCCAATGTTTGGTTGTCGTTTAGCGCAAGATTTGGGCGCATCACTCGCAACGCAGAATCTCCGAGAGGCTGCACAGCCATGATGCCATCCATGCCACCTCGCATGTTCACGCTAATGATCAGGTCGGCGTTTAGGTCACCGGTTGCGGCGGTGGCATATTGAAGTCCAGATGGGTCGGTCACGACAATGCCACCGGCCAGCGCTACCACCGACGAGATAAAGGTTCGGCGATTCAGACCTCGCTGAAGAGTCTCGAACTCTTCGCACCCGCAGAAGTCGTCGCTCATCGCAGGTTCCATTCGGGTTTAGCGATTAGCAGGCTCGTGGCTATCTCAGCTTTGCGCTGCCAGCCCTCGGCAGCGCCATAACCTTCGACCTGTTTCATGATGCTGAGAGCTGCTGCACGTTCATCGGATGGCAGTTTTGCTCCGAGAAACTTGACCGAGGCCGCATCGAGAATTTGTTCGGGTGTTTTGGCGCTGGTGGGCAACAACTTCTTGTAATTCGGGCTGGTGAGGGGTCCGCGGCCCCAACCGAAGGCCAATTGCTGCCCTAGGTTCCAACGAATCACCTGAGCAGACATGGTCGTCCAGGGTGCCTGGGTGTCTGGATAGCCGTCTGGAAATGGCCATTGGAAAGGAGCGTGGCCTTGGGTGAGCGACCACTTGTGCAACTGGCGAACCGGATTGCCTCGAAAAAAGTCATCGTCTCTGGGGTTGCCCGGCTCGATTACTTGCAACACCTGCAAGTCGAGGGCTCGAATAGTTGAGGCCATGAACTCGCTCGGGCGCTTGACCTTGGCTCTGAAACTCGCTGCAAATTCTTTGCTCAGCGCCATGGTCTTAAACACTGACGGAATGTGACCCTTTGTCTTCGTGTACGTTGCGGCCATCGCCTTGACCACCGACTCCGCAGGTGTGTCAGATAGAAATCGCCTTGCCATTCTCAAACTGAAGGCTTTGGCGGTAGCTTCGTGCAGCGCTAGGTGCCGAATCATAGACTCAGAAGTTTTTAGAATTGCCGCCTCTGATCCACCAGGGTTTGAATCGATCCAACCGAGCAGCGAAACCGGTCCGTTCCAATGCCAATTTGGCCACACCTGCAGCTCTGGTTTGTAAAGCCAACCCGTGATTCCCGTCAATACCCGAGACGCCGTGATCACGTCATCTTGGGTGTATGGATACGCTGTGCTCACTGTAAAAAGCTCGAGCAATTCGCGCCCGTAGTTTTCGTTCGGATGTTTCTTCGTGTTGTCGTTGCCGTTTAAGAAAGCCAACATGCCGGGGCTGCGCGAACTCGCCAAAACCAGATCTGGGTAATAGCCGAGCGCATGCGCGCGAATAACCGACTTGTCATAGTGGGCAACAGCGGAGTCTTCAACACCGCGAGGGCTCGGGTTGTAGTCATGAAGAAACTCGACCAGCATCTCAAAAACTTGTCGGTCAGACCAGTAGCGGCGCAAGAGTGTGGCATAAGTTACCTCGTCGGCAACCAGATGATTCTTTATCGAATACGGAAAAGTGTTCTTCGCTTCGTATCCGCTGAGATTCAAACTACCCAGAGTCGCCAGAGACTTTGTGATGAAACTGTTCTCGGCCTTTTTCGGGTTCAGCTGGTCAGTAAGCCAGGCAGAGAAGCCGAGCTTCTTGAAACTTGCGATGTCTGATGGTCTGGCTCCATAGGTCAGCTTGGCCAGAGCGACTGTCTCTATCGGTATTTTTGCCGCGACCATGGCTGACTCGATTCTCAGGACTTACCAGTGAATGTAGCACTGGTGAGCGCTGATGCTTGCAGGCGAAACGTAAACAATGTACATTTTGTACATGAACACTATTAGCTCAACCCAGGCCCGACAGAACTGGGCAGACACCATTGAAGCCGCTCGCATCGAGCCGGTGACCATCACTGATCACGGCCGCAAGACCGTCACCATCATGGATGCCGAACTGGCGAAGCTTGCTCTGCAGGTGCTCGAAGATTCACGAGATGCAGAAGATGCGATGGCCGCACTCGCTCGCGTTGATGCCGGGGGAAAAACTTACACACTCGAGGAAGTCGCAGCCGAATTAGGCATTGACCTTGACGCACTCTAAATTTGCGCTGGTCATTGAACCTAAACCAAGAAAGACACTGGAAAAACTTGACCAACGAAGTCAAACCAGAATATTTTCTGCCATGAAACTTCTTACAGCAAACCCCAGACCTTCAAAAGCAATACAGATGGTTGGATTCGAAAACTTTTGGAGACTACGAGTTGGCGATTTTCGGGTGATCTATACAGTTCGAGACCAAGAGCTTGTGATTCTTGTGGTCAGTATTGGGCATCGCAAAGATGTTTACCGCAATCTCAACTAAGGCAAGAACTAAAGAGCGACGTTCTTGTCAGAAGCGTGATCGCTCTTAAGGTGTCGCAGACCAACAACAAGAGCTGCGATTGCAACAAGCGCAACCATCGAGAAGAGTACGACGCTAATCGTCGCATTTACCTCGAGCGAGATAATCAGCTGTCGCACGTTTAGAAACACGATGAAGTTACCGACGAGAATTCCTAGCAACCTCTGCGGGGCCTTGCTTACGAGCCAGGCTGCAACCGGAGCTGCTATCACGCCACCGATGAGCAATGCGAGAACGGCATCCCAGGGAATTTGCTCTGCGCCAAGACCAAGCAAGAAACCTATGCTCGCGGCAACCGAGATTGCAAACTCGGCGGTGTTGGTCGTCCCAATAGCTTTTCTGGGCTCGAGGGCGTTCGACGCGGTGAGCGACGTTGTGACCATCGGCCCCCAACCGCCACCACCGGTTGAATCAACGAAACCTCCGACCAGACCGAGCGGGGCAAGCCACCTTGCTCTGGCTCTGCGCTTCTTGCCGAGAATCGAAGATCTGGTGAAGCGATAAAGAATTAGCACACCAAGCGCAAGCAAGACCGATGCAGTCCAGGGTCTTGAGGCCGAAAGGTCGATGTTGGAAAGCAGCACCGCACCGATAAATGCGCCGATTGAGCCGGGCACGGCAACCTTGACCAGCGCGTGCCAGTCGACGTTTTTATAGCGGATGTGTGCGATGCCCGAGATTGACGATGTGGCTATCTCTGCCAAGTGGACTATTGCCGAGGCTGCCGCCGGGCTATAGGCCAAAAACAAGAGTAGTGAGGTTGAAGTGATGCCGAAGGCCATTCCCATTGCGCCGTCGACAAGCTGCGCCAAGAAACCGGCAACCGAGACGAGCAGCAAAACCCACATGATTTTCAAACTAACGCATTCGAGGCTGCTTCGGTCGCTAATCGGTGCGTGATTTACCTTGCCGCTAGCCGATCGAGTGTTTTGTTTACCCTTCTGAGCGTCTCTTCGAGATACTTGGGCACCATTGCTCGGTGCTCAGGGTTTTCAGTTTCGAGAATGTAGCTCAGCAAAAAGATGCGGCGTTGCAGTAACAGAGCGAACATTTCGGTCTCAGAAAATTCAGGCAGCTCGGCAATTTCTTGATAACCCTTTGTGAATGCGACGTCTTGTTCATCGGTGTCGTTGTAATAGAGAGTCACCGCGATGTCTTGCACCGGCAATCCGATCACGCAATCGTCAAAATCGAAGATGGCCACATCGCTGCCCTGCCACATAACATTCCACGGATGAATGTCTGCGTGAATGAGTTGCGGTTGGGTGCGCGCATACATGGCTTTAGTGGTTGCTTCGATATGTTCGATTGCTCGTGCGAGAGTGGCTTTGTCTTCTGCAGTGAGTTGGTCAGAAGGTGTGATGGCGTCAGTATTACCCCAGAACATATCGTCGACAGTTGGCAGGGTTGCGCCTTTAGGAAGTTGAGTTTCGCGAGAGGCAATGTGCATGCGTGCCATGGCCCGACCGGTCGCGCGCATCATCTCTTCGGTTGGTTCATCGCCGAGTTCTTCGCCCTCGAGCCAAGTGAATAGCACCGCGAGTAGATCGCGCTCAAGCATCGGGTGCCAAGCCTTCGAGATGTATGCGCCTGATTTGGTTTTCACAGGCGCAGGAACCCTGAGCCCATCGACACCGGCAAGCTGCTCGACCCAGAAGATCTCGGCTTTGAGGTTAGCCAGCGTTCGCTGCGAGTTGACGTTAATGCGCAAGGCGAATCTTTCGCCGCTCGAAGCAGTCACTTTGAAGGTGCTGTTGAACTCGTGGTTTATCGACTCAAGTTCACACTCGCCGAGGTCGAACCCATCGATAATTTGGCGTGCCAACGGCAGCATGGTCTCAACCTGCTGCTCGACGGTCAAAGCGGCAAATGACATCTCAGGTCTCCTGTGTGAACTCACAACTCGTAGCAGAGGCTCTGCGCCGAGTAAAAGTCGTAATTTAAGTGCTTTCTTAGAGTCTTTATTATCGCCGAGCCAGACCTGACGAAGTATCCCCCGGAAGTGACCCAATCATTCTGGTCAAGCTCTGAATAGGGCTCAAGGCAATACTCAAGCATTGCGTCAACGAGCTGTTGGTGTTGGTCATAGACGACCACGTAGCCATCGTTTGCCGCTGAGGTGCATTCGAAACTTGGCCAATATTCCGGATCTGTTTCAAGTGGTCCACAACTCTGACCGGCCTTGGCCATAGCCGCACGTAATTCTTGGTTGTCGGCATGCTGCCAACCCAGAGGTGCACATCCGGTGAATAGAAGAAGTAGCGCCACGAGTAGGCCAATCTTGGCTGCCCGAAATCTAAACATGGCCAAACTCTAGAGCTAGCCGCCGACAAGCCATAATGGAGTCACGCATCCCGTTTCAGCAATTCAGTTATCACCAAACAAAGACGTTT
>JAIOXI010000036.1:0-10044 GCA_021741685.1 Rhodoluna sp.
TAGGACGGTTTCGGGTCTTTTTCCCGATGCGACCTCACTGTGAACTTGCCGTTGCGTTTGCCATGCAGACTCATAGTCAATGAAGTCAGGTGAGAGACCAAGGGTCTCGAATACGGGCATGGAATCAGTTTAAATCCACAATCCTCACCCGAACGACATTCTCAACAGATTCCTGCTCAGAATCAATCAAATGCTCGAGTTAGTCGACGATTTACCTGTGAATTGGTCAAGGCTTATCGAAGTTCCTGTGGAATCGAAACTTCACTCGCATAATCGTTTTCGCACAAATTGGTTCAGGGAGCGAGTTCGACTGTCAGCCCTAGGCAATTCGGTGAGAGTTCATCGAATTGCTTCTAAGCGAGTGGTGCTAGAAGTTGCCGACCCTGCACCTAGAAACGGCAGACGGCAAAAGATCAGACGGCTTGCAGCAGTAATCGCGATCAGCATCGTTGCCTTCGTGGCAATCACGGTCTTGCTAACGGTTCAATCGAGCTCTTTCAATCAGCACGAAGTTTTAGTTCAAAAGGAAGCAAGCGTCGAACCCTCGTTCTGTGGTGAGCTTCAAACAACGAACCCATTCGAAGTGCTTGACGTATCCCAATTCAATGTCGAAGGCTGGAATTTGCGCACGTTCGGAGAGCCAACCCTAATTGGAGCGGTTGGATCAGCAAGTTTCGAAGCAACCTGCGCAGGTGAAATGTTCGCGGGTTTTATCACATACTCAAAGACAGAAAACGGCTATCTTGTCTTGCGGTTGGCAATCAGCGAATAGCTAGAAAGAAGATAACTCTCTATAGCCCGAGGTTTGAGCTGAAGTTGGCCTCTTCGAGACGCTGCTTCACATCAACCAAGAACCTGCTCGCATCTGCTCCGTCAACTAAGCGGTGGTCATATGAGAGCGCTAGGTAAACCATGCTTCGGATTGCAATCGATTCAGAGCCATCCGCGGTCTTCACGACGGCCGGGCGCTTTGTAACAATGCCTGTTCCAAGAATCGCAACCTGAGGCAGGAACACCACTGGAGTGTCGAACAGTGCGCCTCTCGAACCGGTGTTGGTGAGAGTGAACGTTCCACCACCAAGTTCATCCGGCTTCAACTGGTTGTTTCTTGTTCTTGCAGCTAGATCAGCAATCTGTGTTGCGATCTGGGCAAGATTTAGTGTCGATGCGTCTCGAATCACCGGTGTTAGAAGACCCTTTTCGGTGTCCACGGCGAAGCTAATGTTTTCGGTCGGGTGATAGACGATGTTCTCGCCATCGATTGTTGCGTTGAGCTTCGGGTGAACCCGCAACGCTTCCGCGGCTGCCAATGCGAAGAATGGCATGAAGTTCAACTTGCCCCCGGTTTTTGCAACAAACGCAGACTGCACCTGCTGGCGAAGGCTTGCGATGGCTGTTACGTCAACTTCAACCACTGTTGTCAACTGCGCTGTTGAAACCATCGAAGCAACTGCGCGCTCTGCAAGCACCTTGCGAAGGCGGGTCATTGGTTCGGTGGTGCCTCGCAGACTCGATGCGGCTGATGGCGAATGAGGTGCGACGTTTGTTGCCGCAACATACGTTTGAGCTGGAGCATTCGAAGTCGTTGCCGCCAGAACGTCTTCTTTGCGAATGCGTCCACCGACGCCAGAACCGGCAACCACAGAAAGATCGATTCCACTCTCGTTGGCAAGTTTTCGAACCAGAGGGGTTACGTAATTGGCATCCGAAGCAGCAGAGGTCGGCTGTGATGGTGCCGGCGAAGCAGCAGGTGCCGCTGCTGCAACTGGTGCAGTTGCAACGGGCGCAACCGGGGCTGCCACTACAGGGGCGGCAGGAGCAACCTGAACGGGAACAGGTTCTGGCTGTGCCGCTGCCGGTTGCTCAGTTATCGTCGGCGTATCGTTGGCAATCGGAGCGCTAGAGCCCACGCCACCAATGATGGCGAGAACTGCGCCAACCTGAACGGTCTCGTCTTCCTGAACCAGAATCTGCTCGATTACCCCAGCGAATGGAGAAGGAATCTCGGTATCGACTTTGTCTGTCGAAACCTCAACCAGTGGTTCGTCAACGGCTACGGTGTCGCCAATTTTCTTCAACCAACGAGTAACGGTTCCCTCTGTGACGCTTTCGCCAAGGGCCGGTAGTACTACTGATTCGCTCATGTTTTTGCTCCTATGAGATCTTTATGCGTGCGCGTGAAGAGGTTTGCCGGCAAGAGCTAGATGCGCTTCGCCAATGGCCTCATTCATGGTTGGGTGTGCGTGAACAAGAGTGGCAACATCCTCTGGATATGCTTCCCAGTTAACGATCAATTGCGCTTCGCCAATTTGCTCGCCAACGCGCGATCCAATCATGTGAACGCCAACAACTGGGCCGTTGTTTTGACGAATTAGCTTGATGAAACCTGCTGTGCCAAGAATTTGGCTTTTGCCGTTTCCGCCAAGGTTGTATTCATAAGTAGAGATGTTGTCTGCGCCAAACTTCTCAGCAGCCTTGGCTTCGCTTAGACCAACTGATGCAATTTCTGGCTCGCAATATGTGACCTTTGGAATTCCGTTTTCGTCGATTGTTGCTGGCTTCAAACCGGCAATCTCTTCGGCGATAAAGATTCCCTGCTGAAAACCACGATGTGCCAGCTGCAAGCCAGGAACAATGTCACCGGCTGCATATGTGCCTGCAACGCTGGTCTCGAGTCGATCGTTGGTCAAAACATAACCGCGATCCATGTTGATTCCGTTTTCGCTGTAGCCCATGCCATCGGTGTTAGGTCCGCGTCCGACAGCGACTAGAAGCAGTTCTGCTTCAAGCTTTTCGCCACCTTCTAGTGTTACGACAACGCCATTTTCGTGCTGTTCGACACCCGCGAACCTGACACCGGTTTTGAATTCGATTCCACGCTTGCGAAAAGCGCGCTCCAGAGCCTTGCTGATAGCGGGTTCTTCATTAGGCACAAGATTTGGCAGGCCTTCAACAATCATCACTTCGGTGCCGAAGCTTCGCCAGATTGATGCAAACTCAACACCGATGACTCCGCCGCCGAGCACGATTACCTTGTTTGGAACGAAGGACATCTGCAGCGCGTGCTCAGAGGTAATCACGCGACCACCAATTTCAAGACCAGGCAGCGACTTAGAGTACGAGCCCGATGCCAGAACAAGGTTTGTGCCCGTGTACGTTTCATCGCCAACCTGGATGGTCTTTGGGCCAGTCATTCGACCCTCGCCTGCGATTACCGTGATGTTTTTCGAATTGACCAGCCCGGTTAGGCCCTTGAATAACTTGTCGACAATACCGTCGCGGTAAGAGTTGACTGCTGCCATGTCGATTGAGCCGAACTCAGCGTTGATTCCGAAGTGAGCTGCGTCTTTGACTGTGTCTGCGACTTCGGCTGAATGAAGAAGAGACTTGGTTGGAATGCAACCGCGGTGCAAGCAGGTTCCGCCGAGTTTGTCTTTCTCGATCAAGGCTACGGATTTGCCGAGCTGTGCCGAACGAAGAGCAGCCGCATATCCACCGCTTCCTCCACCGAGAATTACGACATCAAAATTGTGCTCAGCCAAAACGGACTCCTAGATAGGTGCGCTAACTCATCAACTTTACTACTGCCGCGCCTGTGCTTGGCAGTCAGTTGCAAACTACTTGCTGTAAGACTCGGCCAAGGCTACGAGGCTGCGAACATAAGAGCCTGTTGCTCCCTTTGGAATGAAGCCATAGCCAGCGCCATCGTTGTCAGCTGGTCCGGCTAGATCAAGGTGCACCCAGGGGATTAGTTCGTCTGAAGTCTTGGATTTCTTGCCAACGAATTCTTTCAAGAACAACCCACCAACAAGCATTCCGCCGCTTGGATTGCCAACTCTTGAGTTCATCATGTCGGCTATGTCGCTATTCAAGAGAAGTCTCAGTTCATCTGGAAAAGGCATTGGCCAAGCGAATTCGCCCGCTGCCTTTGTTGCCCTAAGCAAGGCATCGACGCTAGCGTCATCGCCCATTAGTCCCGCATAACGGGTTCCGAGCGCTACTCGCTGAGCTCCGGTCAAAGTTGCAACGTCGACTATCAGGTCGGGGTAGCTCTCGCTAGCCAGAGACATTCCATCTCCAAGAACCAATCGGCCCTCTGCGTCGGTGTTCGTCACCTCAACGGTCTTACCGTTGCGCAACTTAATCACATCGCCAGGTCTAGTTGCTGATCCAGATGGCATGTTTTCGGCTAGACACAGATAGGCGGTTGCCTGAACCTTTAGCTTGAGTCGAGCAATCGCCAGAACTGCGTTCAATACCGTCGCGGCGCCGGTCATGTCGTACTTCATTCCGAGCATCGAGTTTGCTGGCTTCAGAGAAAGCCCTCCGGTGTCGTAGGTAATTCCTTTGCCAACAAATGCAATCTTCTTTTTAGCACCGGTTGGCTTGTATTCAACCTTCACGATTCGCGGAGGCCTAACCGAACCCTTGCCAACGCCAATCATTCCGCCGAAGCCGCCGGCTGCAAGTTTTTTCTCGTCGAGAATGGTGATGGTGACCGCTGAGCCCTTTGCGAGTTTTGTTGCTAGTGAGGCAAAACTTTGAGGGTAGAGATCATTTGCAGGCATGCTGACTAAGTCTCTTGTGTCGTGAACCGCAGCCCTCAAGATTTCTACTCGAGTTATTGTTGCGGGTTTGACCTTTACCTTGGTTGCGAGAATCATGGTCTGAACCTGGGTCTTCTTGGCGTCCGACTTGTAAGCCGTATAGCTGTAGTTTCCGACCGAATAGCCCTCAAGTAGTGCTAGCGCTTCGGCTTCGGTGCTGATGGGAACAGCCGTTACCACGGTCTTGAACTCATTCAAGAGGCGTCCAATGGTCCCGCCGAGGTATCTCAGAGAGTCAATGTCTTTGGCTTTGTATCCGCCGACAATGGCGAAGAATGAACCGTTTGGTCCCGGCACTTTGACCAGGGCGTCTGGTGTCACTTTGACCCCAAGCTTCTCGAGGTCAGTGTTTTTGAGTGAACCGAGATCGAGGCCTTCGGCTACGAGGGTGAGCTTGGTGCCTTTTTGCTCAGCGCCAATTACGAATACTGCGTCTTTTGTGAACGCCGGAACGGTCGAAGCGACCTTGATGAAGTGTTTAGCCATGGCAACACTCTAAACCCGCTCTTAGACTTATATGCGTGGTTGAACCAAGCGAGTTATATGAGTTGCACAACGATGATTTCGATGTGCCATCGGGGCTGCACCTAATTGCAGGTCTGACCGGTTTTACCGACGCTGGTTCAACCATCGAACAGTTTGCCAGCCACGTCTTTGAAAACCTAAGTCACCGGGTCGTTGCCATTTTCGACAACGATGAGTTGCTCGATTACCGATCTCGTCGCCCGATTATGTATTTCGAAAAAGACCACATTTCTTCATATGAACCATCGATCTTGGCGCTTTATCTAGTGACAGACGAGGTCGGCCAAAAGTTTCTCTTTCTTCACGGATACGAGCCTGACTTTAAGTGGGAGTCATTCACCCAGGCGGTTTTTGATCTCGTAGACATTTTCGACATCGAAGACTTTTCTTGGGTTCACTCGATTCCTTTTCCGATTCCACACAGTCGCTCGGTGGGTGTGACAATCTCAGGCAATCGCAAAGAGCTAATTGAACGAATCTCGGAGTGGAAGCCTCAGACTCAGGTGCCCGGAAATGTTTTGCATTTGCTCGAATTCAGATTCGCCGAAGAAGATTTTCCAACCGCGGGATTCGTGATGTTGGTTCCGCACTATCTAAGCGATTTGAATTACCCGCAGTCTGCGGTAAAGGCCTTCGAACAAATCTCTTCGACCACCGGATTGGTTTTTCCAACCGACACGCTGCGAGAAGCTGGAACTCGGTTTCTTGAAGATCTTGAGCGCAAGATTGCCGATAATCCGGAATTATCGAAATTGGTTTCGAGTCTTGAGAACGGCTTCTCAACCGATGACAGCAATTCGAGAGGACCCCGAATCCGTTCGCCAAAGACCGAGGTTCCTAGCGCAGATCAGATTGCCTCTGAGCTCGAGGACTACTTGAGCCTGCGCCGAAAGCAATCAGACGAAGACAAGCCCCAGTAGCGGGATTTTCGAAACTCGCTCGCACCCCTTCAAGTCTCTAATCCAGCTATTCTCGGGGGATTTCGAACGAATCTCGGAATTATTTGAGCCGGTCTGTTGTTATAGGCACTAGCAGTAATGTTCGTTATTTGTCAGAGAATGCTGGCATAATTGCTAATGACCCAGTCGAGCCGCAAGGACTTGACATGGGTCCAAGTTATGCCCGTTTCATCCCAGTTTCACTGATTCAGGCCAGGCCTGCAGGAGGCACCGATGGCAAAGCATCAAGACGACTCGAAAAAGCGCGGTTTTCTTGGCACCTTCGGCTTCTCGCGGTCTAAAGGCCAAAGTTCAGCCAAGGTCACAAAAGAGAGCAAGATCATCAGTCCTTCAGCAAAGAAGTCTTCAAAGCCAGAAGCCAAAGTAGCCTCAAAGTCTGCTCCCAAGGCTGCGGCCAAGCCAGCCGCGAAGGCAGCAGGTAAGCCTGCAACTAAGACTCCAGCTAAACCAAAAGTGGCAGCCAAGCCTGCCGCCAAGCCTGCCGCCAAGCCCGCGGTAAAGAAGCCTGCCGCCAAAAAGCCAGCCTCTAAAAAGCCAGCCGTTAAAAAACCAGCGGCAAAGCCAGTTGCCAAGCCAGCCTCTAAAAAGCCAGCTGCTAAGCCCGTTTCGAAGACAACTTCAAAGCCAGCCGCCAAGACTGCCAAACCGGTTGCAAAGACCAGTGCCAAGAAAGTCGCGAAACCTGCACCTAAGTCGGTCAAGGTAGTCGCAAAAAGCGCGAAACCCACTGCCAAGGCAACTAAAACCGCAGCCAAGTCGAACGCAAAGGTTGTTGCCAAACCGGCGGCTAAAACCGCCAAGCCGGCCGCCAAGTCAACTGGACCGGCCAAGAAGCCAATTGCAGACAAGAAGCCGGCAAAGGGCCTAAAGATTGCCAAGGGTTCTGTCGAAGACGACATTGAAATAGACGATGATGTCGATGACATTCCTATTGAGGTAATCGTTGCAGAGGCAGCGACAGTCGTAGATCTAACTGTCGAAGAAGAAGTTCACGTTGACGACGATGAAGAACCTAAAGAAGAGCACCCTGAAGGCGTTCTTGTTTTCGACGACAAAAAAGAAGATGACATTCCTCTTCAGACGATTTCAATTACCGGTGCAACCGCCGACCCGGTAAAGGACTACCTAAAGCAAATCGGTAAAGTTGCGCTGCTAAACGCCGAGCTCGAAGTAGACCTTGCAAAGCGCATCGAAGCAGGTCTTTTCGCCGAGGAGAAGTTGGCAACGAAGTACCACTACATCATCGACAAGACCGACAAGAGTACGTTGCCTGCGAAGTCAAAGACCCCAGATTTCAAAGACCTCGAGTGGGTTGCTAAAGACGGACGTCGCGCAAAGGCTCACCTGCTTGAGGCTAACTTGCGACTAGTGGTTTCGCTTGCCAAGCGTTACACCGGTAGAGGTATGCAGTTTCTTGACCTCATCCAAGAGGGAAACCTCGGCCTAATCCGTGCCGTTGAAAAGTTTGATTACACCAAGGGTTATAAGTTTTCGACCTATGCCACCTGGTGGATTCGTCAGGCGATTACCCGAGCAATGGCCGACCAGGCTCGCACAATTCGTATCCCTGTTCACATGGTTGAAGTCATTAACAAATTGGCACGAGTTCAACGACAGCTACTTCAAGATCTTGGCCGCGAGCCAACTCCAGAGGAACTCGCACGAGAGCTAGACATGACTCCCGAGAAGGTTGTCGAAGTTCAGAAATACGGTCGCGAGCCGATTTCACTCTCGACACCGCTTGGTGAAGATGGCGACAGTGAGTTTGGCGACCTTATCGAAGACGTCGAGGCGGTTTCACCAGTAGACGCATCGGTTGCAAAAGCCCGCAACGAGGCAATCGAGAGACTTCTAGCCGGATTAACCGAGCGCGAGGCGCGAGTTATCAAGTCACGCTACGGCCTAGTCGACGGCATTTCAAAGACACTCGATCAAATCGGAGAAGAGCTCGGCGTAACCCGAGAGCGCATTCGTCAGATCGAAGCCAAGACCATGCACAAGTTGCAGCACCCTTCTCGCGCTCAGGCGCTAAGGGACTTCGTAGGGCAATAATGTTGTACCTGCCCGCGATTCTTTTTGGTCGCATAGCGCGCTTTGTCATAAGAAGGTTTCGACCCGGAGGCGGCTCAGCGTTACCAGGGTTGATGCTAAGCAAGATTGCACCGAAGCTTCTTGCCAAGACCCTACGATCGTTTCGCATGGGCGTGGTCGTCATTTCCGGTTCAGCCGGAAAGTCGACAACCACCAAGATGGTAGTGGCAATTGCGCGAGCCCACGGTCTCGAAGTATTCACTAATCCTTCAACCGCGAACATTCGGCAGGGATTCTTTTCGGCGATTATCGAGAAGAGCAAACTCTTCGGTCGCATCCGTGGTGACATTGCGATTCTTGAGATGGACGAAAGTCATGCAGACTCGATAACTCGAGAAGTCGCACCAAGAGTTGTGACATTGTTGAACGTCTTAGAAGATCAGCTTGATCGATTTATTGATCCAGCACTCGTGCGCGACGCGCTGCATTCTGTCGCCGCTCGGGCAACACAAACAGTGCTGTTGAACGCCGACGATCAGAATCTTCTTCAACTAGCTCAACAGGGCGACCTAAACAACGTTTCTTGGTTTGGCATCGCTGATTCGGTTCTTGGTGAATCGACTCTCGGAGTAGCGCCAACCTACCTCGAGAAACTATCAAGGCCCGAGCTTCTGTCAGGCGAAGTATTCAATCTCGTTGCGAAACGCTGTTCTGTTCGAGTTCTAGAGCGTGAGGCAATCTTTGATCTTCCTAGTCGAGGGCTTCACTACGCACTCGATGCGGTAGCCGCTATCACCACATCGAAAGAGATACTGGGTGACAAGTTCGATCTTGAGCTCTGCGAGCGGGTGCTCGATGAGTTGCCGCCGGTCTTTGCAAGGGGAGAGGTGGTTTCGGTCGAGGGGCAGCAGATTGAATTTGTTCTCGTTCAGAACCCAACCTCTTTTCAGCTGAACCTTGACAACCTGAACATGCCGATCGAGTGCCTGATGATTGCTATCGGCAGAGATGTGCACGACCCGTCTTGGTTGTGGACGGTTGACCTATCGAAACTCGAAAGGGTCGATGTGGTGAGCGGATACAATTTCGCCGAAATGGCTCTGCGACTGGCTTATGACGATGTTCAAATCGATTTGGCCGAAGAAGATCTCTTTGAGGCCTTCGCTTCCTTTCTAGCGCTGCCGAGTCCGGCTAATTCAACAAAGACCGTCATATTTTCTGCAGACTCGATGCGAAGACTGCGAAGACATCTTGGTTTCACCAGCCCAGAAGAGGTCGAGCGATGATTCGCCTCTTAGAGCTCTATCCCGATCACCTTAACTTGAATGGTGACAGGGGAAATCTGCGAGTTCTTGAGCAGCGACTAACTTGGGCATCGCACGATGTTCAAAGCTTCACTCACCGGCCAGGGCAACCACTGTCAGCAACAGCGCCGCAGTTTGTTTTGCTAGGTCACGGCTCCGCCGCCGCTTGGAGAGTTATCTACTCAGACCTCAACAGAATCGCTCCAACATTGCAGCAGTGGCTCGAGGGTGGCACACAGCTTCTCGCCGTGTCAACAGGATTCGCGGCATTGCACGGATTGCTTCCGCAGCTCGACTCCAGCGTTGAACGTGTCGCGCGTGTTTCAAAGTTCGAAGAGGCCGAGAGCCAAGGAATTCAAGTGGTTGGCTACAAAAATAGTGATCTAGATTTGCCAAGCCTGTTTATCGATGGCAATTTGATTGGCACTCTGCTGCACGGACCGATTTTGGCTAAAAATGAGTCGCTTGCAGATTTTGTCATCTCGAAAATTCTAGAGAGTGAAAATCTGCAGGTAGAAATTGCTCGCACCAAAAGAGACTTTGTTTCTGAATTTGCCCTGAGCGCCAGTCAACTGGCTAGAGAATTAGCGAGCGAGTAACTTCTCGGTCTCATCAAGC
>JAIOXI010000037.1:0-9583 GCA_021741685.1 Rhodoluna sp.
CTGAAGTCAATGCAACGCCAACGCGCGACAAGGTAGACGAAGTCACCAAAGACGCCATGCAAAACAGCCTCGAACTCGGCATCGAAATGCACGAGGCAGATCTGTGGAAGCGTGACCTGAATGTGCTCGCTTCGCCTGCTCAGGGCATCCGTGATATTTTCGATCTCTCGCCTACGGCAACCGAGAACGACTGGCAGAACCTGGCCAAGCGAATGCGTGCAGTGCCAGGAGCAGTCGAGGGCTACATTCGCAGCTTGCGCGAGGGAATCAGCGCTTCAGACACCCCTGCCAAGCGACAGGTGGAGTTTGTAATTCGCGAAACCGCAGAACTCGGATCACCGGAGGGCTTCTTCAAGAAGTTTGCGGCCGAGGCGAAACTCGAGAGTGGCGATATTCCTGACTCTCTAAAGAAAGACATCGAAGCGGCCGGTCAGGTTGCCACCGAAGGTTATGCGCAGCTCTCAAACTTTTTGTCATCAGAGCTTTTGCCTAAGGCAAACACCGAGGATGCAATCGGTCGCGAGCGCTATGCACTTTTCAGCAGACAGTTTCTGGGCGCAAAAGTAGACCTCGACGAAACCTACGAGTGGGGTCGCGAAGAACTCGCCCGAGTTACAGCAGAGCAAGAAGCTGTTGCCAGCGAAATTAAGCCTGGCGCGACAGTGCAAGAGGCTATCGAGGTCTTGAACAATGACAAGTCGCGCAAGCTGCACGGAACCGATGAATTGCAAAAGTGGATGCAGCGCCTCAGTGACAACGCGATCGAAAAGCTCAGCGGCACCCATTTTGATATTGCCGAACCGCTGAAGACTCTCGAGTGCATGATTGCGCCAACCAATAGCGGAGCGATCTACTACACCGGCCCAACCGATGACTTCAGTCGCCCGGGTCGCATGTGGTGGTCAGTGCCAGAAGGTGTTACCGAATTCGACACCTGGCGCGAGACCACAACCGTCTATCACGAGGGAGTTCCGGGTCACCACCTTCAGGTGGCGCAGCAGGTTTACAACCGTGCCGAGTTGAACTCATGGCGTCGCTTGGCGTCTTGGTCTTCTGGTCACGGCGAGGGCTGGGCACTCTATGCAGAGCGCTTAATGGCAGACCTTGGCTTCTTGGATGACCCGGGCGACCGCCTAGGAATGCTCGACGGCCAGCGCATGCGCGCGGCTCGCGTGGTGCTCGACCTAGGAGTTCACCTCAGCAAGCCAAGACTCGACGGCACCGGCAAGTGGGACTTCGACTATGCCCTCGACTTCATGGGCAAGAACGTCAACATGAGCAAAGAGTTCATCAACTTCGAAGTGCACCGCTACTTCGGTTGGCCAGGACAGGCTCCGAGCTACAAGATTGGTCAGCGCATCTGGGAGCAGATTCGCAACGAGTACGCAGCAAAGCGCGTCGGCAGCTTCGATATCAAGGAGTTTCACCGCGAAGCACTCAACCTTGGTGGTCTAGGTCTCGACACCCTCAAGAAAGCTCTGCTCGGTTAGCTAATCACTTTGGCGTTCGCCGAGTTTTAGATCGAGGTCGGGAGTGACAACTCCCGGCCTCGTCACCGTTAAGCGAAGTAGGTAGCTTTGGTCATTCGGGGCCACCAGTTTTATTCGACCGACTTCGACCGAATCGATGGCAGCGACAGCCAACTCGAGAAGGTCTGCGTAGTCGAAGTTGCTGCCAACCTCAGTCTCATCAATCAGCGTCACCTCAACTAGTCGTTTTCTCGCTGCTGCTACCGACTGCTTGACGTGCTCGGTCATCAGCCTGCCGCCCGATATATTGTCTTCGAGTTGCTGGGCTAGGTCTGAAGCATTTTCACGTTCAGATTTCGTCAGTTTGCTCGACTCGGTAACCTGTCGGAGTGTTGGAATTGCTTTCTCAATCGCTTCGCTGATTCGCTCTCGATGCTCTTCTCGAGCGCTTTCGACAATTAGGATTTCTTCTCGTTCACGAATGGCCTGCTCTTGAAACTGCTTAATCTCTCTTTCCGACTTTTTAAGTCCGAATGAAATTGCAATCGCCGAAACAACCAGCATCACTGCTCCGGCCAAGCCGCTTTGAGCAACGAAGTCGGCACCACCAAGAATCAGCACCTGCAAAACGAGAATTATGGTCGCAAATATCGCCAGGCGCAATTGCTCTCGAACTGCCATCGCGCCAAAGATAAGAGCCAACGCCGTGACATACCAGGTGTCCTGGTCTCCAACAACGTCACCGATGTGTGTGCCGTGCACAACTATCGGAATGTAAATTGCTGCTGCCACATTCAAGCAGGCTGCCCAGGTTGGAAGTCGATCAGACTTGAATGCCACGGTTGTC
Source organism: Rhodoluna sp. (assembly GCA_021741685.1). Lineage (GTDB taxonomy): Bacteria > Actinomycetota > Actinomycetes > Actinomycetales > Microbacteriaceae > Rhodoluna. The sequence goes on from JAIOXI010000037.1 coordinate 2,317, forward strand.
ATGAGCAGGCAAATGAAATAGAACGAGCTCGCAGAGATCACCCAGTAAAAATCGTGAAAGTTTTCATAGCGAAAGAAACCGACAACGCCCATGAATAAGCCGAACGTGAGCGAAATAACGGTGAGCCAGAGCCTTGAGACCTGAATCATGAGATCACCAACTCAAACACCCAGGTGGTGCCTTCGCCGGGTGCTGTTTTTAGCTTCGCCTTGACCCCGAGGCTCTGGAGCCGTTCAAAAATGGCAATCCGAATTCCGAGGCGGTTTCTCGGAATAGTTGACATTCTGAACCCTGGTCCATCGTCGAGCACCACCATCTTGATGGAGTTTCTCGTCGATGACATGACGACTTCTCGAATGGTGGCTTTTGGGGCGTGTTCGAGCGAGTTAACTATCGCCTGAAATGTTGCCTCGGCCAGCCCGACCGCAGTCTCAAAAGGAATCGCGACATCGACTCGAGATTTGACTTTCACCAAAACAAACTTGCTGCGGCGTTCGATTGAAGCCTTAAGACTCTCAAAGTAGACCTGCGAAGAAATCTGATTGCGAGCCATCGGATCTCGATCAGACTCTCGCTCGAGGCGACAAATTGCCTCACTCGCCAGATTCGCCGCTTCAAGCATTTGTTCTTCAGAATTCGCTTCGGCGGCCGAGTCAAGGGCGGCAATCACACTGTCGTGCACGATCGAATTGACCTTGGTGCGTTCAAGTTCAACAACATCAAGAAAAGCTCGCTCGAGTCTTGTTCTAGCGAGAACTGCATACTGGCTATCGACCTCAGCTGCACGGTGTCGCAAGAACATAACCAACACTGCTATCGAACCCGAGAAAAAGAAACTGTAAAGCGCATCCTCGAGCGCCCGATTGAAACTCTCTGCGCCGCCATATTCTGAGGTGAGAATTAAGAGCCAAATTGCTGGCATGAGAACGAGAAAAGCAATTGCAGTTCTATTCTTGAAGGCTCCGGCCGCAGCAAGTGCTGCGAAGCCGACCGCCCACCAAATGTATGGCTTGAAATGCATTGGCAAGTTAGATGTCTCGACGACTTGAAACGGCCAGGTGACCATGGCGGCAAGCGTGCTGAGAACTATCGCTCGATACCAGATCTTCATGTGACCGAACCAGAATGCCGAAGCCAGAGCACCTATCAAAGAAACCATTAGCGCGGCTGAATAGACGTAAAGCCAAATCGGATTTATGTATTGCAACTGCGAAAGCCCATTGCGAAAAACGTCGATTGATAGAACGATCGCAGAAACGGAAAAAATCTTTGCCAATAGTTCGTCGATGCGCCCGGCTGCGTAGGGCACAGAATCAAGTTTCGGCAGGTTCTGCATCTTTAGAAGACTAGGACACCGCGCAGACACTTGGCCCTTGAAAGTGGGGCAATGAAACCTGCTTGTTACTTTCGAACCAACTTACTTTCGAACCAACGAAACAACGGCCTCTACGTGGTGGGTATGTGGAAATAGGTCGAAAGCCCGCATCGAGGCAATCTCGTAGCCCCCAGCCAAGAAAGCCTTCAGGTCTCGAGCCAGAGCAACCGGGTCGCAGGCGACATAAACAATGTGGGCTGGGGCAAGGTCGAGCAGCAGCCCGACAACCTTTGCTCCGGCACCGGCACGAGGAGGGTCGAGCACGACAGTCGCATCCTTGAATGAAGCTCCGGTGGCCATGGCTCGCTGCTGGTCTTGCAAGAATCGATCGACCTGAGCGCAAACCGCCTTGGCCTTTGTCATGTCGGCAATGTTTAGAGTGGCATCTTCGGTGGCGCGCTTGAAAGCCTCAACCGTGGTGACGCGAGTCTCGTTGCCAAAGCGCGAAGCCAAAGCACTGGCAAACAGACCAACCCCGCCATACAGATCGAGGTTGTTGGCCGACTTGTTGAATCCGGTCTCATCGATCATGTCGAGCACGGTCTTTGACAAGAGCTCAGCAGCATTTCGGTGAACCTGCCAAAAACCACCACCAGAAATTCGAAAAGTGCGGCCAGCCGCACGCTCAACCAAGCGCTCGTCGCCCTTGATCTTCTCGTCGACCTTCCACTGAAGTTGTCCGGTGTTCGAGGCGGAAATGTCTAGCTTCTTGACGCTCGACCAGTTCTTCGAATGCAGCCCCGCTTCGCGAATTTCTTCGACGGCAAGTGGCAAATCGCGAACCAACACCACATCGTGGCTGCGCTCCATGTATGGGCCGGCTTCGCCGAATTCGTTCACGTGCAATTGAATGCGCGTGCGATAGCCGAGTCCGTTGTTTTCGTCATCACCTTCGACGGCTTCGACTTCGACTCGGCGCTCGATACCCGCCATGCGCTGCAAAGCTTCTTCGATTACGTCGGCCTTCAGCTCGCGCTGACGGGCTAACTTTATGTGGCCGAACTCTGCGCCGCCGGCACCGCCCACGCCGGCTTGATCCCAGACGTGTTCGACGCGGTCTGCAGATGCAACCAAAATCTCTTGCGGCTCTGCGCGACAGAACGCTCGCCCGCGATCTTCATAGACCAGAGCACGGACTTTTTCACCCGGCAAAACGTGCGAGACAAAGATCACTCGCCCCTCGTGTCGAGCCACGAAGATTCCGCCGTGTGCAACTTTTTCGATGTCGAGTTCGAGCACGCGACCTAGCCAATTGGTGTCTGTATTCACTAGACAAGTGTGCCAGAGTATTTTCATGACTGAATTGGTTCTGGCGAGCACTTCGCCCGCACGTTTGACGCTGCTTCGCAACGCAGGCATCGAGCCAATCACCATTGCACCGGGCGTCGACGAAGATCAGGTTGCCGCGCGAGCCGAGGCCATGGGCCTAATCACCAACACCGCCGACATGGTGCACGTTCTCGCGAAGGCAAAGGCCGAGGCCGTTTTGAATCACACGGAAGCCTTCGGCAAACTCATCATCGGCTGTGACTCGTCACTCGAGTTCGACGGCCAGTCACTCGGCAAACCGCACGACCCAGAGGTGGCCCGCGAGCGCTGGCGGCAGATGCGTGGCCGCGCCGGAGTTCTGCACTCGGGTCACTGGGTCATCGACAACCGCAACCCGATCGACGGCGTTCAACCGCCGGCGGCCGGCCGCACCGCCAAGACCATCGTTCACTTCGCCGATCTCACCGATGTGGAGATCGATGCCTATGTGGCAACCGGCGAACCGCTAAAGGTGGCCGGCGCCTTCACGATTGACAGTTTGGGTGGGGCGTTCATCCGTGCGATCGAAGGCGACCCCCACTGCGTGATCGGTTTGAGCCTGCCCACCCTGCGTGACCTGGTGATTCAGCTTGGGGTCGACTACCCGAGCCTCTGGAACCGGGCGGCAAACTAGCCTGCACCTCCCGATTTAGAGGTTTTTCTAACGAAATCGCCGTTTTGTTGTAAAAAACTGCCAATCGAGCCCCCTTTTTGGTCAATAGGCTTAGGTCTATGACTGCCCCAAGCAAAAAAATCACCAAAGTTCTGATCGCCAACCGCGGCGAAATTGCCGTTCGCATCGCGAGGGCTGCCAAGGACTCGGGCATTTTGTCGGTTGCCGTTTATGCAGACCAAGACCGCGACGCGATGCACGTCAAACTAGCCGACGAAGCCTATGCACTGCACGGCACCACCGGCCCAGAAACCTACCTAGTAATCGAAAAGATCATTGGCGTTGCACGCAAGTCTGGCGCTGACGCGGTTCACCCGGGCTACGGATTCTTGGCAGAAAACGCAGACTTCGCACGCGCGGTCATCGAAGCCGGACTCATTTGGATCGGCCCATCGCCAAAGGCAATCGAACAACTCGGTGACAAAGTTTCTGCTCGACACGTTGCCGAAAAAGTTGGAGCTCCACTGGCCCCCGGCACAATCAATCCGGTTTCTGGTGCAGAAGAGGTTCTCGAGTTTGTTGCAAAACACGGATTGCCGGTTGCAATCAAGGCAGCTTTTGGTGGCGGTGGCCGAGGAATCAAAGTGGTTTATAACCACGAAGAAATTGCCGAGCAATTTGAATCGGCAACCCGCGAGGCGATTGCCGCTTTCGGTCGAGGCGAATGTTTCGTCGAGAAGTTTTTAGAAAAACCCCGCCACGTAGAAACGCAGTGTCTAGCCGACGCTCACGGAAACGTAGTTGTGGTTTCAACTCGCGACTGCTCGCTGCAGCGTCGCCATCAGAAACTAGTCGAAGAGGCTCCAGCACCTTTTCTTACCGAAGACCAAATCAAACGTCTATACGATTCATCGAAGGCAATTCTCAAAGAGGTTGGTTACCAGGGTGCAGGCACCTGCGAATTCTTAGTTGCGCAAGACGGCACCATCTCGTTCTTGGAAGTCAACACTCGCCTGCAGGTCGAGCACCCGGTTTCTGAAGAGGTGACCGGTCTCGATCTTGTTCGCGAGCAGTTCAGAATCGCCGAGGGTGGCGTGCTCGACTACGGCGACCCGGTGGTCAAGGGTCACAGCTTCGAATTCAGAATCAACGGCGAGGATGCCGGGCGCAACTTCATGCCTGCGCCTGGCCCGGTCAAACTGTTCAAGGCCCCGAGCGGCCCCGGAGTGCGCGTAGATACAGGTGTCGAGTCTGGCGATGTCATCAGCGGCTCATTCGACTCGATGATCGCAAAGTTGATTGTTACCGGCGCCACTCGTGATGAAGCACTCGCCCGTTCGCGCCGAGCACTAGAAGAGATGCAGGTCGAAGGCCTACCTACGGTTCTGCCATTTCACCGAAAGATTGTTAACGACCCAGCATTCATCGGCGACACCGCGAAGAACAGCTTTGGCATTTACACTCGCTGGATCGAAACAGAGTGGACCAACGACATCGAAGCCTGGACCGGTATTCACGATCAGGATGCCCCTGCCGCAGATCGCAACAACGTGGTGGTAGAGGTCGACGGCAAACGCATCGAGGTTTCTATGCCGCAGCGTGTTCACGCCGGCGCTGCGATCACATCTGTCGCACCGGCCGGAGCCGCCCCTAAGCGCAAGTCACATGGCACAGCTAGCGGAGCATCGAGTGGAAACCTGCTCAAGGCACCGATGCAATCAACGGTTGTTAAAATCGCGGTTGCGGTTGGCGACAAGGTTGCCGAGGGTGACCTTTTGATTGTTCTCGAAGCCATGAAGATGGAGCAGCCGATGGCTGCCAAAAAGAGCGGTGTGGTCAAGTCAATTTTGGCTGAGGTCGGCGTGACTATTCCTGCCGGAACCGTACTGCTCGAACTCGAGTAATTCGCACCACTAACTCTCTGGTACGTGCGTGTTGTGCGGTTTTTGGGGTGGATTTGAGGTTGGCCTTTGTCGGGCCCATTCTGAAGGCCTACCGGTCTTGCGGTCGCGATTAGGCTTGACAACATGAACCCACTCGAAGACTCAAAGGCGAATCCTTTCGAAATTGCCAAAGCGGCCGCGGCCGTGATCGCTGAGAAAACCGGCGTTGCTCATCACGACATTGCTCTAACCCTGGGCAGCGGTTGGGCAAAGGCGGCCGATCTAATCGGTGAAACAGTTGCCACAATCGACGCAACCGAGGTTCCCGGATTTTCAGCACCAACGGTAGTTGGTCACTTGCCAACCATTCGTTCGATAAGACTTTCGAACGGCAAACACGCTCTGGTTCTCGGAGCGCGAACACATTATTACGAAGGCCACGGAGTGCGCAGAGTTGTTCACGGAGTTCGCACGGCCGCCGCAACCGGAGCCAAGATCATGGTGCTAACCAACGGCTGCGGCGGAATCAAAGAAACCTGGACCGATGGAACGCCGGTGCTAATCAGTGACCACATTAACCTCACCGCAGACAGTCCGCTCGAAGGTGCAAACTTTGTCGATCTAACCGACCTTTACTCAAAGCGACTTCGCGATATCGCACGCACGGTTGATCCAGATCTCGACGAGGGAATCTACGCTCAGTTTCGCGGGCCACACTATGAGACACCGGCAGAAGTGCAAATGGTTAAACACATGGGTGGTCACCTAGTTGGCATGTCGACGGCGCTAGAAGCTATCGCAGCTCGTGAAGCCGGCATGGAGATTCTTGGAGTATCACTAATGACTAACCTTGCTGCCGGAATTCAGAAGCACCCGCTATCGCACACCGAGGTGCTTGCAGCCGGCAAAGCCGCAGAGTCGCGCATCAGCGCTTTGCTCGCCGAAATCATCGTCAAGCTCTAGGTTGCGCTGATGAATTTAGATGAACTGCTAGCCGCGGCAACAGCCTGGGCAGCCCAAGACCCAGACCCAGAGACTCGCGCCGAGATGTTGGCGCTGATTGAGACTCGCGACGAGTCAGGGTTGAGCGACCGCTGCTCGACACGGCTCGGCTTCGGCACCGCTGGCCTTAGAGGCGAGTTGGGTGCCGGCCCAAACCGGATGAACCGGGTGCTTGTCGCCCAGGCGGCAGCCGGCTTGGCCGCCTATCTCAATAAGAACTTTGAAAACCCATCGGCCGTTATCGGCTATGACGGCCGCATAAACAGCGATGTGTTCGCTCGCGACAGCGCAGAGATTATGGCGGCAGCCGGCATCGAGACCTTCTTGTTCGATCAAATGGTGCCGACCCCGGTGGTGGCCTTTGCCGTGAAGCAACGCGATTTCTCGGCCGGAGTCATGGTTACCGCATCGCACAATCCTCCTCGCGACAACGGCTACAAGGTTTACCTCGGCGGTGAAAATGGCGGTGGGCAAATCGTGTCACCAGCCGATGCCGAGATCTCTGTCGAAATCGAACGAGTCGCCGCAACTCAGACATTCGCCGAAATTGCAAAGTCCAACTCATTCGAATTTTTGGGTGAGAGCAACATTGATGACTATGTTCGGGTGACCAAGAACGTCATTGGCGAACCTAGCGAGAAACAAATCAAGGTTGTTTACACCGCAATGCACGGCGTTGGCTGGGCTACTCTCGAAAAACTTTTTGACGCCGCTAACATGGCCAAACCAATTGTCGTAAATTCTCAAATTCAGCCAGACGGAAACTTTCCTACCGTTGCCTTTCCTAACCCCGAAGAACCGGGTGCCATGGATGAGTCTTATGCGACAGCGTTCGAGCATGACGCAGATCTGATTTTGGCAAATGACCCCGATGCGGATCGCCTTGCAGTTGCGATTCCGCAGCTTCAACCAGACGGAAGCAAAATTTTCAAACGCCTTACCGGTGACCAGGTTGGAATGTTGCTTGCCGATGAAATTGCAAGCAGGCCCGGGGCAACGGGCACTCTGTCTTGCTCGATTGTTTCTTGCTCTGGGCTTGGAAAAATTGCGCAGGCAAACGGTTTGAAGTTCACAGAGACCCTGACC
>JAIOXI010000038.1:0-9364 GCA_021741685.1 Rhodoluna sp.
GGTCGATGCCCTCGTAACGCCCGCAGGCAAAAATGATTCGCTTCACTTCTGCTAGCTCGTGCGCCATTGCCTGCTTGAAAACCTCGCCGGCCGGTGAAGTGAAAATGATGACGGTGTCTTCGTGAAAACCATCGGCACCCAAGATGCTGTCGAGTGCGTCTCCCCAAGGTTCAGGCTTCATAAGCATGCCGGCACCACCGCCATACGGTGAGTCGTCTACGGTGCGGTGTTTGTCGTGAGTGAAGTCGCGCAAGTCGTGCGCGTGAAACTCGAGCAGTGACTTGTCACGAGCTTTGCCGAGCAGCGACAAATCAAGCGCCTGAAAGAAGTCAGGGAATATAGAAATGGCATCGATGCGCATTGCTACGCCTCTTCGTTCGTGTCGAGGACTTCTTCAAATAGCCCAAGCGGTGGGGTGATTGTCAGGCTTCGGTTCTTTATATCGACAACCGGAACGATTGCCTTCACGAATGGAACCAGCACCTCGCCCGTAGCGGTTTCGATTGCAAGCAAGTCTTGAGATGGTAGGTGATCGACGCGAACAACCTTGCCGATTTCTTCGGCGTCGCGAATCACGCTTAGGCCAACCAGCTGATGATCGAACCAGGCGTGTTCTTCGTTTGTGACCTCGTCGTTAGGGGCATCGACTAGCAAAATTGCCTTCACTAGGCTGTCTGCGATTGTGCGGTCTTCGCACTCCTTTAGAAAGAGCACCGGCATGGTGTTGTACCAGCGAAGCTCTTGAACCGTAACGGTCTTGCCAAACCATGGCGAAGAATCTGGCACCTGAAGCTTGAGAGTTGCTCCCTCGACGAAACGCAGTTTTGGACTGTCGGTGTAGAGCTCGAGTTTGAATGCGCCTTTTAGACCGTGGGCTTTGACCAGACGGCCGACGCGAAGAGTTGTTGAACTAGAAATCTGTGTCCACCACGTCAACGCGAATCTTCTTGCCATCGGCAAGCGCGTTAACGATGGTGCGCAGTGCCTTGGCGGTGCGTCCGTTGCGCCCGATTACTCGACCCAGGTCATCTGGGTGCACGTGAACCTCAAGCAAGTCGCCTCGCGAGGTTGATCGTGCGGTTACGGTAGCGTCTTCAGGATTGTCGACGATTCCCTTAACCAAGTGTTCGAGCGCAGCGGCTAGCACAATTAAGCCTGTTCTGCTTCTGGGGCCTCGACTGCAGCTTCTGCTTCTGCCTCGGCTACTGCTTCTGCTGCTTCTACAACTTCTTCAGCTGCAACAACTACATCTGCTGCCTCTTCGGCTGCAACTTCAGCTGCGACCTCTGCTGCTGCTTCTGCCGCAGGAGCTTCTTCAGCCGATGCGTTTTCTGCAATTTCTGCTGCTGCCGATGCTGCGTTTGCAGCCTTCTCAGCTTCAGCAGCTTCTAGAGCAGCCTTAGCCTTCTTGTTCTCGAGAGCTTCTTTAGCCTGAAGCACTGGCTTCTTGGCTGCGTCAACAGCGAATGCCACCTTGGCTTCTTTGACCTGAACGACGTTCTTCGCGTTCTTGTCACCCTTTGAAGTTTGGTAGTCACCGGTCAACTTGAGAAGTGCGGTTACCTGCTCGGTTGGCTGTGCGCCAACGCCAAGCCAGTAGAGCGCACGCTCTGAGTTAATTTCAATTACCGAAGGGTTCTCGGTCGGCACATAGCGACCGATCTCTTCGATTACGCGACCGTCGCGGTGAGTTCTTGAGTCAGCTACGACGATGCGATAGTGCGGTGCACGTTTCTTTCCGTGACGCGCTAGGCGGATTTTTACAGCCACAATGCTCCTGTTTTTGTATTGGGGCGAACAATCAACCGTGAGCGTGGGGGCACACTCGGTATTCAAGCTCTAGGGGTCATCCTTGTCGCTTGGTTAGAGGGTCAAGCGCAGACAACCGCTCTATTCTGCCAGAAAAACCCCGATAGCGCCAACCAATTTGCCACGGATGGCTTTTAGATGCCGAAGGCCGAGCCCGAACCGCTCGAGTTGGGCTTCTCTCCCGAGAGCTTTGCTGCCTCATCGGCTGCACGCTTGGCCGGATTGCCCGACTTCGAACCCTTCTTGCCCTTGTCTTTCTTCTTTGCCTTGCCGATGAAGCCTCCGCCAGTGGCCGGCATGCCAGGCATTCCCGGCATCTGTGGCATGCCACCCTTCGCGACGGTCTTCATCATCTTGGCGGCCTGCTCGAAACGGTTAACCAGCGAGTTAACCTCGGTCACCGTGGTGCCAGCACCGTTGGCAATTCTCAGACGGCGTGAACCGTTGAGCACCTTCGGCTGGCGACGCTCGGTTGGTGTCATCGAACGGATGATGGCCTCGGTGCGATCAATTTCGCGTTCGTCGAAGTTTTCTAGTTGAGCTTTCATTTGGTTTGCACCGGGCATCATGGCAAGCATGCTCTTGAGAGAACCCATTTTGCGAAGCTGTTGCATCTGATCTAAAAAGTCTTCGAGAGTGAATGTCTCGTTGGCCAACTTGTCGGCCATCTTTTGTGCTTCAACTTCGTCGAACGCTTTTTGGGTCTGCTCGATGAGAGTGAGCACGTCACCCATGTCAAGGATTCGACTCGCCATGCGATCTGGATAGAACGGCTCGAACGCGTCAAGCCCCTCTCCCGTAGACGAGAACATGATTGGCTTGCCGGTAACCGAAGCAACCGAGAGCGCGGCACCACCGCGTGCATCACCATCGAGCTTGGTTAGCACGACACCGGTGATGCCTACGCCATCCTCGAATGCCTTTGCTACGTTAACAGCGTCTTGACCAATCATCGCGTCAATGACAAACAAAACTTCGTCAGGCTCTGTCGCCTTTCGAATGTCGCGGGCCTGCTTCATCAATTCTTCGTCGATGCCGAGGCGACCGGCGGTGTCAACAATCACAACGCTGTACTGCTTCTTTTCAGCGTGCTTGATTGCGTCTTTAGAAACCTTGACCGGGTCACCTTTGCCGTTGCCGGGCTCTGGTGCGAAAACGTCAACACCTGCGCGATCACCGACCACCTGCAACTGGTTGACCGCATTTGGTCGCTGCAGGTCGGCGGCAACAAGCAGAGGCGTCTGGTTCTGATCTTTGGGCCACTTAGCCAACTTGCCGGCGAGTGTGGTCTTACCCGAACCCTGAAGACCGGCAAGCATGATCACGGTCGGCGGCTTCTTCGAGAACTCGAGCTTGCGCTGTTCGCCTCCGAGAATCTTGACCAGTTCTTCGTTGACAATCTGAACGACCTGCTGGGCGGGGTTTAGCGCCTTCGAAACCTCATCGCCCATGGCACGCTCGCGAACGGCGCCGGTGAAGGCTTTGACGACCTCGAGGGCGACGTCAGCCTCAAGCAGGGCTCTGCGAATCTCGCGAAGCGTTGCATCGATGTCAGCAGCACTGAGCTTGCCCTTGGTGCGTAGGTTCTTGAACGTCTCGACTAAGCGCTCAGACAGATTGCCAAACATCAGCCAACCAACCCTTTCGCAAATTCACGCGCATCAAAGAACGCAAAGTCAGCGATGCTTTCGCCAACCCCTACTAATTTAACCGGGATGCCCAACTCTCGCTGAATCGAATAGACGATTCCGCCCTTAGCTGTGCCGTCGAGTTTGGTCAGCACAATGCCGGTCACATTGGCAACCTCAGCAAATGCCTTGGCCTGCACGAGGCCGTTTTGGCCGGTGGTGGCATCAATCACCAACAGGGTCTCGCTTATCTGCGCCTGCTTCTCAACAACGCGTCTGATCTTTTCGAGCTCTGCCATTAGGTCTTTTTTGTTTTGCAATCTTCCGGCGGTATCAATGATTGCAACATCGGCGTCGTTCTTCAGAGCCAGTTCGACTGTCTTAAACGCAACACTCGCCGGGTCTTGCCCTTCGCTGTCAGGGCGAATCAACTGCGCATTTGCACGTTCGGCCCAGGTTGCAATCTGCTCGACGGCTGCCGCACGGAATGTGTCGGCTGCCCCAATAACAACTCGCCACTTGCCTTCGTTTAGCCAGTTGGCCAGCTTGCCGATTGTGGTGGTCTTTCCGACGCCGTTCACACCAACCACGAGAATCACGTAGGGAAGTTTTCCATCAAAAAGATTCAACTGCTTGTCATCGCGCTCTAAAGCCTCGGCAATAACGTCAACGAGAATCGCCTTTAGGTCTGCGTCGGTCTTTGCGCCCTGCTTCTTTGCTCGCTGCTTAACCGATTCGACAATCTGCGCCGAAGCGTCGACTCCAAAGTCTGACTGAATCAGGGTGTCTTCTAGCTCATCGAGATTCTCAACATCAAATTTGATTCGAGTGAAGATCGACTTGATGCCTTTAACGAAACTGCGCTTCGGAAGCTCGACCTGCTCAAGCTCAACTTCTGGCTCGATAACCAGAGCGACCGGTTCGTCAACAACTTCGGGCTCGGGCTCAACGAAAGGCTCAGGAATTACCTCGAGTTCCTCGACAACCGGCTCAACAACCGGCTCGGCAACAACAGCCACAATCTCTGGCTCGGGGATGACCTCAGGCTCAGGCTCCTCGATAACTGGGGTGCTCTTGTCTACCGGCTCAGGTGTCGGCTCTATTGGAGCCTCGACCTTGACCTTCGGCTTGAAGAGCTTGAGCTTCTTTTCTTTTGGCTTCTCTGGCTCAACAATTGTTGACGGTGTCTTAGGTAAATCGACACCAGAGGTGGGCTCGGGCTCAGCCTCGCGCTTTTTACGCCAGAAGAACAAGCCGGCCATTAGGCGCTGTGCTCGAGGCGCTGCCCGACGATTCGAGACATACCGTCGTCCATGATCACACCATAAACGGTGTCGGCAATTTCCATCGTGCGCTTTTGGTGGGTAACCAGAATGAGCTGCGAGTTGATGCGCAGATCTTGGAACACGCGCAAAAGACGTGAGAGGTTGGTGTCGTCGAGCGCCGCCTCAACCTCATCCATGATATAAAAAGGCGACGGGCGAGACTTGAAGATTGCCATCAGGAATGCAATCGCGCCGAGTGATTGTTCTCCACCCGAAAGCAAAGACATCGGCAGCCACTGCTTGCCCGCAGGCTTTACCCGAACATCGATTCCACTAATCAACAAATCGCTCGGATCGCTGAGCGTCATCGAACCCACTCCACCGGGGAAAAGCAACGGAAGGATTGCGGTGAATTCGCGAACGGTGTCATCGAAGGCACTCTTGAAAATCAACTGCATCTTCTCGTCGAGATCGTGAATGATCTGCAGAAGATCCTTACGGGTCTGGGTCAGGTCGGCGAGTTGGTCAGTTAAGAACTTGTGGCGCTCTTCGAGAGCATTGAATTCTTCGAGCGCTAGCGGGTTAACCCGACCTAGCCGTTCGAACAAACGCTCTGCATCGCGCAGTCTCTTGGTCTGCTCTTCGCGGTTGAACGGTTTCTTGCCACCCTCAGACTCTTCGTCGTCAATCAAAACTTCTGGACCATATTCGGCAAGCAGAATCGACTGCTCGAGACCGAGTTCGTCGTTAGCCTTTGCCACCAAGTTGGCTAGATTCAAACGCTTATCGTGGTTCTGCAATTCGAGGTTATGAACGCCTTCAACGAGCTCGCTGAGTTTCATTTGGTGGCCGGCGGTTTCTCCGCGCAAGCGCACCAGTTCTTGATTCTGGTTGTTGCGCTCGTGCTCAAGTTCGTGCAGGGCGACCTTTGCCACACTTGCGCTATCTGCAACGGCGCTCATAAGCGCCGGCAACACCTGAAGAACCTGCTCGGCAGACTGAAGCTGAGCGGCTTGCGCGGCAACGGCTGCCCTGGAGCGCTCGATGGCTTCTTGGGCCTCTGCGATTTGGGCCCTGAGGCTGGTTGCGCGTTCACGCTCGACTCTCAAGCGCTCGAGTGCCGCACCAAGCTCGACGCGAACATTGAGCTCGCTGGTGCGCTGCTGCTCGAGGTTATCGGCGAGGGTCTGCCGGTTCTCATAACTGATTATTGGACGTTCTTGTGAGGCGAAGGCTTCGTGCAGTTGCACAGCCTTGGCCAACTCGAGTTCTGCGACAACAATCGCCTCGCGAGCTACATCGGCTCCCTGTGAGATTCGAGCAAGTTCTGCCTCAGCAGCTTCAACCGCAACGCGGGCACGGCCGAGTGCTTCGGCATTCTTAGCAAGTTGCGCATCGTGCTGGTTTAGCTCGGCAAGCGCGCTCTTCTCAGTTTGCTTTGCGGCTTCTTCAGTCGATCTCGCCTGCGCAAGTTCACCACGACTGCTCTCGAGCATTGATTGAACCTGGTGAATTCGACTCTCGGCTGCGTCGCGCTCGGCAACCAACTGCAACTTCGAAGGCTTGCTCTGTGAACCACCGCGAATTACTGACTTGGTTAGAACGTCACCGTCAACGGTGATCAATACGAGCTCTGCTACCGACTTGTCACGAGAATAAAGTTCGCGCGCAGCGCTTAGGTCGTCAACGATAACCACGTTGGCAAGCAGCGCAAGAATTCCGTTCGGCGCTTCGACCACGGCGGTTGCCGACCGAGCTCCGGCAACATTTGGAATGTTGGCAACCGTACCGCGTGCATCAACGTCGGCAACAATTAGTTCGACTCGACCACCGTCACTGTTTTTCAGATGTTCGATTGCCGCGAGACCCTCTTCACGAGAGTCGGCAACCAGGGCGTCTGCCAGCGGGCCAAGTGCGGCCGCGATTGCGTTCTCGAAACCGCTTTCGATTTTGATGTGAGTTGCAACCAATCCACGGATACCGCGCAGCCCTGCCGCAGTTAACTCGGTGGCGCCATCTTTTTGGTTCAGAGTCAAATCAAGTGCCGAACGGCGGGCCTCAAGAGAATCGCGCTCGCGCTCGGCTTTGTGAATCTGGTCTCTGATGCTTTCGATGCTTGCACCAGACTCGCTAACCGCACGCTGCGCTGCCTCATAGCGGCCCTGAAGTGAGCCGTCTCCGGCTTGTTGGCTCTGCAGTTGAGCCTCTAGATTCGCGTATTCGGCTCGGGCTGCATTGAGTCGATCTGTGGCGTCGTTGAGGGTGCCCTCCTGGCGAACCATCTCGCTGCGCAGCCCAGCTAACCGAGATTCGGCAACCGTGCCCTCGTTGGCAAGTCTCGCCTTGTCTAGGTCGAACTGCGATAGCAGCGTGTTCTGTTCGGCAATTTCGTTGTCGTACTGCTCGAGAATGTCGCGGGCTGAGTTTCGAGCCGCTTCGGCCTCAGTCAGCCCGTTCTTCAGGCTTTCAACAACCGCTTCGAGCGCAACTATTTGAGACTCTGCGGCTAGCGCGTCGGCTTCTATGGCCGCTGGATCAACCTGAGCACCGGTGGCGTCAGCGCGAGTTCCGAGAAGGGCAACTTTTTGATTTGCGAGCGTTAGCAGAGCCCTGAGTCGCTCGCCCATGGCATCGAATTGATACGAGAGCGATCGAGCATTATCGAGATCACTCGAAACCTGGGCCGCCTCTAGTTCTCGAATTCGTGCATTGTTGCCCTCGATGATCTGCTGAAGAATGTTGCGCTCTGCTTTGGTATCTGTCTCGCTCTTTGCGGTTTGCTCGAGTGCGTTGTGCAGTTCGGTAACCTCGTAGGCAATCAAACGCGCCTTGGCATCTCGAACCACAGATGCGATTCCTTGAGCTTGACGCGCAACTTCGGCCTGCTGACCAAGTGGCTTTAGTTGCCGGCGCACCTCACCAGCGAGATCATTAAGTCGAGTGAGGTTTGCCTGCATCGCTTCGAGCTTTCGCTCTGAACGTTCTTTGCGTCGGCGGTGCTTAAGAATTCCTGCAGCCTCTTCGATAAAGCCGCGACGCTCGGCAGGGCTTGCCACAAAAATGTCTCTAAGTTTGTTTTGGCCAACGATGACGTGCATCTCGCGACCTAGTCCAGAGTCGCTCAGCAACTCCTGAACATCGAGCAAACGGCAACTCTCACCATTGATTGCGTACTCGCTCTGACCGCTGCGAAACAGGGTTCGTGAAATCGTGACCTCTGAGTACTCGATTGGCAGAGCACCGTCGGCGTTATCGATGGTTAGCGAAACTTCGGCTCGACCTAGCGGCCCCTTGGTGGCGCTTCCCTTGAAGATGACGTCGTCCATCTTGTCGCCGCGAAGCGACTTGGCACCCTGCTCACCCATAACCCAGGCGATTGCATCGAAAACGTTTGACTTGCCGTGACCGTTCTTGCCGACAACGGCGGTCACACCCGGCTCAAAAGAGAAGGTTGTTGGCTGGGCAAATGATTTGAATCCCTTTAGGGTGAGGCTCTTGAGGTACAGCTTGCTCACTCCCTTTTTCTAGATTCAGCGGCTTTGCTACCGCAACTAGACAAAATTACCCTATTTAGCGACCCTTTTTTGACGGGTGCGAACCCCACGGATGGGCTTGACTAGGCCCGTTTGCGCAGTTTTTGGCAACTCGGGCAGAAGTGCGAGCCACGGTTCATCCATGAATCTCGCTTGATTGGCCGACCGCAACGATTGCAAGGGCGATCGGTCATGCCGTAGGCGTTGAGAGAGACCTCGAAGTAGCCACTCTCGCCATTGACTTTCTTGTATTGCTCGTCAAACGAGGTGCCGCCCTCGGCTACAGCTGCCGAGAGGATTCGGCCGACCTCGACCATCAAGAGTTCGAAGGTTGCCCGTGACAAAGTGTCTGCCGGCTGGTCGTAGTGCAGCTCGCTCGCCCAGAGTGCCTCGTCTGCATAGATGTTGCCGACCCCCGAGAGCACCTGCTGATCTAAGAGAACCCGCTTGATGCCGCTGTGTTTCTTAGCAAACTTGGCTCGAACTGCTTCTTGGTCGAAAGATTCATCGAGCGGATCTCGCGCGATGTGCGCAGCCGAAGTCGGAATCAGGTTTTGCCACCAGGTGCCTTTGGCTGAATTCTTTGAGAAACCACCTGGCTTGCCGTCAGCAGTCTCGACTAATTCGTCGATTGCTAAAGAACCAAAAATTCTTTGATCGATAAACCTAAACTCAACTGTTTTGCCACGCGCAGTTTCGATGGTGATCACGACACGAGTTAGCTTGTCGGCAGGGTCACTCGGCTTTCGCAAAAACATTTGACCGCTCATGCCGAGGTGACCCACTAGCGCCAATTGTTTCGAAGCAGTCGATGACTTTTTGTTTAGTTCGATTGGCATCCAAAGAAATTTGCCGCGTCGCACGACGTCGAGAATTTTTGCTCCGTTGAGCGTTGACACAAAATCTTTAGGGCCCGCGAGGTGTCGTTTCAGACTGCGTTCGTCGAGCACCTCGATTTGCAAGACCTTGCTGTTGGTCAGAGCCGGGGCCAGTCCGGCGCGAACCGTTTCCACCTCAGGTAACTCTGGCACTAGCGGCGCTTTCTCTTTTTCTTGACCGCTGGCAAGGCATCAACCAACACGTCGAGCGCCTTAATGGCAGCAGCTGTCTCGGCGTTCTTTTTGGTTCG
>JAIOXI010000004.1:0-42725 GCA_021741685.1 Rhodoluna sp.
GCGCGAGCCTTGTGCTCTTTCGGGTCGAGTGCGAGGTTCTTGTAATAGGCCGCGAGAATTGCAGCTTCGATGATTGAAACTAGTTCGACAAACGGGATTTCCTTCTCGCGTTCAAGGGTCCTGAGAATTCCAAGGTCGATATCCATGAGCGCTGCCTCCCGGCCGATAGTTAGTTATAGGTGCAGATTACTTCAGTTCTGCTACTGCCGAGTTTAGCGGCACCGAGCGACGGTCGCCAGAGCGACGGTTCCAAAGATCGACTTCGCCGTTTTCGAGACCCTTGCCGCAGATGATTACGTTCGGCACACCGATTAGTTCGGCATCGCTGAACTTAACTCCCGGGCTGACCTTCTGACGGTCGTCGAGCATCACGGTTTTGCCGGCCGCTTCGAACTCGGCAGCCAACTTCTCGGCGGCTTCGTAAACGTGGTCGTCTTTGCCGGCTGCAACGATGTAGACGTCTGCGGGGCTGACCGACTCTGGCCAGATTAGGCCCTTGTCGTCGCGGTTTGCCTCGGCAAGCACGGCAACCAGGCGGGTAACACCGATGCCGTATGAACCCATGGTCACAGTGACGAGCTTGCCGTTTTCGTCGAGAACCTGAAGGCCGAGAGCCTCTGCATACTTGCGGCCGAGCTGAAAGACGTGCCCGATTTCGATTCCGCGGGCCAACTCGAGTGGACCACTGCCGTCGGGAGCCTCATCGCCAGCGCGAACTTCGGCAATGTCGATAACGCCGTCTGCAGAAAAGTCACGACCCTTGACCAGATCGAATACGTGCTTTTCGTTTTCGTTCGCGCCGGTTATCCAAGAGGTGCCGTCGACAACTCGAGGGTCGAGCAGGTAGCGAATCTTCGATGATCCCTCTAGGCCGAGAACTGCCTTGCCGTTCTTCACCGGGCCGATGTAACCCTTGACCAACTCTGGGTTGCGCTCGAAGTCTTCTTCATTAGCTGCTTCGACCTCGTTCGGCGAGAATGCAGCCTCTGCGCGTTTGGTGTCGACATCGCGATCACCCGGAACACCAACCACGACAAGCGAGCGCTTGCCCTCGGGCGAAGTTAGTGCGAGCACGACGTTCTTGAGTGTGTCTGCCGCTGTCCACTCGCGAGAGTCCCCGCGCGCAACATTTGCGTTGGCTAGGTCGACAAGCGTTGCAATAGTCGGCGTGTTCGGTGACGGGTGCACGACTGCGGCGGGCAAGGCATCGAATGCGATTGCAGCCGGAGCGACGGTCTTTACCGCTTCTACGTTTGCGGCGTATCCCCCGGCAGAACGAACGAAAGTGTCTTCGCCGATCGGGCTAGGTGACAAGAATTCCTCGGATGCGCTACCGCCCATTGCGCCGGCATCTGCTTTGACGATTACGTAGTCGACACTCAGGCGAGTAAAGATTCGTTCGTAGGCATCGCGCTGCGCTTGGTAGGCGGTGCGCAAACCCTCATCGGTAACGTCGAAAGAGTAAGCGTCTTTCATGACGAATTCGCGGCCGCGCAAAAGCCCGGCACGGGGTCTCGCTTCGTCGCGGTACTTGTTCTGAATCTGATAGAGGCAAACCGGAAGATCTTTGTAAGAGCTGTAAAGGTCTTTGACCAAAAGTGTGAACATTTCTTCGTGGGTCGGTGCCAGAAGATAGTCGGCCTTTTTGCGATCCTGCAGGCGAAAGAGGTTGTCTCCATATTCGGTCCAGCGGTTGGTCGCCTCGAACGGTTCACGCGGCAATAGTGCCGGAAAGAAGACTTCTTGGGCACCTGCGCGGTTCATCTCTTCGCGAACCACCTGCTCAACCTTTGCCTTGACCAAAAGGCCAAGTGGCAACCAGGTGTAGACGCCGGGAGCAGCCCTTCTGATGTAGCCGGCACGAAGAAGCAGCTTGTGGCTGTCTACTTCGGCCTCAGATGGGTCTTCACGCAAGGTGCGTAAGAACAGGGATGATAGGCGAATCGGCATAGACAAAACTTTACCTTGCGGTCGCGATGACCGCTGAGAAGCCAGGGTTACTTGTCTGCGTTTGCAACGACAACCTGTGGGCTGCCGACAAGATTTGGGTCCATTGTTGCTGCGATTCGGTTTGCCTCTTCGATTAGAGTCGCAACGATTTCGCTCTCTGGCACTGTCTTGATAACTTCGCCGCGAACAAAAATCTGACCCTTGCCGTTGCCCGAAGCGACACCGAGATCGGCCTCGCGAGCTTCACCTGGGCCGTTGACTACGCAACCCATCACAGCAACGCGAAGTGGAACAGTGAGTTTTTCTAGGCCGGCGGTGACGTCGTTTGCCAAGGTGTAAACATCAACCTGGGCGCGACCACAAGATGGGCAACTTACGATTTCAAGTTTTCTCGGGCGAAGGTTCAGGCTCTCGAGAATTTGCGAACCTACTTTAATTTCTTCAACCGGTGGAGCCGAAAGCGAAACACGAATCGTGTCGCCGATTCCCTTGCTGAGCAGCGCACCGAAAGCTACCGAAGACTTGATGGTTCCCTGAAACGCCGGGCCCGCTTCGGTTACTCCGAGGTGAAGCGGCCAGTCGCCGCGCTCTGCGAGCATCTCGTATGCCTTCACCATAACGACAGGGTCGTTGTGCTTTACCGAAATCTTGAAGTCGTGAAAGTCGTGCTCTTCGAAAAGCGAGGCTTCCCAAACGGCAGACTCGACAAGCGCTTCGGCTGTAGCTTTTCCGTACTTTTGCAGTAGACGCGGATCGAGCGAACCAGCGTTTACTCCAATGCGAATCGAAACTCCTGCTTCTTTGGCAGCCTTTGAGATTTCGCCGACCTTGTCATCGAACTGACGAATGTTGCCGGGGTTCACACGAACCGCACCGCAACCCGCATCGATGGCGGTGAATACATATTTCGGCTGAAAGTGAATGTCTGCAATTATCGGAAGCTGCGACTTGCGCGCAATTACCTGTAGCTTGTCTGCGTCATCTTGGGTCGGCACTGCAACGCGCACGATGTCGCAACCCGATGCGGTAAGTTCGGCGATTTGTTGAAGCGTGGTGTTAACGTCTGTGGTCTGGGTGGTGCACATCGATTGCACAGAAATTGGCGAATCGCTGCCGACGCCGACCTTGCCGACCTTTATTTGCCTCGTCTTGCGACGAGGGGTCAAGACCGGTGGCTTCGGCTTGCCGAGGTTTACTGCAACCATTTGTATTCGCTTTCCTTTGACCTAAGCATAAACAGCCGAGGCCGCTGACTTATTTCGAAACGCTAGAACCCTAGTGATAACGGGTTTATGAGATCTACAACCAAGAGAATCAGGCTCATCGCAATCAATAACGCTGTGACCACATAGGTCAGCGGCATCAGCAGCGCGGTGTCTGCCGGCCCCGGATTCGGCTTGCCCAAAAGTCGGTATGCGCCCTTCTTTAGAGCCTCGTAGATAGCGCCGGCTAGGTGCCCGCCATCTAGAGGCAGCAGCGGAAGCATGTTGAAAGCAAAGAGTGCAAAGTTCAAGCTCGCCAACATCATCAATCCGCTGGCCAACTTGTCGAGCGGGTCGACATCGCTGTTGCTCGCAATCGAGCCGGCCGCCTGACCGATGCCGACAATCGAAACCGGGCCGCTTGCATCTCTGGCCTCGCCACTCAATGTGCTGCTAAGCAGCTCGACAACTTGCGTAGGCAGAGTGAGAATAAGTTCGAACGTTGAGCCCAGCACGTTGCCCGAGTATTCGAGAGCTTCGCCGAAAGATTGCGGTTGACGTTCTGGTTCGAGAACCACACCAAAGAACGGCAGTTTCTGAGTGATGGTCTTGCCGTCGATGGTAACGCTCGGTCGCTCAACGAGAACGGGCGTGATCGAGAAGCTCGACTTGACTTGGTCTCGCAAAACATCGAATGATAGCGGGCCGGGATTCGCAAGCGCGTACTCGGTGATTTGATCCCAGTTTCGAACCGCTTGGCCGTCAACCGCGGTGACAACATCGCCGGCAAGTAGTCCAGATTCTTTCGCGGGACCAATCGCATCTGCTTCCGAACATTCGACCTGCTCGGTGAAGCTGCTCGGAACGCACTGTGAAATTTCTACGATGGTTGTCGAACGCTCGTAGCTGCCGATGCCGATGAGCACGCCAAAAGTCAGGGCGAATCCGAGAATGAGGTTCATGAACGGCCCGCCGAACATGATGATCATGCGCTTCAAAACCGAAAGTTGATAGAACATTCGGTTTTCGTCGCCAGGGCCGACGTGCTCGCTGTGTGCGTCTCTCGCGGCCTGTATCGATTCGGCTGCGAACCCCTTGCCAACCTTGGCGCCCGGCTTGGCCGGCGGGTACATTCCGATCATGGTGATGTAGCCGCCGAGTGGAATGGCCTTTACGCCGTATTCGGTTTCACCGCGCTTGCGAGAAAAAAGTGTTGGGCCGAAACCGATCATGTACCTCGGTACCTTCACGCCGAAGAGCTTGGCAGGCAGCAAGTGACCGAGTTCGTGCCAACCAATCGAGAAGCCGATTCCCAAAGCGATTAGCGCGATTCCGCCGATGTACCAAAGAATGTCGATCATGATTCGACCCTAAGAAGTCGCGCTGACAATTGCCTGCTAATTGCTAACACGCTGTCACCATCTGGGCTACTGCCCTATCGCGAGCCCAGCGCTCTGCCTCGAGCACCGATTCGACCGAGAGTTCACCCGCCGGTTCGTGTGCGTCGACGACTCGCTGAATAACATCGACAATCTGATTGAAGCCAATCTTGTTTCGGTGAAACGCTTCGACAGCTTCTTCATTTGCCGCGTTATAAACCGCGGGATACGTGCTGGCAGCTTTGCCAACCTGTCGAGCCAAACGCACAGCGCCAAAGACGCTCTCGTTCAACGGCTCGAACGTCCACTGGTGCGCCTGGCTGAAGTCGACGGCACTGACCGCGTTTTCGATTCGCTCGGGCCACGACAAACCGAGCGCGATCGGAAGCTTCATGTTTGGCGGAGAACACTGCGCCATGGTTGAGCCATCGAAGAACTCAACCATCGAATGCACAACAGACTGCGGGTGAACCGTAACTTCGATTCGGTCGATGTCGACATCGAATAGCAGGTGCGCCTCGATTAGTTCGAGACCCTTGTTAACCATGGTTGCCGAGTTCGTCGTAACCACCTTGCCCATGACCCAGGTGGGGTGAGCCAGCGCTTGCTGCGGAGTGACCAGAGTTAGTTGTTCGCGAGAGTATCCGCGAAACGGACCACCCGAAGCGGTAAGTATCAGCTTGCGCACCTCGCGCGCATCGCCCGCCAACAAACACTGAGCCAACGCCGAGTGCTCGCTATCGACCGGAACAATTTGGCCACGCTCGGCGGCATCCGTGACAAGGCGACCGCCAACAATTAGAGACTCTTTGTTGGCAAGAGCAAGGGTCTTGCCGGTTCTGAGGGTGGCGAGAGTTGGGCCGAGGCCAATCGAACCGGTGATGCCGTTAACCACGACATCGGCATCGGTTTGCTCAACCAATTCGGTAGCAGCGGCAGCGCCCAAAACCGCACGATTTGCCGGCACCGAGAACTCGGCGGCCTGAGCCGACAGCAGTTCTGAGTTGGTTCCGGCCGCGAGCGCGACAACCTCAAATCGGTCGCGATTCTCACGGATAACCTCTAGCGCCTGGGTTCCGATCGAGCCTGTAGACCCAAGAATAATTACGCGCCGCATTGTTCAATCTTGCCACCAGCCCAGCGAATGGGAGGCGTAGGATTGAAATATGAGCGAAAATTCAGTCATGTCTGCGCGCAATATCGTCACAGCAATTCCGGGCCCAATCTCTCAGCAACTTCACGTTAAGCGTCTAAAAGAGGTATCTCACGGCGTCGGAGCCGCCTTGCCGGTCTACATCGACCACGCACACGGAGCCCTTTTGACCGACGTCGATGGCAACCGCTTCATCGACCTGGGTTCAGGCATCGGCGTGACCACTATCGGACACACCAACGATGAGGTAGTAAAGGCAGTTCAAGAGCAGGTTGCAAAGCTCACCCACACACTCTTTACGGTCACCCCTTACGTTCCTTACGTGCAGGTCTGTGAACTGCTCAACAAATACACCCCTGGCAACTTCGAGAAGCGCAGCGCCCTATTCAACTCTGGAGCCGAAGCTGTCGAGAACGCCGTGAAATTTGCTCGCAAGTTCACCGGTCGCGGCGAGATTGCCGTTTTTGATCACGGATACCACGGGCGCACCAACTTGACCATGGCCATGAACTTCAAGGCGATGCCATACAACAGTGGCTTTGGTCCGTTTGCCCCTGGCGTTCACCACGTTCCGATGTCATACCCGCTTCGTGACGGTGGCATCACCGGCGAAGAGGCAGCAAAGCGCGCCATCAACTACATGGAGAAGCGCGTTGGCGCTGCAAACCTTGCCGCAATTGTGATCGAGCCGATTCAGGGTGAGGGTGGCTTCATTGTTCCTGCTCCTGGCTTCTTGCCTGCGCTATCGGCTTGGGCTAAGGCAAACGGCATCGTCATGGTTGCCGACGAGGTTCAGTCTGGAATTGCTCGCACCGGCCGCTGGTTCGCATCGAACTACGAAGAAGGCTTCGAGCCAGACCTATTCACAATCGCTAAGGGTATTGCCGGCGGTATGCCTATCTCGGCGGTTACCGGTCGCGCCGAAATCATGGATTCGTCACACGCCGGTGGCATCGGTGGCACCTACGGTGGAAACCCGGTTGCCGCAGCAGCAGCGGTGGCAGTGCTGAAGCAAATCGAAGCCGGTGGCGTTCTCGAACGCGCAACTGAGCTCGAAGGCATTCTGGTTCCGAGACTCAGCGCTATGAAAGAGCAGTACCCGGTGATTGCCGAGGTTCGTGGCCGTGGCGCAATGATCGCCATCGAGTTTGTCGAGCCGGGCACACTGAACCCAAACTCGGCAGCCGTCGACGCGGTGGTGAAGTTCTGCCACCAGAACGGCGTTCTTGTCTTGAACGCTGGCACCTTCGGCAACGTGATTCGCTTCTTGCCTCCGCTAGCCATCACCGATGCTCAACTTCACGAAGCGCTCGACGTAGTCGCAGCTGCACTCGCAACGCTCTAGTTCAAAAAGAGAAAACCCCTCCAAGCGGAGGGGTTTTCTATAACTTGTGTGAAGTTACTTCATCGCGGCTAAGCGCTTGGCCTTGATCGATGAGCGAATCTGAATCGTCACCACGATGGCAATCGCCAAGAAGAACACGCCGATGCCGATAACGTTTGCCTCACCCGGTAGACCCTTGGCCGCAGCCGTGTAAACAAACTTCGGGAAAGTCTCGGTCGGGCCCGAGTTGAAGTAGGTGATGATGAAGTCGTCGAAGCTGAGTGCAAACGAAAGCAGCGCGGCCGCCATGATGCCCGGCAACAGCAGCGGAAAAGTGATTTTCCAGAAGACCTGACTCGGTGAACCGTAAAGGTCGGTGCCGGCTTCTTCAAGCGCCGGGTCGAGGCTGGCGACGCGTGCCTTCACGGTCACCACAACGAAGCTAAGGCAGAACATGACGTGGGCGATGACGATGGTGGTGAAGCCCATCTCGACACCGAAGTTGAAGAACTGAGCGGCTAGGCCCGCACCAAGCACGAGCTCGGGAGTTGCCATCGGCAAGAACAAGAGCAGGCTGATGGTCGAGCGAAACTTGAAGCGGTAGCGCACCAGGGCGATGGCGATCATGGTTCCGAGCGTGGTGGCAATAAGGGTTGAGATCAGGCCAATCGAAATCGAGGTGGCGAAGGCCGCGCAAACGCCCTGGGCTTCGCAAACGCTAGTCCAGTTGTCGAGAGTGAACCCGCGCCAGGTGATGTTGCTGCGACGGTAGTCGTTGAACGAAAAGAAGAAAGTGAAGGCAATCGGAATAAGTAGGTAGACGAAAGCCAAAACCGAGTAGACCGGTAGTGCGTAGCGCCCGAACGAAAACTTTCTCACAGCAGATCATCCGTTCCGCTGCGTCGAACATAGAAGGTGACCAAGAGCATGATGGCACCCATCAAAATCACCGATAGCGCCGAGGCCGTCGGCAACTCGTAACTCTTCAAGAACTTCGACTCGACCACGTTTCCGAGCATCGCGGTCTCGGTGCTGCCGAGAAATAGCCCGGATGCGTTCACGTAGTCACCTGCGATTGGAATGAATGTCAAAAGGGTTCCCGAGACGATGCCCGGCATCGAAAGCGGAATGGTCACCTTGCGAAAGACCTTGCGCGGATTCGCGTACAGGTCTGCTCCGGCTTCGAGGTAGCGAATGTCTAGACGCTCGAGGCTCGTGTATAGCGGCAGGGTCATGAACGGGATGAAGTTATAGGTAAGGCCGAAGATGACCAAGAACGGGGTTCCGACCAGGTACTGGTCACTCGCCAAGATGCCGACGCTCTGAAGGGTAGTGACTATCCAGGATTCGTTTGAAAAGATTTGCTTCCAGGCGAAGGTGCGAAGCAAGAACGAAATAAAGAACGGCGCAATCACGAGAGTGAGCATCAGCGCTTGAATCAGCGGATAGCGACGCGCTTTGACTCCGATGAAGTAAGCCAGCGGATAGCTAATTAGCAGCGCAGCAATAGTTGCAAAGAAGGCATAGATGAATGAGCGGCCGATTTGCTCGCCGTATTGGCTAACCACGTTTACATAGTTGGCAAATTCGAGACCGTAACTGTAAACCGGAAAGCCAGTTGAGTAATCGACTGTCTGAAGCGATGTGATGACCAGCGAGAAAAGCGGCGCGACAAAGAAAATAGTCAGGTAGATAAGCCCCGGAGCCAACAACAGCATCGCAACCTTGGCGCTCTTGTTGCCAGGAGCCTTTTGCTTGTGCCCAGAACCGGTTGCGTGACCGAATGCCGCGATTGCCATTATTTAGGCGACCGGCTCTTGTTCGCCAACGTTTTCTGGAAGGTCAGACAAACCGAATGAGTGCTCAACCTTCCAACTGACCCAAACCTTGGCTCCCAGTTCGATAACCGGGCTCTTGCCGATGTTCTGAGCAAAAACGGTGACGTTGCCGACCTTTGGAATCTCAATCAGATACTGGTTGCTCACACCGGTAAAGCGAATGTCGATGATCTCACCGGGGCCGATGACGTTGTGATCTGAGCCGAGTTTTGGCTGCTCTTCGTGAAAGAAAGCTTTTTCTGGGCGAACACCGATTGCGATGGTCCCCGAATGTTTTTCGGCACGAGCCTTAGGCACTGAGATCTTGGTTCCGGCAACCTGAATGCTCACGGCTGCTTCGTTTTGCGATTCGACTTGACCGATGAAGAGGTTTGACTGACCCAAGAACTTAGAGACGAAGACGGTCTTCGGGCGGTCATACAACTTCTCTGGAGAACCCATCTGCTCGATGTGGCCCTTGTTCATGACCGCAACCGTGTCGGCCATATCCATGGCTTCTTCTTGGTCGTGGGTAACGTGCAAGAACGTTAGACCGACTTCCATCTGAATTGCCTTCAGTTCAATTTGCATCTGGCGGCGAAGCTTCAGGTCGAGCGCACCGAGCGGCTCATCTAGCAAAAGCAAAGAAGGACGGTTGACGAGGGCGCGCGCTAGGGCAACACGTTGCTGCTGCCCACCCGATAGTTGCGCGGGCCTGCGCTGCGCGAGGTGACCAAGTTCAACAAGGTCTAGTGACGCCTGTGCCTTAACCAGAACGTCATCAATTTTGCGCTGACGCAATCCGAAGGCTACGTTTTCGAGAACCGACATATGCGGAAATAGTGCGTAGCTCTGAAACACGGTGTTGACCGGTCGCTGGTAAGGCTTCGTCTCGGTTACATCTTTGCCACCGATAAGAATCTGTCCGGTGGTTGGCTGTTCAAGCCCAGCAACTAGTCGAAGCGTTGTGGTTTTGCCGCAGCCGGAGGGGCCAAGCAGAGCGAAGAACTCCCCCGCTGGAATGTGCAGGTCTAGATGATCAATTGCAGTGAAGCCAGGAAATTCTTTACGAATTCCAACTAGTTCGAGATCGGCACCTCTGGCGACAAACTCGGTTGCCAACGCCCTATGCTCCGAGCAAGACGTCTTGGAATGCCTGTGCGAACTTGACTGACTCTTCGCCAGAAAGCGCACGGAAACCAAAGGCGTTCTTCATGAACTCTTCGCTTGGGAAAATCAACTGGTTGTCTGCAAGAGCCGGATCAATCTTCATGGCTTCTTCTTGAGCTCCGACAACCGGGGTCACGTAGTTAACCCAAGCGGCCAACTCTGCTGCAACCGCTGGGTCGTAGTAGTAGTTGATTAGCTGTTCGACGTTTGACTTGTGAGTCGCACCCATTGGTACAACGAACGAGTCAGCCGAGATGGTTGTGCCGCTCTCTGGAATGAAGAAACCGTACTTGTCGGTCTCAGCACTCAGGTTGAGCTGAACTGTGTCGCCAGACCAAGCAATCGCAGCGATGGTGTCGCCGTTCTCTAGGTCTTCTGAGTAGCTGTTTCCCTTGATGCGTGCGATCTGACCGTCGGCCACCTTGCCGGCGAAGAAGTCGATTGCGTTCATGAACGCATCTTCGGTGAGGCTAGATTCGCTGGTGATGTCAACGCCCTGGGCCATCAAAATAAGTCCGATGGTGTCGCGCATTTCTGAGAGAACGCCAACGCGACCCTTTAGTGCTGGGTCCCAAAGATCTTCAAGGCTGCCAGGCGCATCCTTGCCGGTTGCCTTTTTAAACTCAGCTTTGTTGTAAGTGATGCCAGCGAGAATGCCCTGGTAAGGCATCGAGTAATCGCGGTTCGGGTCGTGCGCCGCACCTAGGTAAGCCGGTGCAAGATTCTTTTTGTTTGGAATGTTTGCGGCATCATACTTCTGCACGTAGCCGGCCTGAATCCACTTCGCTGCCATCCACTCGGTTGGGCAAGCAACATCTGCACCGATGTCTTGGCCCTGAGCCAACTGCTTCTGCACTTTCGCGAAGTAAGTGTCGTTGTCATCGATCTCAATTTTGTATTCGACTTTGATTCCGGTCTGCGCCTGAAACTTTTCGAGTGTCGGATACTTTCCGTTGTCGTCTTCATCCATGTAGAGAGACCAGTTGTGCCAGATGAGCAGCTTCTCTGAGTCTGAAAGATCTGTGGCAGCGGTCAGTGTCTTGGCACCGCCGGCCGGAGCACAGGCCGCTAAGGAAATCGCAGCCGCCGATGCACCCAATCCCGCGAGCGCGGTTCGACGCGTCACTTGCGAAGATTTGATAGCAGACAAAAGCTGCTGGAACATTGGGTCTTGGTTTATTGAGTTCTTCATGGGAGCTCCTTCAATCGAAAGGGCAGCACTGCCCAGCCAACAACAAAGACGCGGATGCGCTCGAAGCCAATAATGCCACAAAACTTGACGTCAAGACCGCAATACTTGAGCCGAATTTCTGAGGGCATGGGGCGACCGCTAGGCTGGAGTTCGGTGGTGGCAATGAGGCTTCCCCGAAACGGAGAATCATGAAGGTCGCTGTACCTGCAGAAGTAAAAAACAATGAATTTCGGGTTGCGATCACCCCCTCGGGCGTTCACGAACTTGTAACCGCTGGCCACGAAGTCTTCGTGCAAGCCGGCGCTGGCAACGGATCATCGATCACAGATGCCGAGTATGAAGCCGAAGGCGCAAAGATTTGCCCAGACGCCGCCAGCACCTGGGCCGCCGGCGAGATGGTTCTAAAGGTAAAAGAACCAATTGCAAGCGAGTATGGCTTTCTTCGCCAAGGGCTCATCCTGTTCACCTATCTTCACCTCGCCGCAGACCGGCCACTTACCGACGTTTTGCTATCGAGCAAAGTGACTTCGATTGCGTACGAAACAGTTCAGTTGCCTTCGCGCTCGCTGCCTCTGCTGGCCCCGATGAGTGAGGTTGCCGGTCGACTCGCACCATTGGTTGGCGCCCAGACGCTCATGCGTCAAAACGGCGGCAACGGAATGCTCATGTCTGGCGTACCGGGCACCCGACCAGCTCGGGTAACCGTCATCGGTGCCGGAGTTGCCGGAGCAAACGCCGTTGCAATTGCAATCGGTATGGGTGCAGAAGTAACCGTTCTCGACACTAACTTGTATCGCCTTCGCGAACTAGATGACTTCTATGCTGGCCGCCTTCGCACAATCGTGAGCAACACCTATGAGCTGCAGCGCTCTGTAACTGAAGCTGATTTGGTTATCGGCGCGGTGCTGATTCCAGGTGCAAAAGCGCCAAAACTTGTGACCAATGAAATGGTCAGCAAGATGAAGCCAGGCAGCGTACTAGTCGACATAGCTATAGATCAGGGCGGTTGCTTCGAAGATTCGAAACCGACCACCCACGCCGATCCGACCTTCAAGGTTCACCAGAGCACCTTCTATTGCGTTGCAAACATGCCAGGAGCTGTTCCACACACCAGCACCTACGCTCTAACTAACGCGACCCTTCCATACGTGCGCGCGATAGCGAACCGCGGATGGAAGGCTGCCTGCTCAATCGATGGCGCGCTGGCACTTGGTTTGAATACCCACGAGGGAAACCTCTTGAACGCCGGTGTGGCCGAGGCCCACGGGCTAGTTGCGGCTGATCCAGCGACTGTTCTATAGCAATCACTGAGCTCTCTGCCCCCGGCAGCGGAAAGTTGAATTGCTCGGCAATCGCGCCGTGAGCCACGATTTGCGCTTTGGCCAGACCGCTTTCGGCCGTGGACGAGCCATTTGCACGAGCCAACTGCCCCAGCATCGCCCCGTCTACCGGGTCAGGATTGCCAATCAGAACGCGCAGTTTCACGTTGCTTAGCAGGGCACGATTGACGCCAACCAGATTTTGATTGGTCATGACAAGGTGCATCTGCGCCGAACGT
This sequence comes from Rhodoluna sp., assembly GCA_021741685.1. Lineage (GTDB taxonomy): Bacteria > Actinomycetota > Actinomycetes > Actinomycetales > Microbacteriaceae > Rhodoluna. The sequence goes on from JAIOXI010000004.1 coordinate 12,746, forward strand.
CCGCGGGCGGCAATCGAGTTCAGCACATCTGCGCTCTTCTTCACACTGCTAAACAGATGCGATAACTCATCGATTGCAATCACCAGACTCTTGGGCTGATTCCTCGAGAGTTCCCGCTTAGCCAACTCGGCTTCTAGCCACTCGAAGAGTTTTTGGGTCTGCTCGAGATCGTGATCACTGGCAAAAGCCAAGCTTCTTGACCTGAATTCTTCAAGGCCCAGACCTCCCTTGAAATCAATGCAGACTAAATCAGGTTTAGTGTCAGATTGAAGTAGTTCTCGCAGCATGAGTCTGAGCAATTCTGTCTTTCCGCTGCCGGTGCTGCCAATCAGAATTGCGTGCGGTCCGTCATCAACCAGCGACTTTTGAACTATTGCGTTTTCGCTGAAACCCAGCCCCACACTCAGCTTGGCCCGGGAACGTTCAAACCGATTAAGCAAATAGTCAGCGCGCAAATTCTGATTGCTCGAGGTATCGCCAAGTCGCTCGAAAATGAAGTCTGCCTGCTCGCGAGTCCAAAACAGTTCACCGCGTGGCATTCGAAAGTCATCGAGCCATATCTCAGTATTAATCACGCGCAACTTTGTGGCATCCGTGAGTTTGGGACGCTTGGAAAGGCGATACCGAATCAACAGCGCAATCAGCATTGTGAAAAGAGTTGTTGCCGCCAGAAAGTAGTTGTTCGAAGTTATGCCGAGCATCACGCCATACGCGAGAGAAGGCAAGAACCAAAGCAACTGCATTCACACAGAATGCCTGAGTCACTCGGCCACTAGGCGGCCTTGCAGGAATCTGTGAAGAACTAGCTCAAGAGCCAATGTGTTCCGGCTACGCCTCCAAGATCGTCGGCTCGATTAGCCGCCGATGTATGACATCACGTGCTTGACGCGCGTGTAGTCCTCGAAGCCGTAGTTCGACAGATCCTTGCCATAGCCCGAGTGTCTGAAGCCACCGTGAGGCATCTCGGCAACCAGCGGAATGTGCGTGTTAATCCAGACGCAGCCAAAGTTGAGGCCCTTAGAGAATCGCATGGCGCGACCGTGGTCTTTGGTCCAGACCGAAGATGCCAAGCCATAGTCAACATCGTTGGCCCAGCGAAGCGCCTCTTCGTCGTTGCTGAACTTCTGCACGGTAACTATCGGTCCGAAAATCTCAGACTGGATGTGCTCATCCTGCTGCTTTAGACCCGACAAAATGGTGGCTTCAAAGAAGTAGCCGCCGTTGTCGCTAATGGCATTGCCACCGGCCTCGATCTTGGCGTGGTCCGGCAGGCGGTCGACGAAGCCCTGAACTCGCTCGAGCTGGTTGATGTTGTTAACCGGGCCAAACAAGATGTCATCGCGCGAAGGCTGACCGGTGGTTGCGTTTACCTTCACGCTCGCTGCCAACTTGGCAATGAACTCGTCGTGAACCGACTCGTGAACCAACATGCGAGTTGCCGCGGTGCAGTCTTGGCCGGCGTTGAAGAAACCAGCTACCGTCAACTGAGCAACTGCTGCATCTAGATCGGCATCGCCGAAAATGATTACGGGCGCTTTGCCACCGAGTTCGAGGTGAACGCGCTTTAGGTCGAGAGCAGCCGACTTGGCAACTTCCATTCCGGCGCGAACCGAACCGGTGATTGCAACCATCTGCGGAATCTTGTGCTCGACAAGTGCCCGACCTGTATCGCGGTCACCCGTGACGACGTTAAATACTCCGGCTGGCAAAAACTCGGATGCGATTTCGGCGAGCAACAGAGTCGAGGCAGGTGTCGTATCCGAAGGCTTAATAACAATTGTGTTTCCGGCGGCAAGCGCCGGAGCAAACTTCCAGGTGGCCATGTTCAACGGATAGTTCCAAGGAGTGACCTGACCGATTACACCGATTGGCTCACGGCGAATAGAAGAGGTGTGATCCTTTGCATATTCACCGGTGGCGATCCCTTGAAGATTTCTAGCTGCGCCGGCAAAGAAACGAATCTGGTCTACAGAGACCAAGACTTCGTTCTCGATCAAACTTGGCCGCGGCTTGCCAGTGTTCTCTGATTCAACATCAGCCATCTCTTCTGCGCGAGCTTCGAGGGCATCGGCGATTCTAAAAAGTGCGAGTTGACGTTCACCCGGAGTGGTCTGCGACCAGGTTTCAAAAGCCTTGTCTGCGACTTTGTAGGCGTTGTCGATGTCGGCAGCGTTACTCAACTGCGCATTGGCGTAGGGCTTGCCCGAGGCCGGGTCGAATATCTCGCTGGTTTCGCCTGATTTGGCATCTACGTACTGGCCATTGACGAAGTTCTTCAGTTGCTTGAGCGACAAGTCGCACTCTCCTTTGAGTCCGCGCATCGCATCGACCGATGGGCCGACTTTTGAAGCGCATTGATTCCTATATCAAAACCCTATAACCACGGGGGCAGAATCTCGAAAACGAAGCAAAATTGACCCCTGAATGACCTTTTCGTTATCAAATTGGGCAAATCGCCACTGATTCGTTTGCGAAAATGCCATTTCAGTGCCAAAATCGGACCATGAACCGCACGGCTACTAGAACCACGACTCTGGATGATGTCGCAAAAGCCATCATCGAGCAGTTGCAGTTTGACGGCCGCCGCTCTTATGCCGAAATCGGCAAGGTGGTTGGTCTTAGCGAGGCAGCCGTGCGCCAGCGTGTGCAGAAGCTAACCGAAACGGGTGTGTTGCAGATCGTTGCGGTCACCGACCCGATGCAACTCGGTTTCTTTCGCCAGGCAATGATTGGCATTCGCTGCACCGGCGACACCCGTTCGATTGCAGAGAGCATAGCCGCGCTATCCGAGACGGACTATGTAGTTCACACCGCTGGAAGTTTTGACATTTTGGTTGAGGTGATCTGTGAAGACGATGACGAATTCATAGAGCTACTCAATTCAAAGATCCGGTCGCTGCCCGGAGTTACTTCAACCGAGACATTTGTCTACTTGAAGTTGCACAAGCAGTTCTACAACTGGGGAACGCGATGATGCGTCTCCACAATGAACAACAAACAATGTAAAGAGTGATATTTCATGGCAACCAAGGAGAGCCTGGTGAGCAAACTTGCTCGCGGAGTAAAAACCGCGTTCAAGCCGTCGAATGGGACGACCAATGCTAAAGCCGACCGCGCCACCCCGCTTCTAGACGCTCGCAAGAGCGGCGTTGAAGCAACACCTAAGATGCTGCAGCAGGCAGCGAAGGACAACATGTTCCTTCACTTCACCCGCCACAGCCCTTACTACACTGCCAAGGGTGAGATTCCGATCATCACCAAGGCATCTGGTCACCACTTCTGGGACCAAAACGGAAAGAAGTATTTCGACGGCATCTCGAGCCTGTTCTCGGTTAACATCGGGCACGGTCGCACTCGTCTCGCCGAAGCTGCCGCAAAGCAGATGAAAGAACTCGACTACTTTCCTCTCTGGTCACACGCACACAAGCCGGGCATCGAACTTTCTGAGCGCCTGCTCTCGTATGCGCCTAAGAACCTGAGTCGCGTTTTCTTCACCACCGGTGGTGGCGAAGCTAACGAGACCGCCTGGAAGTTGGCCAAGCAGTATTTCAAAATGATTGGCAAGCCAACCAAGCACAAGGTGCTTACCCGCGCAGTGGCCTACCACGGCACATCGCACGGAGCCCTGTCGCTTACTGGAATTCCGTCAATGAAGAAGATGTTTGAACCGCTGGTTCCGAGCACCTTCAGAGTGCCAAACACCAACTGGTACCGCGCTCAAAACGACTTTGCCACCGAAGAGGAATTCGCGCTTTGGGCCGCAAACCGCGTCGAAGAGATGATTCTGTTCGAAGACCCAGACACCGTTGCGGCGTTTATCTTCGAGCCGGTTCAGAACTCTGGTGGCTGTTTCACAGCGCCGAAGGTTTACTTCGATCGCGTGCGTGAGATCTGCGACAAGTACGACGTTCTGATTGTTGCCGACGAGACCATCGACGGCTTCGGACGTACCGGAACCATGTTCGCTTCGGAGAGGTACGACTTCGAGCCTGACATGTTGGTTCTCGCCAAAGGTATGACCTCGGCATATGCACCGATTGGTGCGTTGCTGGTTGCAGAGAAGTTGTTTGAGCCATTTAAAACCGGCACCAACATCTTCCCTCACGGATACACCTACGGTGGGCACCCGGTTTCTTGTGCGGTTGCGCTTGAGAACCTCGACATCTTCGACGAAGAAGACTTGGTTGGCAACGTTGCTCGCAACGAAGCCGAGTTCAAGGCAACTCTCGACAAGTTGCGCGATCTACCAATCGTTGGTGATGTTCGAGGCGCAGGTTACTTCTGGGCTATCGAACTTGTCAAAGACAAGGACACTCGAGAGACTTTCAACGACAAGGAGAGCGAGAAGTTGCTTCGCGGCATTCTCTCTCGCCGTCTGTTTGAAGAAGGCCTCTACTGTCGTTCAGATGACCGTGGAGACCCGGTTGTTCAGCTGGCTCCACCGCTAACCATTGGGCCCAAAGAGTTTGTTGAAATGGAACAGATTCTTCGCAGCTGTCTAGATGAAGCGTGGAAGTCTCTATAAAAAGAGTTACTAACAATTCTGGCCAAGGCCGGGTTCTCAACAGATTCGACTCGAATCGCAGAGACCCGGCCTTTGTCTTATTCTGGGAGGCATGAACATGGCACATGCAAGCATCAGCTTGGACTCCCCGATTGGTGCAATCACAGTCGAGGCAAGCAACGAGAAAATCACGCGGCTAACCATTGGTCAACGCTCCCCCGACTTAGGTTCGAGCAAAACTCTGCGCGAGGCAAAGAAGCAATTGACCGCATACTTCGCCGGCAAACTGGTCAAATTCGATCTACCAGTCGAGCTGCAAGGAACCGACTTTCAAAAGGCGGTCTGGAAGCAAATCGCCAAGACCGGGTTCGGCAAAACGGTTAGTTACGCCGAAATCGCCGCCAAAATCGGTAAGCCCTTGGCCTCGAGAGCCGTTGGCGGAGCCGTTGGGTCAAACCCGGTGCCGCTAATCGTTGGTTGCCACCGAGTTCTAGGAGCTACTGGCAAAATCACCGGCTACTCGGGTGGCGATGGTTTACCAACTAAGCGTTGGCTGCTGACCCTCGAAGACATTGCGATAAAAGAATGACTACCGCAAGAAAATTCGAAGACGGCCTAATGCGTTGCTCGTGGCTAAACACCGACGAGCTTTACCGCGACTACCACGACACCGAGTGGGGTGTTGCGGTACGCGGTGACCAAGCCGTGTTCGAGCGAATTACTCTCGAGGGTTTTCAAGCGGGGCTTTCGTGGATCACCATTTTGAAACGTCGCGAAGGCTTTCGGAAGGCATTCAAGAATTTCGAACTGAAAAAGATTTCTCGCATGACCGAAACCGACATCGAACGACTGATGCAAGATGAGGGCATCATTCGAAATCGGGCCAAGATCGAAAGCACGATTCGAAATGCAAGCCTGGTGCTTGAGTTACAGCAATCGGGAGAAAGCATCAGCGACATTGTTTGGTCGTTCGCTCCCCCGGTTAGCAAGCGCAAGAGAGCTCCGGCTGACTTCGAGTGGGTTGCCACGACAGCGGAATCGGAGGCGCTGAGTAAGCATCTCCGAAAACTTGGCTTTGGCTTCGTCGGTGCCACCACTATGTATGCGCTGATGCAGGCAACCGGAATGGTGAACGATCACGCGCCAGGTTGCTTCAGGCGCAATCAGCTCTAGTTGGCGTTCGGTGGCGAATAGCTAACCACCAGGGTGAGTTCGTGACCCGACTGCTCGAGACCAAACCCCGCTTTCTTAGCAACGCGCCTAAGGTCAGCGATGGTCTCTGGCAACTCTTTGGCGTTTAGCACCGCGTGAATCAGCTCGCCCTTTGACTTCTTATTGAAGTGGTTCATCGAGCTGCGCGTGCCATCGGCTGCTTCGAGCACCACATCGAGCCAGTAGCTTTCGATGTCGCTTGGAATCGGAGCTAGGGCAACGTACTGCTTGGAGCGCATGTCGACAATCAGACCTTTGAGTCTGCGAAAGATCGCCTGATGCGGTTCTGCCCAGATTGCCCTAAGTTTTGGCGTCGCAGAAAACTTGTAATTCGGAATCAACCCGGTAGCAGGTATTAGACCGTAAAGCGCCGATTGAATCAGCACCGCCTCTTTGGCCCGCTTGACTGCGGCATCGCTCAAGTGAGCAAATTCGGTCGGTGTTCCCTTTAGTCCGCGTCCATGAACCGCTGCATACAGCGTGCCGGTGTAGCGATCCAGCGCCATCATGGTGGGCGCATCGAGTGCACCTTTGTCTTCGAGCAATTCTGCCGCCTGCTTGCGAGCGGGTTCAAGCGTGCCGAAAGCTAGCGCAACCTGTCTCACCGAAAGCGAATTCTCAATCGCACCCGGATACGCACGGGGTGCCTTGGTCTCTGAAGGGGGAAGCAAGTACAGCATTTGCCAAGTCTAGGTTGCTCAGCAAAAGGCTCGTGCGAGGTCGGCTTAGAATTGAGCCATGGTCAAACTTACGAAGATTTACACACGCACCGGCGACGAGGGCACCACCGGTTTGAGCGACTTCTCGCGCACTCGAAAGACTGACCCTCGCATCGAGGCTTACGCCGACGTCGACGAGGCTAACTCTGCAATCGGCGTTGCTGTTTCGCTGGCACGCAATGAGTTCGATCACGAAACTTTGCAGCTGCTGTCACAGATTCAGAACGACCTATTCGACCTCGGTGCCGACCTATCGAACCCGCTGAACGAGCACTACGAATATGAACCACTGCGCGTTGACGCAATCTGGATCGACGCTCTCGAAACAGCAATCGACAAATACAACTCTCAACTCGAGAAGTTGGATTCTTTCATTCTTCCTGGTGGCTCTGGCTTAGCAGCAGGTCTGCACCTCGCCCGCACTGTAGTGCGCCGCGCCGAGCGCGCAACCTGGCACGCAATCGAGGCATACGGAACCGAACCCGCCAAGAAGGGGCACAACGATGGCGGAGTCAGCCCAATTGCCGCAAAGTACCTAAACCGTCTGAGCGACCTTTTGTTTGTTCTCGCCCGCTATGCAAACATCAAGCACGGCGGCGACGTCAAGTGGGTTCCGGCAGCTAACCGTCGCGAGCGACCAGAACACCCAACTCGCACCGAGTAGAGAGCCCTCTTCCTTAAATTAGGAAATCCCCCGCAGAAGTTGCGGGGGATTTTCTATTGAAACCTTAAACGAGCGCCGCGTGACGAGCGAAGATTGTCAAAACATCGTGCTCAATTGACAGGAATCCGTCTTCTGCCGAGGCAACCAACTTCTCGCCGGTTGGCAGAGTGATGCGCACTTCGCCAGCGGCCAAGATCGCGAGCATCGGCTCGTGCCCAGGCAGCAAACCAATTTCACCCTCAACTGTCTTGGCGATAACCATTTTGGCGTCACCACTCCAGACTGCCTGATCGGCAGCCACAAGCTCGACGCGAACGGTTTTGTCAGACATTACTTGCTGCCCGACTGCTTCTGTAGACGTTCGTAGTTAGCCATAACCATGTCAAGGCCACCCACGTTGAAGAATGCCTGTTCTGGAATGTGGTCAAACTCTCCCGAAGCAATCTTGCTGAAGCCCTCGATGGTGTCCTTGATTGGAACGGTCGAACCAGCAACACCCGTGAACTTGGTAGCCATGTAGGTGTTCTGAGACAAGTACTGCTGAATGCGACGAGCGCGTGAAACGGTGATCTTGTCTTCTTCAGAAAGCTCCTCGACACCAAGGATGGCGATGATTTCCTGTAGTTCCTTGTTCTTCTGCAGAATTCGCTTCACCAGGGTTGCGGTCTCGTAGTGATCCTTGCTGATGTAGCGAGGGTCAAGAATTCGAGAGGTCGAAGTCAACGGGTCAACTGCTGGGTAGAGACCCTTCGAAGCGATTTCACGAGAGAGCTCGGTGGTCGCATCCAAGTGGGCAAAGGTGGTTGCCGGAGCCGGGTCGGTGTAGTCGTCGGCTGGAACATAAATCGCCTGCAACGAAGTGATCGAGTGACCACGGGTTGAGGTGATGCGCTCCTGCAATAGACCCATCTCATCGGCCAAGTTCGGCTGGTAACCCACGGCAGAAGGCATGCGACCTAGAAGAGTCGACACCTCAGAACCTGCCTGGGTAAAGCGGAAGATGTTATCGATGAACAAAAGCACGTCTTGCTTCTGAACATCGCGGAAGTACTCCGCCATGGTCAAAGCCGAAAGAGCAACGCGAAGACGCGTGCCTGGTGGCTCATCCATCTGGCCGAAGACCAGCGCGGTCTTGTCGATAACGCCAGACTCGGTCATTTCGTCGATTAGGTCGTTGCCCTCACGAGTACGCTCACCAACACCGGCGAAAACCGAAACACCGTCGTGGTTTTCGGCCACGCGGTAAATCATTTCCTGAATCAAAACGGTCTTACCAACACCGGCACCACCGAAGAGACCGATCTTTCCACCCTGAACATAAGGGGTGAGCAAGTCGATGACCTTGATTCCGGTCTCAAACATCTGAGTCTTTGACTCAAGCTGGTCAAAAGCAGGTGGCTGACGGTGAATCGACCAACGCTCGTTGACTTCGATCTTCTCGCCTGGCTTTGCGTTGAGAACATCACCGGTCACGTTGAATACGTGGCCCTTGGTCACATCGCCGACAGGAACAGAGATCGGAGCACCGGTGTCTTGCACGGCACCGCCGCGAACCAAACCGTCGGTTGGCTTCAGCGCGATGGCGCGAACCAGGTCGTCACCGAGGTGCTGAGCAACCTCGAGGGTAAGAATGATCTTCTCGCCACCCAGGTCGATGACCGTGGTCAGCGCGTTATAGATGGCTGGGATGGCATCGTGAGGATACTCGATGTCAACCACCGGACCATTTACTCGTGCGATGCGACCAACGCCGCCTGCCTTGACAGTCGACTTCACGACTGGCTTGGTGGCTGCTGCCTTTGCGGCTGGCTTCTTTTTGGTTTCGGCCATGTTCTTTCTTTCTCTTAGTCCTCGTCGCCTTGTGAAGCCAATGCATCGGCTCCACCAACGATCTCGGAAATCTGTTGGGTAATTTCTGACTGACGTGCCGCGTTGCTTAGACGGGTGTAGTTTTTGATCAACTTCTCGGCGTTATCGGTAGCCGACTTCATGGCCTTCTGACGAGCCGCGTGCTCTGATGCGGCAGACTGCAACATCGCGTTGTAGATTCTGCTCTCGACATAAACCGGAAGCAGGGCGTCAAGCACCTTGCTGGCATCCGGCTCAAATTCGTAAAGCGGAAAAACATCTCCGGCTGATGGAGCTTCTTCTGCCTCTACAACCTCGAGAGGAAGCAAACGCACGGTCTCTGGCTCCTGCGAAATCATCGAAACGAAGCGGTTGAAGATTAGGTGAATCTCGTCAACACCGCCGTCGGCGAAGTCTTTCTTGAATGCCTCGAGCACAGCCTCGGCAATTTCTTGAGCGGTGTCTACCTTCGGAAGGTCGGTGCCACCAATCCAGGCGCGAACGCTCTCGCGACGACGGAAGCTGAAGTTGCTAACCGACTTGCGTCCAACCAAGAAGTAGATGACGTCTTTGCCCTGCTCACGAAGAAGCGTTGTCAACTGATCTGCTTCTTTTAGAACGTTCGACGAGAAGGCACCGGCAAGACCACGGTCAGAGGTGAAAATCACAACTGCCGCGCGGTCAATGCGGGCCGGCTCGGTGGTTAGCGGGTGGTCGATGTTCGAGAAGGTAGCTACCGCAGAAACGGCACGAGTGACGGCACGCGAGTATGGAGTAGCCGCTGCCACACGCTGCTGCGCTTTCGCGATGCGTGAAGCTGAAATCAGCTCCATGGCGCGAGTGATCTTCTTGGTCGTCTGTGCAGATTTAATCTTCTGCCTGTAGACGCGAAGTTGCGCTCCCATGCCTTTTCCTCTCTTGTGTCGTTAGTGATTGGTTCGAATTACTTCTTGCGCTTCTGCTTGACGATCTTCTCTTGCTGCACTTCTTCTTCATCAAGAGCCTCTGCAGAAGCAGACGAAGCAAGTGAGGCACCCGAGCGGGTTGCGAAGCTCTTCTTGAACTTTGCTACCTGCTTGGTTAGCTCTGCAACGGTGTCGTCATCGAGGTTGCTGGTCTCACGAATTGTGGTCAACACCTTCGAGTTACGACGCAGGTGCTCTAGCAGCTCACCCTCGAAACGCAGGATGTCTTCGACAGGAACCTCATCTAGTAGCCCGGTGGTACCGGCCCAGATTGATACTGTCTGCTCTTCAACCGGGAACGGTGAATACTGTGGCTGCTTTAGCAGCTCAGTTAGACGAGCACCGCGAGCCAACTGCTGACGTGACGCTGCATCGAGGTCAGACGCAAACATTGCAAAGGCCTCTAGCGAACGGTACTGAGCAAGTTCAAGCTTCAGGGTTCCCGAAACCTTCTTGATGCCCTTAACCTGAGCAGCTCCACCAACACGCGAAACCGAGATACCCACGTCGATAGCTGGGCGCTGGTTCGAGTTGAAGAGGTCTGACTGCAAGAAGATCTGACCGTCGGTAATCGAAATCACGTTGGTCGGAATGTATGCAGAAACGTCGTTTGCCTTGGTCTCGATGATTGGAAGACCAGTCATCGAACCGGCACCAAGCTCGTCGTTCAACTTTGCACAGCGCTCAAGAAGTCGTGAGTGCAAGTAGAAGACGTCACCCGGGTAAGCCTCGCGGCCTGGTGGACGACGAAGAAGAAGTGATACCGCGCGGTAGGCCTCGGCCTGCTTCGATAGGTCATCGAAAATGATTAGCACGTGCTTGCCGCCATACATCCAGTGCTGACCAATGGCCGAACCGGTGTAAGGAGCAAGGTACTTGAAGCCCGCTGGGTCTGAAGCTGGTGAAGCAACGATGGTGGTGTATTCCATAGCGCCAGCAGCCTCGAGCGAAGCCTTTACCGAAGCAATGGTCGAACCCTTCTGACCGACTGCAACATAGATGCAGCGAACCTGCTTCTTGACGTCACCAGACTCCCAGTTTGCTTTCTGGTTGATGATGGTGTCGATCGCGATTGCGGTCTTACCGGTCTGACGGTCACCGATGATTAGCTGACGCTGGCCACGACCAACCGGAATCATGGCGTCGATGGCCTTGATTCCAGTCTGCAGTGGCTCGTGAACTGACTTGCGGGCCATAACGCCAGGAGCCTGAAGCTCTAGCGCACGGCGACCCTCTGCCTTGATGTCACCGAGTCCGTCGATTGGGTTACCAAGCGGGTCAACCACGCGACCGAGGAACTTGTCACCAACTGGAACAGATAGAACTTCACCGGTGCGGTGAACTTCCATTCCCTCAACGATGCCCTCGAAGTTACCGAGAACGACGGTTCCGATCTCGCGCTCATCCAAGTTCAGAGCAAGACCCAAGGTGCCGTCGGCAAACTTGAGCAACTCGTTAGCCATCGCGCTAGGTAGACCTTCGACGTGGGCGATGCCGTCACCGGCGTCAATCACGTGACCTACTTCGGTGCGCGAAGCCTTAGCTGGCTCGTAAGACTTTACGAAGTCCTTAAGAGCATCGCGAATCTCGTTCGGGCTGATTTTCAGATCTGCCATCTCGTTCCTCTACTTCTCGGTTTTACCCGTTTTTGCTTGGTTGATTTATCAACCGAAGTTGTTGTCAGCTCGCTTATGCGAGTTGAAGTTTTGCCTCATTTAGACGGGTGAACAGCGTTCCGTCAATAACATCGCCGGCGATTTGAACTCGGATGCCGCCGAGAATCGCTGGGTCAATTTCTAGGTTGAGTTTCAAACTCTGCCCGTAGGTGGCCGCCAGGCTCTTTTCTAGGCGAGTCAGCTGTTTTGCATCGATAGGTGCGGCTACGGTAACCACCGCAACCAGACGCTCGGCAAATGCAGAAACCTGCTTGCTAAATGCCTCAAGCACAGATGACGCGCGGCGCTTGCCACTGCCAACCACTGCCCGACGAATCAAAAGCGAAGATTCGGTCGAAACTTTGCCCTTGATTAGCGCACTAACCAGTTTGATCTTTGCCTCTTCGCTTGCGCTCTTATCTGCCAGTGCAAACTGCAACTCTGAGTCAGCATCGACTGCCTGTTGAAAGCCAAACAGCGAAGACTCGAGTTCATCGAGTTTCTTGTTCGAAGCAGCAATTGACGCAACGGCGTGAACCGCAAGGGTCTCGAGTGCAATAGCCAGGTCGCTCGGACGTGACCAACGAAGTGCAACCAGGGAGTTCAAGAAATCAAGCGAGGTCTTTGATGCGGCCTTGCCGAAAACGGCTTTGACTACACCGGCCTTCGCATCTTTCTCAGCGGAAGGATCTGAGAGGATGCCGCGAAGCTGTGCGCTCGATGCGAGAACCGCACCGAGACCGAACAGCTCTTCTGCGAACTTGATGTCTGCCTTGGCAAGCAGTGGCTTTAGGGCCGCCATCGCCTTGGCTGTTGATTGTCTGGTTGCGCTTGCCATGGTTACTTCTTTTTCGTCTCTAGCTCTGCCAAGAACGAGTCGACAACGTTAGCTGCCAACTTGTCATTCTTGAGACTTTCGCCAACCACGCTCGATGCTAGGTCAATAGCGAGAGAGCCAACTTCGGCGCGCAATGAAACCAGTGCTGCCTGAGTTTCGGCTTCGATCTGTGCCTTAGCTGCAGCGATCATTCGAGCTGATTCGGCCTGTGCGGCTTCTTTCATTTCGACCCCGATAACGGCGGCCTCAGCGCGAGCTTCTTCGCGAATCTGCGAAGCCTCTGCGCGAGCAGCTGCCTGCTCGGCCTCGATATTAGCGGTCTTGGCTGCGGCCTCGGCTTGCGCCTTCTCGGCAGCGGCAAGGCGACCCTCGATGGCTTCGGTGCGTGCATCCAAGGTCTTCTTTAGATTCGGAAGAACCTTGAACCAGAAGAAGACCAAAAGAATAGCGAAGACAACCGATGACCAGACAATGTCATAGAGAGCTGGGATAAGCGGGTTTGGAGCCGCCTCGCCCTCAGCTGCCGCGACAAGAATCGTTGAAATCATGGTGTTGGTTTCCTAGCGACTAAACGAAGATGAATGGTGTTGCAAGACCGATAAGCGCTAGCGCCTCGGTAAACGCGATACCTAGCCACATGGTTACCTGCAACTTAGATGCAAGTTCTGGCTGGCGAGCGATTGACTCGATGGTCTTTGAAACTACTAGACCCACACCAATGCCAGGACCCACAGCTGCAAGGCCGTAGCCAACTACTGCGATGTTGCCCGATAGAGCGGCGATGTTATTTACGTCCACTTGTTATTTCCTTCCGTGGTTTTGAACTAGCGGTTGCTAGCCCTTAGTGCTCGTCTGCCAAGGCCAACTGAATGTAGACCGTGGTTAGAAGAGTAAAAACGTATGCCTGCAAGAACGCAACCAGAATCTCAAAGACTGTAAACGCGAAACCGAACAAGAATGTTCCGGCTCCGAATAACTTGAAGATGCCGTCTGCGTTGAAGAAGAAGAACTGTGTTGCCGAGAAACAGAGCACGAGCAAGAGGTGCCCCGCGATCATGTTCATCATCAAACGCAAGGCCAGCGTGACCGGGCGAAGGATGAAGGTTGAGAGGAACTCGATAGGAGTCACCAGGATGTAAAAGGCTTTTGGAACGCCGGCCGGAAAGAGCGCCGCTGTGAAGAAGTGGCCGCCGTGCTTGCGAACTCCGGCGTAAATGAAAGTCACATAGGCAGCTGCCGCTAGCACCAAAGGCAAACCGATTACCGAAGTTCCGGCGATGTTCAGCCCCGGTATGACTCCGGTGATGTTCATGCCGAGGACCAAGAAGAACATTGTGCTCAACAACGGAAGAAAGCGGTCGCCATCTTTCTCGCCGAGCTGCTCGTGAGCGATGCTCTTGCGAACAAAGTTGAGCGAAATTTCTCCCATAAGTTGAAAACGCGATGGCACCAAAGTGTTGTTCTTGTAAGCACTCTTGAACTTTGATGTCCAGAGCCAGAACAAAACGATCAGTGCGGTCATGACCAAGAGACGAATCAACATGATTCTGTTCAACTCAAAAGGTGTGCCCTCAAAAGCAATGACATCGGGGTAGAACTCCATGATTGAAGGAGCGTGGAATTCACCGGATGACGACTCTGTATATGCTGCCCGCGTGAGCAGAGAGAGAGCGTTAATCAACGGTGAGATTCTCCTGAGTCGGGGCAGCTTTTTGGGTTGCCGCAGGCTGGTTTCGAATATTCTAACAGCATAAAATCGGGCAAAATTGCCGTCATTGGGCTTATGCAGGCCTATGCGTAGGGCGTTTTACTTTGGGTCGAACGTGGCGATTCTGGTCTTCGTGACCACGATGGCATCGAGCACCAGACTGCCGATAATCGAGGTCACCACGCTGCCAAAGAGAACCGGGCCGACGATGAAATCAGCCGACCGGAGCGTGGCCACCAAAACGATGAATCCGAGCAGTTTGACTATCCAGCCGCCCAAGACCACCCCGAAGAAACCGCCAAGCGAGAGCTTTCCGCCAAGCCATACCGAGCCGGCCGTCATCGAAACGAACACGAAGGCCATGGCTGCGCCAATTAGGGCGCTGATGAGGCCGTTTGTCGAGGCGACCAGGTAGCCAATCAGCCCTCCCAAGGCGGCAATGGCGCCAATCAGAAGAGCGCCCTTCTTGAGAATGCTCGAAAATAGCTTTTCGCTAGAACTGCTCATTTTTCGCTCCTAAGCGTTTTTTGATGATCGGCCGAAGGGTGAAAAGAGTTGCTGCGGCGATGCCGACCGCGACAAAGGCCAGGATGCCCTGCCAAGGCAAGAAGAAGAACATTAGGCAGCTGAGCGAAATCAGCGCAGTCCAGATGTAGAACACCAAGACCGAACCAACGTGGCTGTGGCCAAGATCTTGCAGCCTGTGGTGAATGTGCTGACGATCTGCGGCGAAGGGAGACTTTCCGGCACGAAGCCTGCGAAGGACGGCGAGCGTGAAGTCGAGCAGAGGCAGCACCAAAATGGCAAGCGGCAGAATCAGCGGAATGAATGCTGGCACGAGATCATCCTCGCCCGCCATGTGAGGGTCGATTTGTCCGGTAACGGTCAGGGCGGAGGTTGCCATCAGCAAACCAAGAAGCATCGCGCCAGAGTCGCCCATGAATATTTTGGCTGGGCGCCAGTTGAGCGGAATAAATCCTACGCACATGCCAATGACGATTGCCGAAATCAGAGATGCGAGGTTGAAGTAATTCGAAGGAGAGGTTTCTTGCGCTAACAAATAGCTGTAAACGAAGAAAACCGCGGTGCCAATAAACACAACTCCACCAACCAAACCGTCGAGGCCATCGATGAAGTTCACGGCGTTCATGACCAGTACCGTCAAAAACACGGTGACCACGAGCGATGTGCCGAAGCTGCCGATGGTTAGGCCAGCGATTGGCAACGAGATGATCTGAACGCCCTGCCAGGCAAGAACTCCGGCAACGGCAAACTGTCCAGCAAGTTTTAGCGTCCAGTCAAGGTCATAGAGGTCGTCGAGAAAACCAATCAGGGTGATCAAGAACGCCGCCGTGATGATCGCAATTATTTGAACCGGGTCTGCGAATACGCTTCTAAACCAGCCGAAGGCGGCTGCGGCTGCCATTGCAGCCGCGAATCCGCCGAACATCGCAACTCCGCCGAGTCTCGGGGTGGGCTTGGTGTGAACATCGCGAGCACGAATCTGCGGATACAACTTGTATTTATGCGAAACCTTTAGCGTCAACCAGGTGAGCCCGAAGGTGACAACGGCGCTTATGGCCGCAATCAAAAGATATGCGCGCACTAATTATCAGCTTCGAAGAGATTGCCGACAACGGTTTTCAATTTTGCTTTTTTCAGTGCACCCAAGCGAACTATGCGAATCTTTCCTTCGGCCACAATTTTGCCGTCGACAAAGGTTTCTGTAATCGATGTGAGATCGAGAATCGTTGAGGCTTCGCCTTTTGGTGAAGGACCACTGTCTAAATAGACTGCAACGCTCGCACCGAGATAGCCTTCGGCCTGCTGACAGGTAGTTGCCGCTGGTTCGCCGGTGAGGTTTGCGCTTGAGACGGCGAGTGGCCCGGTTTCTTCTAGCAGGGCTAGAGCAATCTTGTGATCTGGCATTCTCAGCGCCACTGTGCCTTTGGTTTCGCCGAGATCCCACTGAAGAGATGGTTGAGCTTTCAAAATCATCGTTAGCGCGCCAGGCCAAAAAGTGGCCGCCAACTTGCGGGCAATTTCTGGAACAAATTCGGTGAGCGCATCAAGCTGATTGATATTTGAAATGAGAACGGGTGGTGGCGATTGAGTGGTGCGCCCCTTTGCCGCGAGCAGAGCCTCAACGCCTTTGTGTGAAAAAGCGTTAGCGGCTATTCCATAAACGGTATCGGTCGGCAAAACCACAAGCTCGTCGCGCTGAAGCGCAATCTTGGCAAGGCGCATTCCAGTCAGCAAGTCGGTGTCAACTGCACAGTCATAAATTCGCTGCACGGTGATTCCTTTCGCTGCTAGTGAATTGCAGAAACCGCTCGGTCTTTGCCGGTCAAGTCTTGGTAGGCACGAACATCACGCCAACCTTCAGCCAATAGTAATTCACAGACCATAACCGACTGGGTGTCTGCGTGCTCGATGACCAACATTCCGCCTTCTAGCAGCAAGCGCTTGGCCACAGTTGACAAGGCACGGATGACGTCTAGCCCATCTTCTCCCCCGTAAAGAGCGAGAGATGGCTCGTGCAGGTGAACCTCGGGGTCGATTGGCACCATCGAATTGGGTATGTATGGCGGGTTAGAGATGACCACCGATACTGAGCCGTTGAGGGCGTTGAACGAATCGGCAAGATCGCCGAGCACCAACTCTGCCCCGGCATATTTCTCAAAGTTTCTTTTGGTGAAATCAAAAGCATCTTCTGACTTCTCGATCGCGTACACCTTCGCCTTGGGCACTTCGACATGAAGCGAGAGCGCAATCGCTCCGCTTCCGGTGCCGAGGTCGACGGCAATTGGGTTTTCTAACTCGCTCGAGTTGAGCGCATCGATGGCTATCTGGGTGACAATTTCGGTCTCGGGGCGCGGAATGAAGACACCCTTGCCAACGTTGAGTTCAAGCTGGCGAAAGTAGGCGATGCCGGTTAGGTGCTGAAGCGGTTCGCGAGCGAATCGTCGTGCGGCCAACTCGGTAAAAAGTTTGCTTTGAGATTCATCGAGTTCGACACCCGAAATCATGGCTGCCTGAACTTCGCCACGGTTGAGTTTAAGAACGTGACCGGCAAGAAGCTCGGCGTCAACCCTTGCGCTGTGAATATGCGCGCTTTCGAATTTCTCGACCGCGTGTGCGACTAACTCGCGCAACAACATGGTTGGTTACTTTTCGGCGCCGAGTGCAGCTAGACGGGCTTCTTCGTCAACCTGAATTGCAGATTGAACCACTGGCTCGAGAGCGCCATCCATGACCTGATCTAGGTTGTAAGACTTGTAACCGGTGCGGTGATCTGCGATTCGGTTTTCAGGAAAGTTGTAGGTGCGAATTCGCTCGCTTCGGTCGACCGACTTCACCTGTGATCGGCGAGCGGCAGACTGTTCGGCTTCGATTGCCTCTTGCTGAGCGGCGAGAATTCTGGCGCGCAAAACACGCATGGCTGCTTCGCGGTTTTGCAACTGAGACTTCTCGTTCTGCATCGACACCACGATTCCGGTTGGAAGGTGGGTTATGCGAACGGCCGAGTCGGTTGTGTTGACCGATTGACCGCCAGGGCCACTCGAACGATAGACATCGATGCGAAGATCGTTCTGGCTGATTTCAACTTCTTCGGGAGCATCGACCTCGGGAAACACTAGAACGCCGGCAGCCGAGGTGTGAATGCGACCCTGGGTTTCGGTGACCGGCACACGCTGAACGCGGTGCACGCCACCCTCGTACTTCAGGTGAGCAAAGACGCCCTGAGCAGGGTCTGTGGTGTTCGACTTGATAGCAATCTGCACGTCTTTATAGCCACCGAGGTCAGACTCGTTTTTGTCGAGAATCTCGGTCTTCCAGCCCTTTGAGTTGGCGTACTGAATGTACATGCGAAGCAGGTCGGCTGCGAACAGCGCTGATTCGGCACCGCCTTCGCCAGCCTTAATTTCCATGATTACATCGCGGCCATCGTCTGGGTCGCGAGGAATCAAGAGGCGACGAAGCTTTTCGCTTGCGGCTACCAGTTTCTCTTCAGAGGCCGGAACCTCGTCGGCAAAAGACTCGTCTTCTTTCGCTAGTTCTTTGGTCGCTGCTAGATCATCGGTGAGGGTGACAACAGAGTTATATGCCGCAACTATCGCGCCCAACTCTGCATAGCGACGGTTGAGCTTTTTGGCCAGCACAGGGTTAGCGTGCACGCTCGCCTCAGACAATTGGGTCTGAAGGGCGAGGTGCTCAGCTAAAAGCGGCTGTACCGAGTCGAGCAATTACTTATTCTCCGTCTGAACCCGAAGGCGTTGGCATTGACTTCTGAACCTGCATCAAGAACTCGACGTTGCTAGATGTTTCTTTGAGTCGGTTAAGTACCAACTCGAGAGCCTGCTGCTGGTCTAGTCCTGCAAGTGCGCGACGAAGCTTCCAGATGATCTTTGTCTCGTCAGGTGCCATCAAGATCTCTTCACGACGTGTTCCAGACGCGTTGACATCTACTGCCGGGAAGATTCTCTTGTCAGCTAGAGCGCGAGACAAACGAAGCTCCATGTTTCCGGTTCCCTTGAACTCTTCGAAGATAATTTCGTCCATCTTCGAACCAGTTTCAACCAAGGCAGTCGCAAGGATAGTTAGCGAGCCGCCATCTTCAATGTTTCTTGCGGCACCGAAGAAACGCTTCGGTGGGTAGAGCGCTGCCGAGTCGACACCACCAGAGAGAATTCGACCTGAGGCCGGAGCACTTAGGTTGTAGGCGCGACCGAGTCGAGTAATCGAGTCGAGAAGAACGACAACGTCGTGACCGAGCTCAACCAAACGCTTCGCACGCTCGATTGCCAATTCGGCAACGGTTGTGTGGTCTTCTGCTGGGCGGTCGAAGGTCGAGGCAATAACCTCACCCTTCACGGTTCGCTGCATGTCGGTAACTTCTTCTGGGCGCTCGTCAACCAAGACAACCATCATGTGAACTTCAGGGTTGTTGGTTGAGATCGCGTTGGCGATTGCCTGCAAGACCAAAGTCTTACCGGCCTTCGGAGGCGAGACGATTAGACCGCGCTGGCCCTTACCGATTGGTGCCACCAGGTCGATGATTCGAGTGCTGAGACGGTTCGACTCGGTCTCGAGACGCAAGCGGCTCTGCGGGTATAGCGGGGTTAGCTTGCCGAACTCAACACGGTTAGCAGCCTCTTCGAGAGTCTGACCATTGATTGAGTCGATGCGAACAATAGCGTTGAACTTCTGGCGCCCCTGGCTGTCGCCCTCTTTTGGCTGGCGAATAGCGCCGACAACAGCATCACCCTTGCGCAGGCTGTACTTCTTGACCTGGCCTAGTGAAACATAGACGTCGTTTGAACCAGGCAGGTATCCGCTGGTGCGAACGAACGCATAGTTGTCGAGCACGTCAAGAATTCCAGCTACCGGAACCAGCACGTCGTCTGGAGAGATCTCTGGCTCAATTTCATCGCGGTCGTGACCCTGGTTGTTTGAGCCGCGGTTGCGGTTGCGTGAGTCGCGGTCGCGGTAACGGTCACGATTGCGATTGCGGTTGCGGTTTCCACCGCGACGCTCGTCACTGAAGTCACGATCATTGCGTGAGTCGTTGCTGCGAGTTTCGTTGTCTTTCGACGCGCCCTCGCGGTTTGAACCTTCACCGTTTGACTCCCGCTTTTCACGTGGTGGTCGCTGCTCGCGTGGCTCGCGAGCTGGTTTTTCTGCCGAAGAAGAATCACCGGCGTTGCTAGATTCGCTTGCGCCTTCAGGTTTGCTCGCACCGCGGCGACGGGTTGGTCGCTTCTCGGTGGCTGAGTCGTTGGTTGCAGCATCGCCTTCTGTCACAGCGCGACGTGGCTTCTTTACTGCTGGTGTGTCTTGGATTTCATCCATGTAGTTATTTCTCTTTCTGAGATTCAGATGACAGGTGTTTGTTTGTCATCACCCGCACTGTGCGTGCGTTCGCATTAGATTTGCGAGGGATTTCACCAAAGCGTTCTGAATGAACTGCTTTTTAGTGGTGCAAGGTAACTGTAGCACCCTTGAAGTCGACAGCCAAAAGCAAAGCCCGCCATTGTGGATAGTTTTTTGCCGCAAGTTTGGCTGCCTCGAGGCGTTCGGCCGGGTCGCTGGCCAGAACAAGCACCGATGGGCCTGCGCCCGAAACCACTGCCGCGTGGCCGTTTTTGCGCATTAACTGGATGAGTTCGTGGGTCTCGGGCATTGCCTCGGCACGATAGCTCTGGTGAAGGCGGTCTTCGGTGGCGGCCATGAGCAGCTCTGGGCTCTGGGTCAGCGCGGCGACCAAAAGCGCTGAGCGTGAGACGTTGAAAACGGCGTCTTCGTGAGGAACCGAGTCTGGTTGAAGCGATCTGGCCTTCTCGGTCGACATCTTGAAGTCGGGCACAAGCTCGAGCGGCGATACGCCACGGTGAACGAAGAGCTTCTTGGTGTGAGCACCCTTTTCGTCTTCCCAGGCGATGTTGAGGCTGCCGAACAGCGCCGGTGCCACATTGTCTGGGTGCCCCTCGAGTTCGGTTGCAATGTCTAGAAGTTGGGTCGAGCTGATCTCAACTATTCCCTCGAGAAGACCCTTGGCCGCCATAATTCCGCTGACCACAGCTGCGCCAGAAGAACCCATTCCTCTGCCGTGCGGAATCACGTTGCGCGCCTTGATATGCAAACCAGGCATCTTCTGACCGAAACGGTCGAAGGTGAATTTGATGCACTTGACCACCAGGTTGGTTTCGTCGGTTGCAACTTCTCCTGCACCCTCGCCGGTTACTTCGACCAAAACTTTGTCACCGGCAACCGCTTCGACGTCTAGCTCGTCATAAAAAGCCAGAGCCATTCCGAGCGTGTCGAAGCCAGGGCCGAGGTTTGCCGAAGTGGCCGGAACCTTTACCGAAACTTTTCTGCCGACGATACTCATGACTAGTTCAACCCGAGACTCTCTGCGACTTCAGCTGCATTGTTGTTAACCACGATCGGCAAGATGTCGCCTCCGTCTTTGTCTTTCAAGGCCCAACCGGCATCCTTGAGACCATGACCGGTTACGGTCACGACGATTGTTGCACCGGCAAACGAATCACCCTGCTGAGAAGACTTGTAAAGACCTGCCGCGCCAGTTGCCGAAGATGGTTCTACGAAGACGCCGACCTCATTCGAAAGGTAGCGGTGCATCCAGAGAATCTCTTTGTCACTGACCGCGCCAAATTTTCCGTCTGAACATTCCTGCGCGCTGAGTGCGAGATCCCAAGATGCCGGGTTTCCGATTCGAATCGCGGTGGCGATGGTTTCCGGATTCTTAACCGGAGAACCCTGAACAAATGGAGCCGAGCCTTCGGCCTGAAAACCCCACATCTTCGGAACACGCTTGATACGACCCTCGTTGAAGTCTTCGAGGTAGCCCTTGAAGTAGGCCGAGTAGTTGCCCGCGTTGCCAACTGGCAACACGTGAAAGTCGGGAGCGAATCCGAGAGCATCGACAATTTCAAATGCGCCGGTCTTCTGACCCTCAATGCGATCAGGATTGACCGAGTTGACCAGGTGAACCGCATAGTTTGCCGAAAGGCTGCGTGCGAGATCTAGGCAGTCGTCGAAGTTTCCGCGCACCTGAAGAATTTGCGATTTGTGGGCAACCGCCTGGCTGAGCTTGCCGAGAGCGATCTTGCCCTCTGGAATAAGCACGACCGATTGAATTCCGGCGGCGGCCGCGTATGCCGCGGCCGAGGCCGAGGTGTTGCCGGTAGAAGCGCAAATAACTGCCTTTGCACCGTGACCGATGGCTTTAGAAACCGCCATGGTCATGCCGCGGTCTTTGAACGAACCGGTTGGGTTCATTCCCTCGACCTTAAGCATCACTCGCTCGGCACCGACCAACTTGGCCAACGCCGGCGCTTCGACTAGCGGGGGGCCGCCCTCGCCAAGCGTGATGATCGGGTTATCTGCGCTGATGTCTAGTCGGTCGATATATTCACGGATGACTCCGCGCCACTGGTGAGCCATTAGATTCCTTCTACTCGGATGACCGAGATGATTGATTCGACCGCGTCGCTTGCTGCCAGTGCAGCTACCACTGCAGACAGCGAAGCATCGGTGGCTTCGTGTGTAGCAATTTCAAGATTCGCAGTCTTGCGACCAGGCGTTGGAGTTTGCTCGACGAATTCGATAGACACCTCGTGACTCGCAAAGATGTTTGCAATTGCTGCAAGCACACCGGGCTGGTCGGTGGCTTCGAGGGTGATCTGGTAGCGAGTAAAAATTCGATCAATCGGAAGAATCGGTAGGTTGGCGTGCACCGAGTCGGCAAGGCCAGGGCCACCGGCAACGTGACGCTTAGCCGCGCTAACCAGGTCGCCAAGAATTGCGCTTGCGGTTTGAGCACCACCGGCACCCGCTCCGTAAAACATAAGTTGTCCGGCAGATTCGGCCTCGACGAAGACAGCGTTAAATGCTCCGCGCACTGCTCCGAGCGGATGTGTTCTTGGGATCAATGTCGGATATACGCGAACCGAGACTCCCTCGACACCAGCTTTAGAGGCGTCGATGCGCTCTGCAATGGCAAGTAACTTGATGACGTTGCCATCTCGCTGAGCCGCGCGCATCAACTCTGGAGTCACATTTGTGATTCCCTCGCGATAGACCTGCTCGATTGGCACCTCGGTGTGAAAAGCAAGGTAGGCCAAGATCGCAGCCTTCTGCGCTGCGTCATAGCCTTCGACATCGAGAGTCGGATCTGCCTCGAGATAGCCGAGCTCGGTTGCTTCGGCCATCGCAGCTTCTAGCGAAATGCCTGCGGTATCCATGCGGTCAAGAATGTAGTTCGTCGAACCATTCACGATGCCCATGATTCGCTGGACCTTGTCGCCGGCTAGTGATTCGCGAAGCGGGCGAATGATTGGAATCGCCGCGGCCACGGCAGCCTCGAAGTAAAGTTGTGCGCCAACCTGCTCGGCGGTGTCAAAAAGCTCTGTTCCGTGCGTGGCCAAGAGCGCTTTGTTCGCGGTGATGACATCGCTGCCAGAATTCAGCGCCTGCAGAATGTAGGTTTTTGCCGGCTCGATGCCACCCATCACTTCTATGACAATGTCCGCGCCGAGAATTAGTCCTTCGACATCGGTCGTAATTAGTTCGGTTGGAAAGCCTTCTGGGCGCTTGGCCTTGGCGTCGCGAACGGCAATGCCGATGAGTTCAAGTTCTGCTCCAACTCGAGCAGCTAGTTCTGCCTTGTTTTCGGTGAGCAAACGCGCCACCTGAGCGCCAACAGAGCCAGCCCCGAGCAGGGCAATGCGCAACGGACGGTACTCAATCACGATCTCACTCTTTCTTCGTCGCTTGGTAGCGAAGGTCTCTGGTAAACAAGTCTGCCTCGGTTTCGGCTCGAATGATGAGTCTGGCAACAGAATTTTTGACCGCCACTACTGCTGGTCTGGTCAGAAAGTTGTAATTATTCGAAAGCGAGTGGCAATAGGCACCGGTCGCGGCCACCGCAATTATGTCGCTAGCCGCGATGTCTGCGGGAAGGTAGTCATTGCGAACAACTATGTCGCCGCTCTCGCAGTGCTTGCCGACAACCCTAGAAAGAGCGGCGGCGGCGTGAGATGAACGCGATGCCAGCACCGTGTGATATTCGGCCTGATAGAGAGCAGTTCGCATGTTGTCGCTCATTCCGCCGTCGACAGAGACATACTTGCGAACCGCAGCCGATTCTGTGACCGAGACATCTTTGATTGTGCCAACCGTATAAAGAGTTACCCCAGGATTTCCGGCAATGTAGCGGCCGGGTTCGAAGGCTAGCTTCGGAACCGCAATGG
Source organism: Rhodoluna sp. (assembly GCA_021741685.1). Lineage (GTDB taxonomy): Bacteria > Actinomycetota > Actinomycetes > Actinomycetales > Microbacteriaceae > Rhodoluna. Next base: position 36,635 of record JAIOXI010000004.1, read on the forward strand.
AATTTTTCTCGCACTCGGTTTTTACGGCTTGGGCAAGGGCTTCGGCGAACTCGTGAATTGAAAGCGCCTCGTCGGCTGGCTTGTAGTTGATGCCAAAGCCACCGCCAAGATTTAGTTCGGGAACCTCTGCGACTTTGCTCAGCTCTGCGTGCAACTTAACCAAGCGTCGAACGGCTTCGACGAAACCCTCGCGCGAGTGGATTTGCGAACCGATGTGTGAGTGCAGACCCAAGAAACTGAGGTGACGATGTGAGCGAATCTTTGCGACCATCTCTGGAGCGTCGGCAATCGCAATTCCAAATTTCTGATCTTCGCGTGCGGTCGCCAAAAAGTCGTGCGTGTTTGCGTGCACTCCCGTGTTGACCCTGAGTCGAACCATTTGAATCTTGTCTTGGGCTGCAGCTGCCGCCGCGACTCGTTCAATCTCAATTTCGCTGTCGATCACAATGGCACCGACACCCGCAGAAATTGCCCTTGCGATTTCGCGCGTTGACTTGTTATTTCCGTGTAGACCAATTCGATCTGCAGAGATTCCGCTGGCAAGCGCAGCGGCAAGCTCTCCCCCACTCGAGACATCGATGTTCAGCTGAAGCTCATTTATCCAGGCTGCAATTTCAACCGACATGAATGCTTTGCTCGCGTAGTAAACCTTTGCCGCTGTGCCAATCGACGCCGCAGCCTGCTCGAGTGCTTGCTTGACAGAGGTTGCGCGCTGTCTGAAATCGTCTTCGTCGATTACATAGAGAGGTGTGCCAAATTCTGCGGCGAGATCTCGAACCGAGACTCCAGCGATGGTGCACTCGCCGTTTGCCTGCCGAGAGAAATTGCTTGGCCAGACTCGGTCATCAAGTGCGTTCAGATCGCTTGGCTCTTCTAGCCATTCTGGTGCGAGTGGATTCGTCATCGACTACATCCTCTCAGGGGCGCTAACGCCAATTAGAGCCAGCCCATTGCGCAGAACCACGCCGGCGGCATTGTTGAGCCAGAGGCGCGTGCGGTGCACTTCGTTAACGGCATTGCCAGAGAGCGGGGTCACGCGACAGCTGTCATACCAGCGGTGGTAATCGCCGGCAACCTCTTCGAGGTAGCGTGCAACTCGATGTGGCTCACGAAACTCGGCAGCCGAAGCGACAACTCTCGGATACTCGCTGAGTTTGGCCAAAAGGTTGCCCTCAGTCTCATGGTTGAGCAAAGACGGATCAAAAGTACTCAAATCAACCCCGAGACTAGCCGCGTTAATCTCGACCTGCTTGGTTCTAGCCTGCGCATACTGAACATAGAAGACCGGATTGTCGTTCGTCTTCTTTGCCAATTGTGCGAGGTCAATGTCGAGCGAAGAGTTAATTGAAGATCGCGTCAGCGCATAGCGCGCGGCGTCTACTCCAACAAAGCCGACGAGGTCTTCCATGGTCACAACCGTGCCGGCACGCTTCGACATTCTGACAGGCTCGCCGTCCTTAACCAGGTTCACCATCTGCCCGATGAGAATTTCGAGGTTCTTGCCTGGTTCGTCACCAAACGCCGCACACATAGCCATCATTCGTGGAACGTATCCGTGGTGGTCTGCACCAAGCATGTAGATGCACTGATCGAAACCGCGACTGCGCTTGTCTAGGTAGTAGGCGAGGTCGCCTGCGATATAGGCTGCTTCGCCATCGCTCTTGAGAACAACGCGGTCGCGGTCATCACCAAAGGTCGTGGTGCGCAACCAAAGCGCGCCGTCTTCTTCAAACATGTGCCCCAGTTCGCGAAGTCTCTTGATAGCGCGCTCGACTGCGCCAGACACATAGAGCGAGTTCTCGTGAAAAAAGACATCGAAGTCAACGCCGAAGTCGTGAAGTGACTCTCGAATTTCTTGAAACATCTGCTCGACGCCTGCGGCGCGAAATTGCTCTTGAGCGTCTTCTTCACTCATGCTCAAAATGTCTTCTGCGGTTTCGGCAAGCACGCGTTCGGCGATCTCGGTGATGTAAGCGCCCGAGTATCCGTCTTCTGGTGCTTCTTGTTTTCTTGCAGCAGCCAATAGCGATCGTGCAAAGCGATCAATCTGAGCGCCATGATCGTTGAAGTAATACTCGCGAGTGACTTCTGCGCCTTGGGCTTCGAATACCCTCGCGAGCGAGTCGCCAACTGCGGCCCAGCGGGTTCCGCCGATGTGAATTGGTCCGGTTGGATTCGCCGAGACGAACTCGAGATTCATCTTCACTCCGGCCATGGCGGTCGAAGTGCCATAGCTCGCGCCTGCTTCAACAATGGCCTTGGCCAGTTCGCCGGCAGCGGCAGCGCTCAGCGTGAGATTTATGAAACCTGGGCCGGCGATGTCGACCTTCGAGATTGCATCAAGCTTTTCTAGCTCAGCGCCGAGCAGTTCGGCAAAATCGCGGGGTTTCATGCCAAAACCAGCAGCTAGCTGCATCGCCACGTTCGTAGCCCAGTCACCGTGCTCACGGTTCTTCGGGCGCTCAATCACCACAGAATCGGGCAAGTCAGCAGAAACGAGTCGCCCCTCGGCCACCAATTTGGCCAAGATGCGCACAATCGCATCGCTTAGATCTGCTGGAGTCAAAAGAATTCCTAAAAACACGCCCGGATGAGGTCAATTCTACCGAGAATCAAGCGCCTAGGCACTAGCGATCGAAGGCGGCATCAATCTCTTTTGACACTTTTGACCAATCAAGCGACTCATTTACCCACTTGGTTGCAGAAATCCAAAATTGCCCCGAAACTGCCACGGGCATTGCCGTAGAGGCGTCAAAGCCAAACACTTCGGCGTTTACTAGGGTCGCTGCCGCAATTTGAGCCAAGCCATCTCGATACTGATCAACAGCAAAAGTCCTATGAGGCGACAAGAAGTTTGTCGCCTTAACCATGGTCTTGCCGAATTTGTCAGACAGTATGAAGTTCAAAACTTTTGCCACATCACTGTCTTGACTGAACGCTGAGGCCAAATAGCCGTCACCCAAAACTGCTCTTTTGCCACCTTCAGCAGCCGGAAGCGCAAACGCATTTGCACGGGAGTAATCTGCTCGTGAAATTTCAGCCTTTATGTCGTCTGGAAAAAAGTCTGTAATGAACAAACCCTGTCGCATCATGAAGCACTGACCAGCGCTCTTTCCGCCACTTGAAAACAGGGCGTCGGTTTTTCCGAAGTTTTCGCGAACCATGGCAGCGCCTCCGCCAGAGACACTGCCCGGCGAAAGAAGTAGTTTGCTTACCTTGTCTGCGGCCTTGCTGATTTCTGCAGAATCGAACTTTAAGGCACCAGAGATCCATTGGTTGTATGTCTCTGCGCCTTCATTGCTCAGTACATACTGTTCTATCCAGTCGGTCGCAACCCATCCGGTCGCGCCACCCGATTCGATTCCGGAGCACCACGGATAGCCACTCTCGTCGATCTTGATTTTTTGAATCAAAGCACCAAGCTCTTCATCTGTCTTTGGAACGTTGTAACCGAGGCGTTCGAAAGCTTGAGGGTTATAGAAGACGAGAGATTTGACGCCTGTCTTGATGTTGCTCGAAGTCGGCAATCCAAATGTTTTGTCACTCGACTTCGCAACCTGATCCCAACCGGGAACCAATGTCTTTCGAATGGCATCGAGGTCGACTAGCGCTTCTAAGGGCACCATCTGTTCTTTGTGGGAAAGAAGGGTTCTGGGGTTATCCCAAATTGCGATATCTGGCAGGGTCGAGTTTGAGATGTCGTCTTGAATTTGGCGATCTATGTCAGCAATTGGCGTATAGGTGGTTCGAACTCCTGATGAAGCCGAAAATAAATCAAGTTCAGCCTGAAAGGCGTCGGCTTCTGCACCAAAGTAAGGCCCATAGATCGTCACGGATCCATCGCCTGACGCTAGCGACGGGCTGCAAGACGCGAGCAAAGTTGACAGCAAAGTTGCGAGCGCGATGTGCGCAAAGACACGCTTAATCTTCACTATTCCCTTTCCACGATTTCGAAACAATCTTGACGGCATTTGTACAGCATATACTTTGAGTGAACCCTGCGCCCCCATAGCTCAGGGGATAGAGCGCCGCTCTCCGGAGGCGGAAGCGCAGGTTCGATTCCTGCTGGGGGCACGTGAATTTAAACGACTTACTGCACGCTCAAGAGTGGATCGAAACCATCGTCAGAGACTTTGGCCCAGTTTCGGTGTTCATCGTCTGCGCAATCTTGTTCGCCGAAACCGGATTGCTGTTCGGCTTCTTCTTGCCAGGCGACAGCATCCTGTTTCCGATGGGTTTGATGATGGCAACCGGTGTGCTGCCGTTTCCGCTTTGGCTGGCCTGCCTGATGTTTTCTGCATCGGCCTGGGCCGGAGATCAAACCGGCTACTGGATAGGAAGAAAAGTGGGTCCGGCAATTTTCAACCGGCCAAACTCGAAATTCTTTAACCACCGCAATGTCGAGCGAACCCACAAGTTCTTTGATCGTTACGGACCAAAGGCAATCATTTTTGCGCACTTCGTTCCCGTGATGCGAACCTTCATTCCGATTGCCGCGGGAGTCGGAGAAATGCCATATAGGCGCTATCTCAAGTTCAACTTCATCGGAGTTCTTTGCTGGGCAACTGGAGTAACACTGATCGGTGCGGCGCTCGGGCAGATTCCATTCGTTCGCGAAAACGCTGTGTTTGTTACCGGCGCTTTCTTGATTATCTCTACGATTCCGCTGGTGACCGAGTTTCTAAAGGCTCGCCGTCAACGACACAATTAGTTGTTGCAGCGCCATCGCTCGATGACTCATTGAGTTCTTTACCTCGGGTGGCAGCTCGGCCGCAGTCACTTCAAAACCATCCGGTATAAACACCGGGTCGTATCCGTGACCGAATTCGCCGCGCTCTTCGTGAGCAACTCGACCAGACCAAACGCCGGTGAAGCTCTGTTCGCCCTCTGCGCTGACCATTGCAATTGTGCAAACAAAAGCCGCTGAGCGATTTTCATCACGGATGTCTTTGAGCTGTGCCAGAAGTAGGCGTCGATTGGCTGCGTTGTCTCGCCCACCAGCCCAGATTGCGGTAAAGATTCCGGGAGCACCACCAAGAATCTCAACCGCTATTCCGCTGTCATCTGCGATTGAAGCAATGCCGGTGTGTTCGTAAGCCGCTCGTGCCTTGATCAGGGCGTTCTCGAGATAACTGATTCCGTCTTCGATCGGCTCTGGCCCGTTATAACTGACCAGCTCGAGACCCGGCACCGCCGGTTCGAGAATTGCGGCAAGTTCTTGTAATTTGCCCTGATTGTGAGACGCCAGAACCAGCTTCATGCGACTAGACAGCCAAGGCTTTCTTTTGAATTTCGGTAAGCGACGCACATCCGAGAATTGCCAGGTCGAGCAATTTGTTGAGTTCGTCTCGATCGAAGGGAACCCCTTCGGCCGTACCCTGAACCTCAACGAACTTTCCGCTGCCGGTGACAACCACATTCATGTCGGTTTCGGCGCGAACGTCTTCGGTATAGGCAAGGTCTAGAAAAGGCACCTGGTCGATTATGCCCACCGATACCGCTGCAACGCTATCGGTTAGTGGTTTCGCTTTCGCGGAGATGTGCTTGTGTGCACGCGCCCACTCGATCGCATCGAAGAGCGCAATGTAAGCGCCGGTGATTGCCGCGGTTCTGGTTCCGCCATCGGCTTGAAGAACATCGCAGTCAATCACGATGGTGTTCTCACCGAGTTCACGAACGTCGATTATGGCGCGAAGAGAGCGACCAATAAGTCGAGAAATCTCGTGCGTTCTGCCCCCGACTTTTCCCTTGACGGCTTCGCGATCGTTGCGGTCATGAGTTGCACGCGGAAGCATTGCATACTCGGCGGTAACCCAGCCCTCGCCCTTGCCAACTTTCCAGCGCGGCACACCCGGAGTGAATGAAGCCGTGCACAAAACCTTGGTGCCACCGAAGGAAATCAATGCCGAACCCTCGGCGTGATCGCTCCAACCGCGTTCGATAGTCACTTCGCGCAATTGGGCGGCAGTGCGCCCGTCAATTCTCTCGCTCATGTTTGCCTTTCTAAGCTGAAAGGTGTTCGACTCTGGTGACTTCTGGACCAAGAAAGCGTCGTGCCAGAATTCCGAATGACTTCTCATCTCCGGTTGCT
>JAIOXI010000005.1:0-42002 GCA_021741685.1 Rhodoluna sp.
AGGCAAGCAAGAACAAGGAGCTCGCAGCTGAGTTCTTGAAGTTCATCGCTCGCCCTGAGCACCAAGACCGCTTCGTAGAGATCTACCAGACTCAGGGTTCAAACCACAAAGACGGTGACCCGTCAAAGATTCTGAACCCTCGTCTAAAGGAACAGTTCGAGCAGTTGGCACAGTCGACCGATGGCATCACCTTCGCTTTCGACAGCGTTATGCCACAGGCAACGATTGACCTGTTCTATAGAGTCAATGCCGGCGTATTCAGCGGGGCTATAACGCCCGCCGATGCGGTGGCCCAGCTAAAGGCCTCCTACGAGCAAGAAATAGCGAAGTAGTAGGTTAGAACCAAAGTCTGAAGGCTGGGAGATTATGTCTCCCAGCCTTCAGACTCACTATTCACAGGGAAGTGGATTATGCGTCAATCAAAGTTGATTGGTACTTTGGCGGTACTTCCTAGTTTCATCATCGTCGCGGGCTTCATGGCTTTTCCGGTGATGTTTGCCCTCTACATCTCATTTACAAAAACCAACGGCCTCACATATGAGTGGCGTGGCTTAGACAATTACATTGCTCTACTAACTGACCCGATTGTTCACCAGGTCTTTCTTAACAACTTCAAGTTTCTGATCTCGGTGCCACTCGTGATATTCGCAGCGTTGGTGTGTTCCATTCTTCTGTTTGAGCAATTCAAGGGTTGGAAGTTCTTTCGAGTTATTTTCTTTCTTCCCAACGTTTTGTCGGTTGCAGTCATCGGACTTATTTTTAGAAACGCCTTCGGGTATGACGGTGCGGTCAATCAATTTCTGGCACTCTTTGGCGCTGAGCCCAAACAGTTCTTCATTGATTCGAACTACAGTATTTTCATCATCATTCTGGCCCTGGTCTGGTCGGGCTTTGGATACCAGTCACTCTTACTTCTTGCTGGGCTTACAGCGATTAATCCGGCCGTTTTTGAAGCTGCGGCTATAGACGGCGCGGGCTGGTGGCGCAGACTTTGGTCAATCACTCTGCCGAATATCAGAAAAGTAATAGGTTTTGTTTTCATCATCAACATTCTCTACACCTTCGCCTCGCTGTTCGGCTTCATCTTTGTGATAACAGCCGGCGGCCCAGGTTATGAGACAACTACCATCGACTTCCTGGTTTATCTGCGAGCCTTCTCGAGCAACAACCTGGGTTCCGGTGCAGCTTTGGCCGTGGTTTTGTTCATCTTTATCGGCCTCATGACCCTTCTACAAAACAGAGTCTTCAAGTTACAGAAGGATGACTAGCATGTCTGATTCGATTAGCTCAAGACTTAACCCTCGCGCTAAATGGCCGATTTTCATCGGCATGTGCCTAGTGGCAGCAACAATCATTTATCCGCTCTTCTTCGTTGTCGCCACGTCGCTTCGCAGCAATGTCGATTACAAACGAGATCCCTTTGGCCTACCTTCCGAATGGACGATAGACAACTACCTAAAACTCTGGAACGAGTATGGAGTTGGACGTGCTTTCATGAACAGCCTCTTCGTATCTTTGACCTCGGTTACCTTGATTTTGGTCTTCGCAACTCTTGCGGGCTACGCCTTGGCTAAGCTTCCGGTTTTTGCTAGCAAGTACTTCACGGCAACGTTTGTATCGGTTATGTTGCTGCCTGGCCCCGTCTTGATCATTCCGATCTACCTCGTTTTGGCGCGATTGGGAATTGTGGGCGACTATGCGGGTCTAATTCTGGTTTATGTAGCAACCGGTTTGCCATTTGCTATTTTCTTTTTGACGCTTACGTTCAGGGCCATCCCAGATGAATTACTAGAAGCCGCAAGAGTTGACGGCGCCGGCTTCTATAGAACCCTTTGGTCGATTGTGCGGCCCATGGGAGGTTCGGGAATTGCCACCTTGGCAGTGCTGCAATTTCTCGGCACCTGGAACGAGCTCATATTTGCGCTGATTCTAATTCCAAACGCAAAGATGAAACTTCTTACCCCGACCCTGTCTTCTATCGGCAAACGATTCTTGACAGATCAGCCGCTTACTTCGGCCGGCCTCTTCATTACGGCAATGGTTCCGCTGCTACTTCTAGCTTTTGCCTCGAAGTACATCATGCGAGGCTTGCAAGTTGGCCTAAGCCGCTAGTTCTTATCGAACCAGCCGTCGGGGTGAAAGGTTGCGTCGATGGGTTCTGATCGGACTATCGGCTTCGCCCAAACTGCAGCGTTTGCCAAAACTTTTCCGATTTCTTTTTGGTGATAAACCGGATAATCCTGGTCGCCGGGCGAGAAGTAAAAGACTTTACCAAGCCCGCGTCTCCAAGTAGCACCTGATCTAAAGACTTCGCCCCCGGTAAAGCTAGAGATGAAAATTAGCTCGTCTGGTGTTGGAATGTCAAAGTATTCGCCGTACATCTCTTGCAGCGGAATCACTATTGGATCGGCCACTCCCTGAGTGATTGGGTGAGTCGGGTTCACGCTCCAAACAACCTCGCGGTCTTTTGAACTGCGCCATCTAAGCGAACAGGACGTGCCCATTAGTTTCTTGAAGATTTTCGAGTAGTGTGCCGAGTGCAAAATAATGATGCCCATGCCACCGAGCACGGCATCGTAAACGCGTTGCACAACCTCGTCGCTAACCTTCGGGTGCGCTTCGTGACCCCACCACATCAAGACGTCAGTGTTATCAATTACCGCTTGGGTTAGCCCGTGTTCAGGATCGTCAAGCGTTGCGGTTGCAACCTTAACGTCGCTGCCTAGCTCGTTAATCAGCAGATTCTTTATTGCTCCGTGCATGCCGTCAGGATAAATCTTGGCTGGAACCGAGTCTTTTTGCTGCTCGTGAATGTTCTCGTTCCAAATTGTCACTCGAAGTGTCATTAGAGAGTTACCTCTTTTCCGGCTTTGGCCGATCTGTATATTGCATCGATTATTGCGGTTCTGTGCAGTGCGTAGTCACCGGCATGCGCAGCGAAATCGCCAGACACCACGTGTTCGATGAATTCGTTTACCACCGCAAGGTGGCCTTCCCCAGTAGATGAGACTTCGGGGCGACGCGTGTAATGCTCGCCATTTTCGTCACCGAATAGTGAGAGCGTGTTTTCAGTTGCATATCTCGGAATAAAGATTCGTAACCCGGAATCGACACCCAAGAGTTCGAAAGAGATGTCTTCGTCGTCAACGGCGTGAGACGCCCAGGTAATTTCAAATGCCACAGATGAGCCGTCATCGAGTCGCAACAGTGCGCTGCAAAGGTCTTCGACCTCAAACTCACCCGTGTTGCCCTGCGTGTAGTTGGACTTATCCATAGCACCGTAGCCGGCTCGACCGAGTTCGCCGTAGGTGACCGCACTGACTGCAACCACTTTTGGCTCACCCAACATATAGAACAGTGAGTCGATGATGTGTGGGCCAAGATCGATAGCGGCACCACCACCGGCCAAGTTCGCCGAGGTGAACCAAGACTTCAAACCAGGAATGCCGGCTCGCCTCTTCCAGCTGACTCTCGAGTGGTAAACGCGACCGAGCTTGCCAGAGGCAACCAATTCTCGGGCCATGCCTATGTCTTCTCGGCGACGGTAGTTGAACGCAACTTCGAGAATGCGATTATTGGCCTTTGCTGTTGACACCATGTCTTCGGCCTGCTCGGCGGTTATCGCCAAAGGCTTTTCGCAGAAGACGTGCTTGCCGGCTTTGAGTGCCGCAACAGCAATCGGGTGGTGCAGAGCGTTTGGCGTGGCAATGCTGATTATGTCGATGGTTGGATCATCAACCAGTTCTTGCCAATCGGTTGCTGTCTTTTCAACGCTGAACTCTTTGGCAAGAACTGCCAACCGATCCGTTTCTTTTCCGGCTATCGCGGCAAGAACGGTTTGCGGGTGTTGATAGAAGGCCTTCATGTGTGCGGTTCCCATGCCGAGCCCAACCACTCCCGCCCGAAACTTGGGTGATTCCGCATTCAAAACTGGGTCTTGAGAGTTTGGCATTGTCATAACCTCAATGTTAGGGAGAACTTGATTATGCGTTTCATCATACCAATAGCACGATTTCGGATGACCTTTTCACTAGTTTTCTGTGCCCTTGCTACCTAATGTATGATGTTATGAACGAAAGGCCGTCTCTACGATGAAGTTTGGACTCCAACCCTCTGCCGCCAGTTCGCCTTTGCTCGACCTAGTTCTGGGGTCGTCTTCGGTTAGTTCAGCCATTCCCTTCAGAGCCGCAATTGCCGGGCTAGAAGTCGATTTAACATCTGCCGCACAACTAGCGTGTTCGAACGCGTCTGCAAGCATCACCGCGCAGACTCAAGGCTTGCAGTTTGATTGGCAGGCCGTTCAAATCTCTAGCGATGCCGTCTGGGAGTTCAAGCTGTCGGCTAAAAACACCGGCAGCGATCTGATTACGCTTTCGAGGCTAGATAGCGCTGCACTCGCACTGCAAGGCTCACGATGGCGCGTCGAATCTTTTGCATCGGCATGGGGAGATGAGTTTCGTCCGAAAACCGCATCAACTCAGCATGACTCATTTTTTGGAGTTCGTTCAGGACGATCGTCGCATGGGGAGAGCCCAATCGTCTATTTCGTAAGAGAAGACGACGGTTTCACGGTTATCGTTTCACCAGCTTGGAGTGGCAACTGGCACGTTGATGTTTTGGCCGGCGGTTGGGTGAGTGCCGGAATATCCACCTGGAACTTGAACCTTTCCCTAGCACCCAACGAAACCCTTCACGCTCCAAGCGTGATTGTTGCGGCTGCCGAGAGCAAAGAGGTTGCACAGCGAAACCTTCAGTCCGCCATCCGTGAAAATTGGTTGCCGCGCACTGCGGCAACAGATGCCATTCCGGTTGAGTGGAATCACTGGTGGCCATACGAAGACGTCGAGGTAACTCAAGATGTGATTATCGAAAACGCAAAGCTGGCTGAGAACATGGCAATCGATTCAATCGTTGTCGATGCCGGTTGGTTTGGTGAATCAAAGTTAGATACCAACTGGACAGATCTTCGCGGCGATTGGTCGAGCGTGAATCTTGCAAGATTCCCCGACCGTCTGACAAAACTTGGTGATTCGATTATTGAAATGGGTATGGCCCCGGGCATCTGGATCGAACTCGAAGCGGTTGGTGCCAAATCTGAGCTGCGCCGAACCATGCCCGAAGCCATGGCACGAGACGACAGCGGGCTGAGACCTGATCCCTCCTATCGAATTACCACTGTTTCGCTCGACCCCAGCGACCCGGGATTCCTCGGTTACGTTTGCCTTGGTTCGCAAGCGGGTTGGGAACATACCTATAACTCGGTAAAAAGTGTTCTATCGCAGATGAAGGCCCGCTGGCTAAAGATGGACTTCAACATCGACCCGGGCTTTGGCTGCACTCGAACCGACCACGGTCACAACGCTGGCGACGGGCTGCTGCGACACTACGAGGGTCTATACAAACTGCTCGATCAAATTCGTCTCGAGTTTCCCGACTTAGTTCTCGAGGCCTGTTCTTCTGGAGGGCTGCGAGTCGATCTTGGTTTGGCAAAACATGTCCACTGTTTCTTTATGAGTGACCCCGATTACACAGAACACCACCTGCAGGTTCTTTGGGGTGCGGCTCACATGTTGCCACCACTCGCGATTCTGCACTGGCCCTGGTCTTGGTGGAGGGGCGATTACGAACCGTCAAAATTGGACTGGAACAACCTCGACGTCGAAACCTTTGACGTGATGATGCGCGCGGCAATGTTTCATCGACTCGGCGTGAGCTATCCGTTGCCGAAGCTGCCAAAAAGAATTCTGGATAGGTTGAGCCATCACCTAGAGGTGTTTAGAGATCACATCGCTCCGGTTCTAAAAACTGCAAATTTGATTTCACTAACCGATTCCCCATTGCGAGGCAACGGCGGAGAGAGAAACTCGGCCTGGCAGTTGACCTCAAGTCTGAACAGCACGCATGAGGTGCATCTCGTGATGTCACTCAAGTTGGAAAGCGACGCAAAGCCTGCGATGTTTAAACCAGTTCAACTCGATGACAGCCAGCAATACGCGGTATTAGATCTCGAGACGCAAAACTCAGTAACTGCACTTGGCAAAGATTTGAACGCAGAGTCGCTTGCCAAGCTCGCTGGCAACAAGCGTTCATGGATTGTGGAAATTCGGCCAACCCGAGCGGGGCTTTGATGCATCAGTCAACGAAAGCTGTCGAAGAGAGACTCGATCGATTTGTCAGAGACAAACTTGAGCCCGCAATCTACCGCGACCATGTTGCGCTTTCAATAACCGCCTGGCAGGCACCTCGCGAACCGGTTGCCTTTGAATTTGCCACCAAGCAACAGTATGAAACCGTAGACCTCGGTTGGCGGTTCGGCAGAGCTTGGTCGACCATTTGGTTGAAGGTCTCGGGCTCGATTCCAGAAAGCTGGGCAGCGAATCAAGAAGCCTCAATGGCTGCCGAAATCGTCATCGATTTTGGCTACAACACCTCTCGCTCGGGCTTTCAGGCAGAGGCTCTGGCCTACGACTTAGCTGGCAAGCCGATCAAGGCCATTGCCCCGAAGAACTCCTGGCTGCCCTGGTCATACGCCAACAAAAAGGTCGAGTTTTTCCTTGAAGTGGCAGCCAACCCAGACGTTGCCGGTGAGTACACCTTTGAGCCCACAACCCTCGGAGACTGGGACACCGCTTCGGAGCAGCCGCTCTATGAACTCAAGAAACTGCACATCGCCAGGCGCGATATTGAGGTCTGGCAGTTAGCTCAAGACATATTTACTCTGCGCGGGCTGATGGTGAGCCTGCCTCAAGACAGCACCAGAAGGCACGTGCTCACCCGCGCGATTGAAGACATGCTCGATGCGATCGATCCAAGTGATGTTTCGGGCTCGGCGACTGCGGCAAGAGCAAAGCTGAAAGCTGCGTTAGCCGCACCGGCAAACTCATCGAGCCACCGAGTGATTGCAACCGGTCACGCTCACATCGATTCGGCGTGGTTGTGGCCAATCAGAGAAACCGTGCGCAAATGTGCGCGAACCTTTAGCAACGTTCTCAGTCTCATGGATGAGCACGAAGACTTTATCTTTTCGGCATCGTCTGCTCAGCACTACAAGTGGATAAAGGACAGCTATCCGAGTGTTTTCGAAGGAATAAAGAAGCGCGTTGCCAGTGGGCAGTGGAAACCGGTCGGTGGCATGTGGGTCGAGTGTGACGGAAATATGCCTGGTTCCGAAGCGATGGTTAGGCAGTTTGTTTACGGGCAAAAATTCTTTCAACAGAACTTTGGCATGCACGCTCGCGAAGCGTGGTTGCCAGACTCTTTTGGTTACTCTGGTGCACTTCCGCAAATCGTTACGCAGTCGGGCATCAGTTCGTTCTTGAGTCAGAAGATGTCTTGGAATCAGGTCAATCGAATGCCGCACCACACCTTCTGGTGGGAGGGCATCGACGGCACCCGAGTGTTCTCGCACTTTCCTTCGGCAGACACATACATCTCTGAACTCTCTGGTGAAGAGTTAGCTCACGCCGAAAGAAACTTCTCTGAAAAAGGCCGCTCTTCAATATCGCTTATTCCATTTGGTTGGGGAGATGGCGGCGGCGGACCAACTCGCGAAATGATTGCCGCAGCTCACAGAACTGGCGATCTCGAGGGTTCGCCGAAGGTATCCATGGGAACGGCCGATGATTTCTTCGCGCAGGCTAGAAGCGAATATGCCAATGCTCCCGTTTGGCGCGGCGAGATGTATCTCGAATTGCACCGCGGTGTCTTAACCTCGCAGCACAGAACCAAGCAGGGAAACCGTCGAAACGAAGGGCTACTGCGAGAGGCCGAACTTTGGGCAAGCTATGCAACCCTCAAGACCGGGGCCGAATACCCGAGCGCCAAGCTCGAAGAGATCTGGCAGAGCCTGCTGCTGATGCAGTTTCACGACATCTTGCCCGGCACCGCGATTGCTTGGGTTTATAAAGAGGTTGAGAATCGGCATGCCGAGATTACTCGTGAGCTGCTCGAGATTATTGACTCGTCACTCTCCGTTCTGGCGAACGACCCGTCAACTGGTTCATCACCGCAAGTTTTGACGGCAAATGCTGTGCCCGCTGCAAGAAATGGTGTTGCCGCTCTTGGTGTCGGAGTTCGAGGCAAGTCTGCAAAAGCCACCTCAGCAGTTGAGCAGGGTGAATTTGTAATTCTTGAGAACGAAGAGCTGCGAGTAAAAATAGATCGTAGCGGGCGAATTTTGTCTTTGCTTTCCTTGGCAACTAATCGAGATGCAATTGCTATTGGCTCTGCTGCTAACGAGTTACACCTGCACAACGACAACCCAACGCGCTGGGATGCCTGGGATATCGACGAGCACTACCGAAACACAAAACAGGTTTTAGACAGTGTCGATGAATTCAAAGTCAACCAAGAAGCAGACGGCTCGGCAGTTGTTGAAACCAAACGCTTGCTGACTGCCGCATCGGGAAAGACCAGCACGATTGTGCAAACCATTCGACTCGTGCCTGGTTCAAACGCTTTGTACATCGGCTTAGAAATAGATTGGCACGAATCAGAGAAGCTGCTCAAGCTGGCTTTTCCAATCGACATTCACGCCGAAGAGGTTGCAGCCGAAACACAGTTCGGTTTTGTCAAGCGCTCGACTCACGAGAACACCAGTTGGGATTTCGCGCGCTTCGAGTCTTGCCAACACAAGTATCTGTTTCTAAATGAGAAAGACTGGGGCGTTGCATTTGCAAACGACTCAACCTATGGTTTCGATGTTCAGCGGACCACCGAAGCCGATGGTGCAACAGTCACCAGTGTGCGTTTCTCACTTCTGCGTTCCACCAAGTTTCCAGACCCAGAGGCCGACCAGGGTAAGCACTCGATGAAGTTCAAGATTCGCCCTGCGGCAACAATCCAAGATGCGGTGAACCTTGGTTACGAGCTCAACTACCCCGCTCGCGAGGTGCAGGGCAATCGAGTGATCGAACCGCTGGTGAGCAGCTCAGCCGCTCAGGTGATAATCGAAACCGTGAAACTCGCCGAAGACGGCAGCGGCGACCTGATTGTGAGGCTCTATGAGTCGACCGGCGGACGCTGCGATAGCCGAATTGCCTTTGCCGGAGCCGCCGAAAAGATTTGGCTAACCGACTTCTTAGAAATGCCAACCTCGGCCGACCAAGCTGCCGGCGGCTCTATCGACCTGCAATTCAGGCCTTTTCAGGTGATTACAGTGCGGGTTGCAGGACTCCAGATTGCCTAGTAAGAGCGAAAACTCGGTGATTCAGCCGCTTGAAAGCAGAGATCCGGGCAGGAACACCCTGCCTCCAAGAGCTGCACTCAAGACAGACGCCCCGACCACCAATCTCAACGGAATGTGGCGTTTTCGCTGGCTGCCTCGAGTGGTCGATGCCAGTGCGGTGCCGAAGTTTGACGACGCTCACGATGAGCACATTCCGGTGCCGGCGAGTTTTGTTATGCCGCACCTCGACAACTTTCTGAAGCAGCCCCACGGTCTACCGAGTTACACCAACGTCAACTACCCCTTTGCGGTTGACCCGCCTCACCCGCCAGACGACAACGGCGTTGGTGAGTATCAACGCGATGTTCACTGGGATGCACCTCCGGCAAACGCGGTGCTGAGATTTGACGGCATCGAAGGTGCCGCCGACGTTTGGTGGAACGATGTCTATTTAGGCTCTGTTCGCGGCAGTCGACTGCCGAGCGAATTTGATATATCGGGTCACGCGAGGACTAAAAACACACTCACGCTTCGGGTTTACACATTTAGCGCCGCGTCTTATCTGGAAGATCAGGATGAGTGGTGGCTGCCAGGAATCATCCGTGATGTTTCTGTAATTGCTCGCCCAACAGTTTCAATCGAAGACGTCGCAATCGAAGCCAACTGGGTTGACGGAGAAGCGAAACTTTGCGTGCGCGTGAAAACAAACCCCGAGGGCAGTGCGATTAGTTTGAAGTTGGTTGAAACCGACACCTCGCTGCAGCAGGGCGAAACAGTAACGGTTGCAAACGCAAAATCTTGGACCGCCGAAACTCCAAACCTGTATACCCTGCGAGTCAGCACTGCAGGAGATTCGCAAGACGGTGAAACCGTTGAGCTCAAAGTTGGTTTCAGAACCGTTGCAATCAAGGGAACAGTCTTTACCGTGAACGCTGTGCCAATTCAAATGCGCGGAGTCAACCGGCACGAACATCATCCACTGTTTGGTCGCGCGGTTGACGAAGACACAGTGCGCAAAGAATTGGCGCTTATGAAGCGCAGCAACATCAATGCAATTAGAACCTCGCACTACCCGCCATCGACACTGCTGCTCGATTTGGCAGACGAGATGGGCTTCTGGGTTATCGACGAGTGCGATCTAGAAACCCACGGATTCGGCAACGTTGGCTGGGTAGACAACCCAACCGACGACCCAAACTGGCAAGCCGCCATCGTTGACCGAGCCATTCGCATGGTTGAGCGTGACAAGAATCACGCCTGCATCGTGATGTGGTCGCTCGGCAACGAGGCTGGAGTCGGTCGCAATCTGGGAGCCATGGCCAAGGCAATGAAGGCGATTGACGGCTCGCGACCGCTGCACTACGAGGGCGATCAGGACTGCGAGCACGTTGATGTGTGGAGCATGATGTATCCGCCGGTTTCTCATGTCGAGCAAGTTGGCCTCGGCACAGAAGAGCCACTCGAAGATGGAGCTCTCGATGCTCGTCGACGAGACATGCCTTTCGTGCTCTGCGAATATGCGCACGCGATGGGAACCGGTCCTGGTGGATTGACCGAGTACCAAGAGCAGTTCGACAAGCATCCTCGTCTAATGGGCGGATTCATTTGGGAGTGGCTAGAGCACGGCATCACAACAATAGAAAACGGAATTACAAAAACTAACTACGGTGGCGACTTTGGCGAACCGCTTCACGACGGCAACTTTGTAATTGACGGGCTAGTCAGTTCGACTCGCGAACCTCGAGCAAGTTTGCTCGATCTCGCTGCTGTTTACACTCCGGTGTCACTCAGTTTGAACGACTCGGGTTCAGAACTAACCATGACCAGCCGACTCGACTTCAGCGACACTTCGCACTTGAGCCTGCACTGGAAAATCGAGAGCGAAAGCAAAACAGTTGACTCTGGAATGATTGCCTACCAACCTCTCGCTGCGCGCGAAACCAGAGTCCTGCTTTTTCCAAAAGAAATCTCTGGGCTACTGCAACAGAGCACCGGAGTGCTAACTGTTTGGCTAGCAAACGAAACAGCAAGTTGGGCAATTCCTACTGGCTGGGTGGTTGCAAGCACGCAGTGTGTTTCGAAAAGGGGAGCGCTTCAAGAAGTTGCATCAGCATCCACTGCTATTGGCTCACTTGCTGATTTGCTCGAGATTTGTTCAGAGACCGGAAGACCGATTCGAATTGGCAAAACCGACATTGCCGATTGGGCGCTCAGTCTCTGGCGAGCACCGACGGACAACGACCTGAGAACAGCGTGGAGAGAAGCAGAGTTTCCGGCGGCTGCCGAACGCTGGAAGCTACTTGGACTAGACCGACTCGTCTCACGCCTGGTTTCGATTAAGCCGGTTAGCGAAACACAAATAGAGGTAAAGACTCGCGTCGGGGCGGCCGCCACCAACGCCGCTGTGGACTGCACCTATACCTGGACGCTGGGTCGAGGTGGGCTCGAACTCAAACTAGACGCGGTGGTGAACGGCCACTGGCCTAAAGCCTGGCCTTCGCACTGGGCCAGGGCAGGTGTCGAGTTCACGATTTCGACCCCCTCAGATTCGCCTGTGCATTGGTTCGGCAAGGGGCCTTCACCCGCCTATCCAGACACCGGTCAAGCCGCCAGGCTGGGTTGGTTCTCGTCGACCATCGACGATTTGCAAGAGCGAACCGTGAAACCCCAGGAGTCGAGTCGCCGAGCAGGCGTGGCTTCGGTTCAGATCGCAAATTCGATAAAGGCCAGGTTCTCGACGCCGGTTGGTTTGACGGTGCGACCCTGGTCAACACACAAAGTT
The DNA here is from genome assembly GCA_021741685.1 of Rhodoluna sp. Taxonomy (GTDB): domain Bacteria; phylum Actinomycetota; class Actinomycetes; order Actinomycetales; family Microbacteriaceae; genus Rhodoluna. The sequence goes on from JAIOXI010000005.1 coordinate 11,949, forward strand.
GCTCAGACTTCGCACGATCACCTTCTCGGCCCAAGCTCCACCGCACACATCGTGTTCGACTTCGCCTGCTCTGGAGTTGGCACCGCTGCGTGCGGTCCAGGAGTGTTGCCCAAGTATCAATTGCCCGCGCAAGATTTCTCGGGTCAAGTTTTGTTTGAGTTTGACAGCTGATTGAAAGGAACAGGCAAGTGAGCGATTACAGAGAAATAGAAACCGGTGTTGAAGACATCGTAGTTCGCCTGCACTCAACTGAGCGTCAACTCTTCGGAAGTTTTATCGATTGCAATATGTCGACCGCCTGGATCGGTGACAAGTTCAGAATCTTTCCTGGCAAGTATGGCGAAGACCCGGTCTGGGGAGACGGTAACGAATTGAAATTTGGCGAAGGCTCGACCGTTAGCGAAACTTTCGCTCTTCCTCCCGAGGCCTTCGTTCGCCCAGATCTTCCAAAGGTTGTCAAGCCAGAAGAAGATGGATTGCACGGTGCCGTATGGTTCGAGAGCATTTACCAATCACCTGGGGACTCATCGGGCAGAACCCTCTACTCGCTTTATCACAACGAGAACTATCCGAGCACGCTGGTTTATAAGCCCGAAACCGGCGAGGGAATGAGTGACGACAACTGGCCACCTGGACTAAAGGGTGACTCGTCGATTCAGGCCGCGCCAAGAATCGGAATCATGAAGTCTCTCGACGGCGGAGACAGCTGGAAGAATCTTGGAATCATTCTCGAGGATCGAAACGATCGAATGATCAGACTGCCGATTAACAAGAACTATTGTTTTCCGGGCGGAGTTGGTGACCCGAGCGCCGTCGCAAACGGCGACTACCTATACGTGTTCTTCGGTGAGTATGCCTACCCGGGGCCGTTCTCGCCCGAGACCTGGTCGTCTGCCGAAGAGGCTTCTGGTCAGTGTGTGAGCGTTGGCCGCATTGCGATTGCAGATCTCGACAAGCCAGAAAAGCTTGCAAAACGCTGGGATGGCAAGGGGTTCAACGCCGATTGGAACGGCATCGGTCAACCGATTAGGTCGCTTCAGATCGCCGCCGAAGATGGCGGCGGCGGGGTTTCTCAGGGAGACGAGCTCTACTACTGGGGCCCATCGGTGAGCTGGAACGACGAAATTCAGTGCTGGGTCATGATGCTGGGTCGAGTAGACGGTGCTTTCTGGGTTGGCGGAAAGCTCTTTATGAGCATCAACCCAAACAAGGATTTAGGCGCAGGAGATAACTCTCAGCAGTGGTCTAAGCCGGTAGAAATTCTCGACCGACCTGGTCACACGCTCTGGTACCCATCCCTGCAACCAGATGATTCAGAAGAGGCACTCGCGAAGAAGCGCACTTGCCTCAACCTAGGAAAGTTTTCAAAGTTATGGTTTAAAGACATGGCTGGCGACCAACACCTATATCTAAGTGACTTCATAGTTGAGTTTGCAAGGAGAGACTAAATGTCAACATCGGTTTCGCGCACGGCTCTAATCACCGGTGGCATGAGTGGCCTCGGAGCTGCAGCCGCGACACGCCTCAGAGCAGATGGTGTCAAAGTGTTAACGGTTGACATTGCTGCCGGAGCAGATTTTCAAATCGATGTTACAGATCACGCAGCAGTCGCAAACCTGCCGTCGCAGTTGCCGCACATCGACATCCTGATTACCTCAGCAGGAATTGTCGGACCAAACATTCCGCTATTGCAAACAACCGAAGAGCAGTGGAAGTCTGTTTTTGAAATCAACGTTCTCGGAACCGCTTCGTTTATCAAGGCCTTTGCGCCAGCGATGGTTGAAAACGGCTGGGGTCGAATTGTGACTTTTGCAAGCATGGCCGCCAAGGATGGCAACCCGAATCTATCGATCTACTCGGCCACCAAGGCTGCCGTGGTTGCGCTCACGAAGTCTGTCGGAAAAGAACTTGCAACCACCGGCGTGCTTGTGAACACAATTGCACCTGCGGTGATCGAGACCCCGATGAACAAAGACACCTCTGACGAAGTGCTCGAGCGTTTGACCTCACTGATTCCGATGAAGCGCATTGGCAAGGCCGAAGAAGTGGCCGAACTAGTTGCCTGGCTGTGTTCAGACAAAGTCAGTTTCTCAACCGGTGCTGTCTATGACATCAGCGGTGGCCGCGCTACCTACTAGCGAACGTCGACCCAGGTGCCCTGCGAGGCCGACAGCAAAACCGCTTCGGTGAGCACCGCGGCGCGAGCGCCATCTTCGAATACCGGCATCCCGCTTGGTGACTGACCGTTCACGGCCTGCTCAACATCGCGCATAAAAGATACGAAGGCGTCAAAGTAGCCCTCGGGATGACCGGCTGGCAAAGCGGTGAGTCTCTTGGCATCTGCAGAAAGCAGCGCTGGATCTCGCATGATTGTGCGGCTGCCATCCTGAAGGCCGATCCAGAGGCTTTCAGGGGTTTCCTGGTCGAAACGAAGAGACTCTGCGCTGCCGTGCAGTTCGACCGATAGGCCATTTTTGTGCCCCGCGGCAACCTGGGAGACCATCAGGCTAACCGAGCCACCACCGTCAAGCTTGGCCAAAACCATCGCAATGTCTTCGGTTGATACTTTTTGTGATGCTCGGGTCGAGTGAGCGGTGTCGATGGTCGAAACCAGCTTCACGATTCGCTGACCTGAAATGAACTCGATTAGGTCGCAGAGGTGAATGCCAATGTCGGCAAATGCCCTAGATGCTCCGCCCGATTGCTCGGCAACTCGCCAGTTTGTGTCATTCGCATTCAAGAGCCAATCTTGCAGGTACTCGCCTTTGATGCTCAGCACTCGACCAAGGCTTCCAGACTCAACCCTGCTCTTGGCTTCTCTGACCATGGGGTGGTAGCGATAGACGAAAGGAATTGCCCCAACCAGTCCGAGCTCTTGGGCCTGCTTTGCTAATTTGCTTGCATCGGCAGATGTTGTTGCCAGCGGCTTTTCGCAGACGACGTGTTTTCCGGCTGCTAGCGCACGCTCGGTTAGTTCAACGTGGCTGCTGTTTGGCGTGAGAATGTGAACAACACTTACAGATTCGTCAGCTAGCAACTCTTCGTAGCTTGAATAGTAGTTTGCGATTGCAAGTTCTTGCGCAGCGAGTTTGCTCTTTTCTTCGCTCGAAGACAAGATGCCGCTCATCGTGATTCCGGCGGCGCGCAATGCTCTCGAGTGAACGCGACCCATGAACCCCGCACCCACGAGTGCGGCGACAACCTGAGGTTTTTCTGACTGGCTCACTAGCCCACACTAAGCCATGGATTGAAATCAGCATCTACCAACTCTGGAGATTTTGCCGTCGATTCGATTTTCACAAGTTCGCCAGAAGTCGCGGCCTCTTCGAGCGCTTGCATAACTTCAACCACGTGAGCGGCCAGCTCGATGTCGGCTCTCGGTCGTTTGCCCTGAGCGATTGCGTGAATCATCTCGACGACGCCAACCCCGCGCTGCATAACTTCGCCAACGCACGCGATCTCTTCTGGCTCCCAACTGCCTGAGTCAATTCTGAAAAGTTGAAGCGCGCCCTCGTGCATGTTCGGGTCTGGAATCACTATCGAACCTTCGGTTCCGTGAATCTCGAGAATTCCTGCTCGGGTTCGCGCTGTGTCAAAACTGAAGCTGCTCTGTGCGGATTCGCCGCCAGCAAAATCGATCAGCGCGAGCACGTTGGTTGGAACTTCAACCGGAATCTTCTCGCCCTGTCTTGGTCCAGACCCAATAACTCTGTAGTCGCGGGCCTGCGATGAACGAGCCACCACCTGAGACACCGGCCCCAGGGCGCAGACCAGCGCGGTCAGGTAGTAAGGCCCCATGTCAAAAATTGGCCCGCCACCCTTGGCATATAGAAAGTCAGGGTTTGGGTGCCAACTCTCCGGTCCAGAGACTTCGAATGCAGTGGTCGCGCCAGTTACCTTGCCGATTCTGCCTTCTCTGATTAGTCGCAATCCGGTTTGAATGCCCGGGCCTAGAAAAGTGTCTGGCGCGCAACCAACCTCGCGACCGCTCTCCTTTGCCTGCTGCCTGATTCGCTGAGCAGCCATCTTGTCTAGCGCAAGCGGCTTCTCGCTCCACACATGCTTGCCGGCCTTCAGTGCTGCAACGGTTACCTGCTCGTGCGCCTTAGGGATCGTCAGGTTAACAACCAGCTCGATGTCTTCGCGCGCCAGCAATTCTTCAGGCGTACCGAAACTTGTAACTCCATATTGCTTGGCTCGTTGTTCGCTTCGTGAAATATCTAAGTCGGCAATCATCTCAACCGAGACAGCCTTCGTTTTGGTTAGGTTCTCTAGATACTGTTCACAGATAACACCGGCACCGATAAAACCAATCTTCATTGGAGCCATTAGTTGAAGCCGTTCTCTTTGAGATAGTTCAGCGAACCGGCGACACCTTCGAACATGTCTCCGTTGTATTCATCGAATTCGACAACGAGACGTGCGCTTGGCGCTTGGTTCGCGCACGCCAAAACATCAACCGATCCTTTACCGAGAGAAACCTGATCTTTAACGTGCCCACCCATCGGTGCATCTTTTGCGTGCAGTGCAACAACGCGACCGTCTAGCGTTTGCAAAACATCTAGCGGATCAACGTTTGCAACCTGGCACCAGAACAGGTCTATCTCGAAGACAACCTCTTTAGAAACCATTCGGGCAAGAGCAAAGAGTGCGGGTTCGCCGTTTATCTCGTTGCGCAACTCGTGATCATGATTGTGGTAGCCAATCTTGATTCCGTGCGCCGCGGCCTTTTGGGCTGCAGCCGAAAGCTGATCTGCGAGCCTGCTTACGCTTGACTCACTCTGAAAAATTTCTTCGGGCTGGTATGGGTCAATCAGAACTGTCGAGCCCAATTCGACGGCGGCTGCGATTGTGCGGTCAGTATCTATCAGCACGTCTCCGTGAGCGGTTGGGGCGGTCAATCCAGTCCTAGCGAGCGCGGCACTGAGTTTCATGAGGTTAGCCGGAAGAGAAAAAGGCTCGACGGCGCGAAAACCCATCTCTGCGATTCTTCTTAGCGTGCCATCGAAGTCAATCTCTAGCTGGTCTCGAACTGTCCACAGTTGAATTGAGTTTTGTGGTCTGACCATGCGATTTAGTCTCCGAATCTAGTAGTTTTCCAATTGTATGATGAAAGCAAAATGAGCTTAGAACTGATCGTCGCAACCTCCCCAGGTGCCGAAAAGCTAAGGCTTTGCGTCGCCGACCCGAGCCCAAGTCTTAGCGACAATCAGCCACTGGCCATCGATTTTTAGCAGGCTTAGGTAGTCCTGCATAACGCCGCCCATCATTTCTAGTTGCACGCGGGCAAGGGCAAGCGAATCATTTAGCTGATCGACAAACAAGATCTCGTCGCGCCGAGCCTCACCCTTTTCGGCGGGCGACTGACGGTTTTGCATCGCCTCTTTATAGACCGCGAAAGATCGAATGTTTAGCGCTCCATCTGGCACCCCAAACAGCGAACAGCTCTCGTGAAAGACCTTGTCAAAGAGATTCATGTCTTGCGCGTGCATCAACTCGAAGTAGTTATCGAGCAGGGTGACTATGCCGACATCGATAGAAGAGGTTTCTAAGTTCATGCTTAGGTCCTTGACTTGAACATGCTTCGAGCGATTTTGATAATCAACTGGCGTGGAACGAATCGTCCTGAGACTGCCAAAACGAAATTCGATGCGCCCGAGATGACGCTCGGGGGTGGGTTGAGTTTGTCGAGGGCATTCATAGCAACAGTGATTACCTGCTCAACTGTTTGAAGCTTGCCCAAACCTCCTGGCGCTTTGCCATTGCTCGCTACTTCGAAGAACTCGGTCTTGGTTCCGCCGGGTGAAAGTGCCATGGCGGTTACTCCGGTGCCATCTAGCTCGCCCCAGAGTGCTTCTGTGAAAGAAAGCACAAACGCCTTGGTGGCCGCATAGACGGCCATATAAGGAATCGACTGGTACGCAGCGGTGCTCGCGACGTTCAGAATCACTCCACGTTTCTTCTTCAGCATTCGTGGAAGAGCCAGCCTCGAGAGTTCAACCAGGGTCAAAACATTAAGTCGAATTTCTTCGCTGATCTTGTCGATGTCTTCGTTTTTGAATTGACCGAAGGTGCCGAATCCGGCGTTGTTGATCAACACATCGACCGAGAGTTTCTTGCGCTCGAGAGACTTAAAGAGTTTTTCTGCCGCACCTACTTCTGAAAGGTCTGCGACGATAACCGTGACTTCGACCTTGTGCTTGAGAGCAATTGCGTCGGCAACTTGCTTCAGTCGATCTTTGCGCCTAGCAACCAGAATCAGCTTCGCTCCGCGAGCTGCCAACTGGTTTGCGAATTCGACTCCGAGCCCAGAACTTGCTCCGGTGATTAGCGCGGTTCTGCCGCGGTAGTTGATGGCCATTAGTGCTTGTAGCGTTCGATAGCTTCGGCGATTAGCTTCTCGGCAACATCCTTGCCTGCCCACTCGCCAACCTTGACCCACTTGCCGGGCTCGAGGTCTTTGTAGTGAGTAAAGAAGTGCAGCAGCTCGTTCTTGGTCTGCTCCGGCACATCATTGATGTCTTGGATGTGCGCCCAGCGAGGGTCTTTGGCCGGAACACAGAGGACCTTCTCATCGATGCCGCCGTCGTCTTCCATCGGAAGCACGCCAACCGGGCGAACCGAGACGACAACGCCAGGGTAAACCGGAAACTCGAGCAGCACCAAAGCGTCTAGCGGGTCGCCATCGCCACCGAGGGTCTTGTCAAAATAGCCGTAGTCAACCGGGTAAACAAAAGGTGTGAAGAGCACGCGGTCTAGGTGCACGCGACCGGTTTCGTGGTCGACCTCATACTTGTTGCGGCTTCCGCGTGGAATCTCGATTACGGCTTCGTATGGCATGGTGCTCCTCAATAGGCTTATGGCAACAACTTTACCGAAACCGCGCACATAGATAGGTGTTCATGCCGAAGCGCCCAAGATTGACCCCGGCGATTGCCGATGTGCGTCGTGCGGTGCGCGAGGCATGGATGCGCCAAGGCGTGGTCTCTGGCGATCTGGTTCTGGTGGCCTGCTCGGGTGGGGCCGATTCGCTCGCGCTCGCGGCAGCTGCAATCTTTGAGGGTGGTCGTGCCGGCGTTGGCGTCGGTGCCGTGATTGTTGAACACGGGTTACAAGCCGAAACCAAAGCGGTTGCCGAAGCAACCGCCAAAACACTTACCGAGCTAGGAGCTTCTCCGGTGGTGGTTCGCGCGGTCAAAGTAAAAGGTGCGAAGAGCGGTGGTCCCGAGGCTGCTGCTCGCACAGCTAGGTATGCGGCGCTCAATGCGGCCGCCATTGAGTTCGGCGCAAAGTTCGTGATGCTCGCACACACCCTGAACGATCAGGCAGAAACCGTTTTGCTCGGTTTGGCGCGTGGCTCGGGAAATCGCTCACTAAACGGCATGGCAGAAGTAAACGGACTTTACCTGCGACCGTTACTCGGCATCGAGCGAGCAGCGACGGTTGCTTTCTGCGAAGACAGCGGGCTGACCGCATGGCAAGACCCGCAGAACAGCGACGCCAAGTTTGCTCGTGTGCGGGCACGCCACAACGTTTTGCCGGTGTTAGAAGCAGAACTGGGCCCCGGCATCGCGCAAGCGCTCGCTCGAACAGCCGAACAACTGCGTGAAGACGAAACCGCGCTCGCCGAGTTGGCCGATGTGTTCTTTGCCCAATTTGCCTCGACAAAGTCGACGTCAATCGAAGTCGCACTCGAAGCTTTCAAGTCGGCACCGCTGGCAGTGCGACACCGCGTGGTTGCCAAGGCCCTGCAAATTTTGCAGGCACCCGCGTTTGCGCGAGTTCACATCCGTGCAATTGATGAGTTGGTCGACGACTGGCACGGGCAGAAACCGCTCACGCTCCCAGGGGTTAGAGTAGAACGCACGGCAAGAAATATAGTTTTGAAAACAGCTAAGACACTCAAACCAGGAGCCTGCTAAGTGGACCTCGACAAAGTCGCAAACGACATCACCAAAGTTCTAGTTACTCCCGAGCAGATTAGTTCGAGGGTGACTGAGCTCTCCGCAGATCTAGACAAGCATTACGCCGGCAAGGATGTCTTGCTCGTCGGCGTGCTCAAGGGTGCCGTGATGTTCATGGCAGATATCTCGCGCGCGATGCAGATCGCGGTGCAGATGGACTGGATGGCCGTCTCGTCATACGGCCACGGCACACAGTCATCGGGCGTAGTTCGAATTCTCAAAGACCTCGATGCCGACGTTCTCGGGCGGCATGTCCTTATCGTCGAAGACATCATCGACTCGGGACTAACCCTCAGCTGGTTGGTTGCCAATCTCAAGGCGCGTGGCGCTGCTTCGGTTGAGATCGTTGCCCTGCTTCGCAAGCCAGATGCCGCCAAGGTGCAGGTAGATGTTGCGTGGGTCGGTTTCGAGATTCCAAACGAATTCGTGGTCGGTTATGGCCTCGACTATGCCGAGAACTACCGCAGCCTGCCGGGTGTCGCGGTTCTCGACCCAAAAATCTACAGCTAACGGGCTCTTCGCGCTCGCGGGTTGCTCGCTGTCTAACGCCTACGGCGAACAACTTTGGTGCATGTCTCTCGCCACAGGTAGATTTATGCGGTGAATATCAAAAAGTTTCTGAGTGGCCCGTTCGTCTGGGTAATTGCCGCCGTAATCGTTCTAATCATCGGTTCGTCAATGCTGAACAGCACCAGCGTCAAGCAGGTCGACACCAGCGTGGGCATGCAACTTATCAAGGATGGCAAGGCCGTCAGCGTCAAGATTCTTGAGGCCGACCAGCGCGTAGACATCACCCTCGCAGAAGAAGATCCAAAGCTCGGCAAAGATATTCAATTCTTTTATGTAGCCGCTCGTGGCGAGCAGGTCGTCAACCTGGTCAACGCCGCGAACCTCGGCAAGGGCTTCAACGACGAAGCACCAAACACTCCCTGGTACATCGCAATTCTCGGAAGCCTTCTGCCGTTCATAATCATCGGTCTGATCTTCTGGTTCATTCTCTCTAGCGCGGGTGGCGGTGGCGGTGGTCGAGGCGTAATGCAGTTCGGCAAGTCACGCGCCAAGTTGGTCAACAAAGAAACCTCAAACGTAACCTTTGCCGATGTTGCCGGTGCCGACGAGGCAATGGAAGAACTACAAGAAATCAAAGAGTTTTTGAAAGAGCCTCAGAAGTTTCAGGCTGTCGGCGCAAAGATTCCGCGCGGAGTTTTGCTTTACGGCCCACCCGGAACCGGAAAGACCCTGGTCGCCAAAGCCGTTGCCGGCGAAGCAGGCGTTCCGTTCTTCTCAATCTCGGGTTCTGACTTTGTCGAAATGTTTGTCGGGGTTGGTGCATCTCGCGTGCGTGACTTGTTCGAGCAGGCGAAGCAGGCCGCACCGGCAATTATCTTCGTAGACGAAATCGATGCGGTAGGTCGCCAGCGCGGCGCAGGTATCGGCGGCGGCAACGATGAACGCGAGCAAACTCTTAACCAGTTGCTAGTTGAGATGGATGGCTTCGATTCGAAGACCAACGTGATTCTTATTGCTGCAACAAACCGCCCAGACGTTCTCGACCCGGCTCTTTTGCGCCCAGGCCGTTTCGATCGACAGATTGGTGTGACCGCACCAGATCTAGCCGGCCGCGAAAAGGTTTTGGCAGTGCACGCCAAGGGCAAGCCGCTAGCCGAAGATGTCGACCTTTCTCTTATTGCTCGTCGCACCCCTGGCTTTACCGGTGCAGACCTAGCCAACGTGCTGAACGAGGCAGCGCTTTTGACCGCCCGCCAAGACGAGAAGAAAATCACCGCCTCGACAATCGACGAGGCTATCGACCGCGTAATTGGCGGGCCACAGAAGAAGTCGCGCCTGATGCAAGACCGCGAACGTCTGAACACCGCCTATCACGAGGCCGGCCACGCGTTGGTTGCTGCCGCCATGAACGAAAGCGACCCGGTTACCAAGGTCACCATTTTGCCTCGAGGTCGCGCACTCGGTTACACCATGGTGTTGCCGCTCGAAGACCGCTACTCGGTTTCTCGAAACCAGTTGCTCGACCAGATCGCATACGCGATGGGTGGCCGTGTTGCAGAAGAGATCGTATTCAAAGACCCAACCACCGGTGCATCGAATGACTTCGAAAAGGCAACTTCGATTGCTCGACAGATGGTTACTCAATATGGTTTCAGCAACGCAATCGGAGCAGTGAGCTACGGAAACGGCGGAGAAGTATTCATCGGCCGCGACATGGCACAGGCTCGCGACTACAGCGAATCAACCGCGCAGGCAATCGATGCAGAAGTGCGCGCAATTGTTGAGGCCGGTCACAATGATGCATACAAGGCGCTAATTCTGAACAGAAAAATTCTTGATGCTCTCGCCAAAGAGCTAATGGAACGCGAGACCCTAAACCAGGATGAAATTGCCGTGCTGTTCAAGAACGTGAAGAAGATTGCAAAACGTAAAGTCTGGTTGTCAAGTAGATTGCGCCCGGCATCAAAGCAAGGCCCGATTGCAATTCCGTCAAAGGGTTCGACTGCCGCTAAGCAGACTGCTGCCAAGAAGGCCGAGGCTTCCGTCAAGCCGGCAGCCAAGCGCGCAACCAAAGCGGTTAAAAAATCGCGCACCATCGCAAAGAAGAAGTAACAAATGGTAGACCAGCAGCGCATCGAAGCGGCTGTCGTCGAGTTGCTTTTGGCAATCGGCGAAGATCCGAACCGAAGCGACTTGCTGGCAACTCCCAAAAAGGTTGCAGAGGCATACGCCGTCTTCTTTAATGGAGTCGGAGTCGATGCCAAGCAAGCACTCGGCGACACCATGGCCGCAGAACACAACGAAGTTGTGATTCTCAAGGATATTCAGTTTGTTTCGATGTGCGAGCACCACCTTCTGCCATTCACCGGTGTTGCGCACATCGCCTACCTTCCGGCAGGACGGGTAGTGGGGCTTGGCCGCCTGCCTAGAGTCGTCGAAATCGTGGCCGCCAGGCCACAGCTGCAAGAGAACCTCACCGCCCAGATCGCCGATGCGATCGAGTCGGGCACCGGCTCTCGAGGCGTTGTGGTCGTGGTCGAGGCCAGACATCACTGCGTGGTTTCTCGCGGTGCCAGACAGCCAGAGGCAAACACCATCACCATGGCCGCGCGCGGCGAATATGCCGAACCGGTTGCTCGCGCCGAAGTAATGTCACTGATCTCGAAGTAACCATGTCATTCAATCGTCCACTGGTAATGGGTGTGCTCAACGTCACACCAGATTCGTTTAGCGACGGCGGTCAGTTTTCGGCAGAAGAAGATGCAGTGAACCACGCGCGACTTTTAATTGCCGCCGGATCAAACATCATCGACATCGGTGGCGAATCGACTCGTCCAGGAGCAGAGCGAATTTCGATCGACGAAGAACAGCGTCGCGTGATTTCTGTAATTCAAAGAGTGGTAGCCGAACCTTCGTTTATTGCAAGCGGTGCGCGAATCAGCATCGACACCATGAATTCGCAAACTGCAAAAGCTGCAGTTGTAGCCGGTGCACAAATCATCAACGATGTTTCAGGTGGGCTAGCCGACAAAGAAATGTTTCCTGTTGCAGCCGAGACCGGTGCAATTCTTGTAATTTCACATTGGCGCGGATTCAGCGACCGCATGGACACCCTCAACGAATATCAAGACATTGCGCGTGATGTTGCGGCTGAACTTTCTACTCAGGTCGAGGCAGCCATTGCGGCCGGAGTAAAGCGAGAGAACATCGTGATTGATCCGGGTCTAGGTTTTGCAAAAGACATGCAACAAAACTGGAAGCTCGTCGCGCGACTCGACGAACTCGAGAAACTCGGCCTACCGATTTTGGTCGGAGCCTCTCGAAAGCGATTTATCGCCGGAATGCTCGAACCCGATGAGGCCGGCGAGGTGAGCAACTCTCGCCGCGACTTGGCGACGGCCGTTTTGACGGCTCTCCTATTGCAGCGAAAGCTTTGGGGCATCCGCGTTCACAACGTGCTGGCCACAACCGATGCCATCGACGTGGTCGAAGCGCTCAGAAATGCGGAATCGCAGTAAATAGGGCAGAGTTAAGCCATGCAGCCCTCACCGCTCAAAATCAGCATCAAAGGCCTTCGAGTCTTTGCCCACCACGGTGTTTTTGAATTTGAACGCGTCAACGGGCAAGACTTCTTTATAGATGTATCAGTCTGGATAGATGGCCAGGCAGCTGCCGCCAACGACGATCTGGCAAAAACAGTGAACTATGGCGAGTTGGCAAACGCCGTGGTTGCTGATGCCAAGGCGAATCCGGTCGATTTGCTCGAAACTCTGGCCACCCGCCTGCTCGAATTGGTCATGGGTTTTGGCGGTGGCGACACCACCGGAATCGTCAAGAGAGCCAAGGTCACGGTTCACAAACCAAAGGCACCGATTGACCATGAGTTTGACGATGTTTCGGTGACCGTGAAGGCCAAGCGCAAGTGAAGAAACATTACACGCCAGCAGTGCTTGCCCTAGGCGGAAACCTTGGCGATCGCGTGGCCAACATTCGTGCCTCTGTTGAAGCGCTCAGCGAAACAAAGGGAATCAAGGTGCGCGGTGTCTCACCGCTAGTCGAATCGTTTGCTGTCACCGAAGCCGGTGTTGACGAGAGCAAACCGAATTATATAAATGCCGTTGTAAAAGTCGACACCAGACTGAAGCCAAAGAAACTACTTCGCGAGGTTCGTCGAATCGAATCTCAACTCGGTCGCGTGCGCATTGAGCGTTGGGGTTCACGAACCATGGACATCGACATCGTGACCTACGGCGATGTAATCAAATCTAAGAAGAAACTTGAACTGCCACATCCGCGCGCGTTTCAGAGAGCATTTGTTTTGGTGCCGTGGCTGCTGTTAGATGAGCAAGCCGTGCTTCCGGGTCACGGTTCGGTTCAACAACTTTCGCAGCACATCAAGAATGATGTTTGGGTTGTCCCAGAATGAAGCCGACAAAATTCCTCACCTTGCTAATGCCGACCGTAATCGCTTGGTCGCTGATTTACGTTCTGGTGAGACTCATGATTGCAAACGGGGCGAGTGTGCCGGTGGCAACCACTACGGTTCTGGTCACGCTTCCATCAATCGCAATTCTTGAGCTCGTTTTTGCTTGGCCGGTTTTGCGTTACAGCCGACAGCTGAAGAAATTCACCGAGGGTGCCGAGCGACCGAAACGTGTCGACCCGTTCTATGCCACCAAAGTTCTAGCACTCGCAAAGGCAACATCGATTGCAGGAGCATTGTTTTTGGGTGCCGCTCTCGGATTGGTTTTCATGCAGCTCGGCGCACCGGTCGTGCCCGATTCAATTGCGTTGAACTTCGTTGCGCTGATCGAGTCGGTTGCGCTGATTGCTGTCGCTCTCTACATCGAACGTTCGTGCAAAATCAAAGATGATGGCGACGCGAAACTAACCAAGCCGGAGGCCAAGCCCGGCAAGATCGAATCGAACCCGGCATGACCCAGGGCAGACTTTCAGTTGCAATAATTGGCGCTGGCCCGGTTGGTACCTTGCTGGGCCAGGCCCTTGCCTCTGCCGGCCACATGATTGCTGGCGTCGCGAGCACCAGCCCGAAGAACATAGAACGGGTCGAGACCATGCTGCCGGGTGCGCTCGTGAAGACTCTGCCCCAGTTGCTCGAACTTGCCGACTTGGTGCTGTTCGCAATTCCGGCTGATCAACTCGAGTCGACAATCGGCGGCATCTCTGAGGCAAAACTCTGGCGAAGCGGCCAACTGGTTGCTCACACGGCTGGTCAGTTCGGCTACTCGGTTTTCAATTCGGCAGCACAGCAGGGAGTCATTCCACTGGCAATTCATCCGGCGATGAGTTTCACCGGAACCAGTATCGATCTGGCGCGCATTCGCGAGAGTTACTTTGCGGTGTCTGCACCGACTGTTGCCCTACCAATCGCGCAGGCGCTCGTCATCGAAATGGGTGCCGAACCGATTGTGGTCAGCGAGGATGACCGAGCGATTTACTTCGAGGCGATTTCTGTTGCCACTAACTTCTCGGCGATGATCGTGAATCAAGCAATCGGCCTGCTCGAATCGGTTGGAGTGGCTGACGCGCGCAGCGTTCTCGCTCCGGTGATTCGAAGTTCTATTGAGGTTGCGCTCGCTGCCGGCCACAAGCCAATCGATCCGAGCGAGCTGCTGGGCTAATGCAAATCATCACGAGCGCTGACGCTCTCGCTGCAACGGTGACGAACGCACGTCAACATGGCAAGAGTGTTTCTTTTGTGCCAACCATGGGTGCACTTCACGCCGGTCACATTTCCCTCGTAGACATCGCGCTTGCGCAATCTGATTTCGTAGTGGTTTCGATTTTTGTGAATCCGCTGCAGTTTGGTGCCGGCGAAGACTTTGAGAAGTATCCGCGAACACTTCAAGAAGACGCCGAAAAACTCTCGGCGGTCGGTGTCGATGTTTTGTTTGCGCCAGATGTTGACGATGTGTATCCGAACGGAAACCAGATAACCCAGCACGCAGGCCCGGTTGGCGAAACATTCGAAGGCGCATCTCGCCGGGGTCACTTCGATGGCATGCTGACCGTTGTTGCACGCTTGTTCGATTTGGTGAAACCAGACCTCTCGGTATTTGGCAACAAAGATGCCCAGCAACTTTTCTTGATTCGACAAATGGTGGCTAACTCAAACCATCGCTGGAACGCGCTGCAGGTGGCCACCGCACCGATCATTCGTGAAGAAGACGGCTTGGCGATGTCGAGCAGAAACCGATTCTTGAGCTCAGACGAACGCGAGTTGGCTCTGAATATTTCGCGAGCCCTGCGGGCGGCCGAGGCAACCCAGGGTGACCCAGCAGCCCGCATCGCCGCCGCCGAACAGGCTATGGCAACAGCCCCTGCGGTTAGACTTGACTACGTTGCCTTGGTTAACCCAGCCACTTTCGAGCCAATCGAAGCCGGTTTTGTTGGTCGGGCGCTGCTAATAATGGCGGCGCAAGTGGGCGGCACCAGACTTATCGACAATCTCAGCATCAGCATTTAGGGGCCACGGATGAGCGACGAACTCAACCAGCACGACGACTTTGAGCAGGATCTGCCCGAGCAGATTGCCGTGCGCCTTGCCAAGCGGGAGCGCCTAAACGAGCTGGGCGAGGCCTATCCGGTAAGCCTGCCGATCACCCATACCATCGAGCAGGTTCGCGCCGCCTATCCAGACCTCGAGATTGACGTCGCCACCGGCGAAAAGGTCAGCATCGCCGGCCGTGTCATGTTTCAGCGCAACACTGGCAAGCTTTGCTTCGCAACCCTCCAGGCCGGCGGCGGAGAGCGCATCCAGGCAATGTTGTCGCTCGACAAGGTCGGCGAAGAGCGCCTCGACCTTTTCAAAGAACTTATCGACCTCGGCGATCACCTTTTTGTTAGCGGCGAGGTAATCACCTCAAAGCGCGGCGAACTTTCAATTTTGGTTGACGAGTGGCAGATTGCTGCGAAGACTATTCGCCCGCTGCCAAACCTGCACAACGAACTCGGTGAAGAATATCGCGTGCGTCATCGCTACATCGATTTGATTGTTCGTGATCGTGCGCGCGAGGTCGTGCAGATTCGCGCACAGGTCATGAAGTCACTGCGCAAGACTTTTGACGCTGAGCGTTTCATTGAAGTCGAAACCCCGATGTTGCAAACAATGCACGGCGGTGCAAGTGCTCGCCCGTTCAAGACTCACTCGAATGCTTTCGACACCGAGTTGTTTTTGCGCATCGCGCCAGAGTTGTTCTTAAAGCGCGCGGTGGTTGGCGGCATAGACCGCGTTTATGAAATCAACCGCAACTTTAGAAACGAAGGCGCTGACCGCACCCACTCACCAGAGTTTGCGATGCTCGAGTCATACGAGGCTTACGGCGATTACAACACCATGGCCGACCTCACTCAGAAATTAATTCAGAACGCGGCCATGGATGTCTTTGGCACACATGTTGTTGCACTCGATGACGGCACCGAGAACGACCTGTCCGGATCCTGGGACCGCATCTCGATGTTTGAGTCACTTTCTGCTGCTGCCGGTGTTGAGATCACTCCAGAGACACCAATCGACGTTTTGAAGAAGTTGGCCAAGTCTGTCGAAATCGAAATCGAACACCCGCTTCACGGCAAGTATGTCGAAGAGTTGTGGGAGCACTTCGTAAAGAACGACCTGGTCAAGCCGACCTTCGTCATCGACTTTCCGGTTGACACTTCACCGCTTACACGAAACCACCGCAGCAGGGCTGGCGTGGCTGAGAAGTGGGATCTCTATATCCGTGGCTACGAACAGGCCACCGGATACAGCGAGTTGGTTGACCCCGTAATTCAACGCCAGCGTTTCGTTGAGCAGGTAACCCTGGCCGCGGCCGGCGACCCTGAGGCAATGAAGCTCGACGAAGACTTCTTGACCGCGCTCGAATACGGCATGCCACCCTCGGGCGGCATGGGCATGGGCATCGACCGCCTCTTGATGAGCCTCACCGGTCTTGGCATTCGCGAGACCATCATGTTTCCGCTAGTTAAGTAGGCAAAATGACCCCGCTCGAATGGATCACCAGCGCAGCCTGGACCTCGATTCCGGTTGTCGGCATGAGCATCTTTGTCTGGTGGCTGTTTCGCTCGATAATCAGGGCTGACTCGACCGAGCGCAAGATTTACTCCAAAATCGAGGCCGAGGAAAGAGCAAAATTGGCTAACGCTCACGGCGAACAGGCTAGTTCTAAGGGCAAGTAGCAACCTAACATCTTTGTATGTTCGAAAAATTCACTGACAAGGCCCGTCGCGTAGTAGTTCTCGCCCAAGAAGAGGCGAAGCTGCTCAACCACAACTACATCGGTACCGAGCACATTCTGCTCGGTCTGATTCACGAGGGTGAGGGCGTAGCCGCCAAGTCGCTAGAAGCGCTCGGCATCAACCTCGAGTCGGTTCGCGAACAGGTTCAAGAGATCATCGGTCAGGGCCAGCAGGCACCAACCGGTCACATTCCATTTACTCCGCGCGCAAAGAAAGTTCTTGAGCTTTCACTTCGCGAAGCTTTGCAACTCGGGCACTCTTACATCGGCACCGAACACCTTCTTCTCGGATTGATTCGCGAAGGTGAAGGAGTCGCCGCACAGGTGCTCACCAAACTCGGTGCTGATACAAACAAGGTGCGCCAGCAGGTCATCCAGTTGCTTTCTGGTTTTCAAGGAAAAGAGACCGTCAACGTTGGCGGAGAAAATCACGAGAAGCAAAAGGGTTCACAAATTCTCGACCAGTTTGGTCGCAACCTAACTCAGGCTGCCGCTGACGGAAAGCTCGACCCGGTTATCGGTCGCGAGCGTGAGATCGAACGCGTCATGCAAATTCTTTCGCGTCGTTCAAAGAACAACCCTGTGCTCATTGGTGAGCCTGGTGTTGGAAAGACGGCTGTTGTCGAAGGTCTTGCGCAGGCAATTGTGAACGGCAACGTTCCAGAAACTTTGAAGGGCAAGCAGCTCTACACACTCGACATGGGTGCGTTGATTGCGGGCTCGCGTTACCGCGGTGACTTCGAAGAGCGTCTCAAGAAAGTAACCAAAGAGATTCGCTCTCGCGGCGACATCATTACCTTCATCGATGAGATTCACACGCTTGTTGGTGCAGGTGCTGCCGAGGGTGCAATCGACGCCGCTTCGATCTTGAAGCCGATGCTTGCCCGTGGCGAGCTTCAGACCATTGGTGCAACCACTCTCGACGAATACCGCAAGCACTTCGAAAAAGACGCAGCTCTTGCTCGTCGTTTTCAGCAGGTTATGGTCAACGAGCCAACCCTGCCGCAGACCATCAATATCTTGAAGGGTTTGCGCGACCGTTACGAAGCCCACCACAAGGTGTCAATCAGCGATGGCGCTCTGGTTGCCGCTGCCAACCTGTCTGACCGCTACATCACCGACCGCTTCTTGCCAGACAAGGCAATCGACCTGATCGACGAGGCCGGAGCACGTCTGCGCCTGTCGTTCTTGTCTTCGCCACCTGAGCTTCGTGAACTCGAGGAGAAAATCTCTGAGGTGAAGAAGGCTAAAGAGAAGGCCATCGAAGACCAAGACTTCGAGCTAGCTGCCTCAAAGCGCGACGAAGAGAAGCGCATGAACGCTGAGCGCGTGAAACTTGCCAAGCAGTTCAGAACCGGCAACGTTGAGATCGGCGGAGTCGTTGACGAGGGACTGATTGCAGAAGTTCTTGCTCAGGCAACTGGCATTCCAGTATTCAAGCTGACCGAAGAAGAGAGCGCCAAGCTCATTTTCATGGAAGACGAATTGCACAAGCGTGTCATCGGTCAAGAAGACGCCATCCGTGCGATTTCAAAGTCGATTCGTCGTCAGCGTGCCGGGTTGAAAGACCCGAACCGCCCATCTGGTTCGTTTATCTTCGCCGGCCCAACCGGTGTTGGAAAGACCGAGCTTGCCAAAGCGCTTGCAGAGTTCTTGTTCGACGACGAAGGTGCATTGATTGCGCTCGACATGTCTGAATACAGCGAGAAGCACACCGTATCTCGTTTGTTCGGTGCGCCTCCGGGCTTTGTTGGATTCGAAGAGGGTGGTCAGCTAACCGAAAAGGTTCGCCGCAAGCCGTTCAGCGTCGTCTTGTTCGACGAGATCGAGAAGGCTCACCCAGATATCTTCAACTCGTTGTTGCAGATTCTCGAAGAGGGTCGTCTAACCGATGGCCAGGGTCGCGTTGTTGACTTCAAGAACACCATCATCATCATGACCACGAACCTCGGAACCCGCGACATCGCTCGCGGCGTGATGGGCTTCGCGCTCGAGGGTGATGGAGCCGGAGACTACGACCGCATGAAGGGCAAGGTCAACGAAGAACTCAAGAAGAGCTTCAGACCAGAATTCTTGAACCGTGTTGACGAGACCATCGTGTTTCCTCAGCTCAGCAAGGATGAGCTCGTTCAGATTGTCGATCTCTTCATCAAGAAACTCGCGGTTCGCCTCGAAGATCGCAACATGACTTTGAGCCTGACGCCAGCAGCGAAAGATCGCCTGATTGAGATTGGCTTCGACCCTGCGCTCGGAGCCCGACCACTGCGTCGCGCCGTTCAGCGTGAAATCGAAGACAAGCTCAGCGAGAAGATTCTTCACGGCGAGCTGCTCAACACCGAGCACATGAGCGTTGACTTCATCGGTGGCGAATTCATTTTCACGAGCCGTGAGCGCGAGGCCGCTAGTAGCATTTAGGAATGCCCACCAGCACCTACCGCGTCAGACCAGCCCGCACCTCAGACGTGCGCGCTATCCAGGCGATTCGTGAACCTTTCTTGGGCAAAGTGCTGCAGCACCACGAGCTAGTAGGTCTTTTCGAGAAGATTCAAGAGTTCTCGGTTGTGGTTGACGAAAACGACAAGGTTTTGGCTGCCGGTGCGTTGCACGTAATGTGGCATGACTTAGCCGAGGTCAGATCAATCGTTGTTGACGACTCCAAGCGTGGCCAAGGTATCGGACACCTGCTAGTCGAAGCCCTGCTAGAGCAAGCGCGAGCAGTCGGTGTTAGTCGAGTGTTCTGCCTCACATTCGAAACCCAATTCTTTGCCAAGCATGGCTTTGAGCCAATCAGCGATGTGCCGGTAGATGCAGATACTTTCGAAGAGATGGTTCGCTCGACCGATGTTGGTGTTGCCGAATTTCTCGACCTTGCGCGCGTGAAAGAAAACACTTTGGGCAACACACGCATGCTTAGGTTGCTATAGCCCTGTCTCTGGTTAGCCTTTAGAGATGGCAACCCGCATACCTCCGAGATCTCGACAATCTGTCAGCCCTCAGATTCTTCGCCGCCGCAGAATATTCTTTGGTGCCGCGCTAATAGTTGTAATTGCAATTCTCTGGGCGCTAATCAATTCGGTCATGAACTTCTTTGGCAGCTTTGCCCCGCAAGCAGAGGTGAACCCAGATGCTACTCAATCGGTGGTAGTCGCATGTGAACCAGGCATGGTACAAATCATCGCCGGTATCGGCGACGATTCTTACAACTCAACTGCTGCGGTTGCGGCTGGCGTAAACCCGTTTCTTTGGTTCAACATGACCAACAACTCAAAGGTTGCCTGCACATTCGACGCCGGCTCTCTGGTTTCGTTTTATCAAATCAAGAGCGGTGACCAACTCATCTGGGATTCAAAGCAGTGTGACAGAAGTTCTGACGTTAGCGCGGTTGGCATTCTGCAACCCGGGCAATCGGTCAACTCACCAGCGTCAACCTGGTTGCGAGTCTTCTCTTCAATTACCGGTTGCTCAACCGGGCAAGAGCCTGCTGTTGCAGGTGGCGCAACCTATCAACTGAAGGCGACCGTGAACGGCGTCGAATCTAACGTCGTTCAATTCACTCTGAACTAATTACCAGTTCAGGGCAAGGGCAAGAGCCTGCTTGAGCCCGCCAACGCTGCTCTCGACGCTGCGAACGAAGCCCAGACGCTCTGCTTCTTGCTTTCGAAGTTTGTTGTTAGTGACCGGTCGAATCTCGCCGGCCAAAGAAATCTCACCAAAGGCGGCGAGGTTGTGTGAAACCGGTTTGTCTTGAACCGCAGAAGCGATGGCTATGGCAATCGCGAGATCTGCTGCAGGTTCTGTAATTCGAACACCGCCGACGGTTGAAACATAGACGTCGAGTTCACCAAGCCGCATTCCGGCTCGTCTCTCGAGAACTGCTAGCAACATTGCCACGCGTGATGCGTCGACACCATTGGTGACTCGTCGCGGGTTAGGCGAAGAAGATTTGACCACAAGTGCCTGCACCTCGGCGATTAGCGGTCTCTTGCCTTCAACCGCAACCGTGACGCAGGTTCCCGAAACAGGTGTGTCGCCGCGAGACAAGAAGAGCCCGCTCGGGTCGGCAACCTCGCGAATGCCCTCGCCGGTCATTTCGAAACAGCCAACTTCGTCGGTTGGGCCAAAACGGTTCTTTAAGCTGCGAACGAAGCGCAGCGAAGTTTGACGATCACCCTCGAACTGGCAAACCACATCAACGAGGTGCTCAAGGGCTCTAGGGCCGGCGATGTTGCCGTCTTTGGTGACGTGACCAACCAAGATGATGGGAAGGTTTTGAGTCTTCGCAACTCGAATCAGATTTGTGGCAACTTCGCGAATCTGCGACGGCATTCCAGCTGCGCCATCGATTTCGGCGTGGGCGATGGTCTGAACCGAGTCGACCACTAGAAGTTCTGGCTTGGTGGCCTCAATCTGACCGAGAACGGATGCAAGGTCGGTCTCGCTAGCGAGGTAGAGGTTTTCGCTGAGTGCTTCGGTGCGTTCGGCTCGAAGGCGAATCTGCCCAACCGACTCTTCACCGCTGACATAGAGCACGCGTGACCCGCCCTGAGCGGTCTTGGCGGCGACTTCGAGCAGCAGGGTCGACTTGCCAACGCCAGGCTCACCGGAGAGCAAAACGACGGCACCGGGCACTAGCCCGCCACCTAGAACCCGATCGAACTCGGCAACCTGGGTGCTGCGGCTCGCCACAGACTCGGTGCTGATTTCGGTGATTGGCTTAGCGGCACTTGAGGCCACGATTACCGACGGCTTAACCGAGCGAACCGAGCCGAGACCCTTGCCTCCGCCCGATGAGCCTTCGCGCATGGTGTCCCACGCCTGGCATTCGCCACACTGGCCGACCCATTTAACAGAGGCCCAACCGCACTCGGTGCACGAATAAGAAGTCTTAGAAGCCATGGCTTAAAACTACCAAGAGCCAGAGACAGCCAAGTTGCCTAAACTTTGAGGGTGAAGAACATTCGAATCGCAATTCTTGGCTCAGGGTCTATGGGCACAGCGATTCTTGACGGCCTGATTGCCAGTGGCATGGATGCCGCCAGCATTACGGTGTCAACCAAGAGCGCAGCCAGCGCAGCAAAGTTGGCGACTGGTCACGGGGTAAAGGCTTTCTCGGTTGAAGAATCTGGCGCTGAAAGTGCAAACGGAAACGCTGTAGAGAACGCCGACGTAGTTATCGTCGCCGTCAAGCCGGCCTATGTGATCGAGACGCTGACGCAGCTGACCTCACCAAAACTAAACGCAGACGCACTCGTGATTAGCGTTGCCGCAGGAATTACAAATTCTGCGATGGAGTCTGCTTTGCCGCTAGGTAACGCTGTAATTCGCGCGATGCCAAACACCCCTGCGATTGTTGGTCGAGCAATGACCGGACTAGCACTTGGCTCTCGAGCAACAGGTGCTCAAAAACAACTCGCCGAAGAACTCTTCGCTACCGTTGGCAAAACTCTTGTGGTTGCCGAAAATCAAATCGATGCTCTCAGCACAATCAGCGGCAGCGGGCCGGCCTATGTGTTCTTGCTCGTCGAAGAGTTGATCAAGGCAGCTCAGCACCACGGCTTCAGCGCAGAAGACGCCACCGTGTTGGTGAACGAAACTTTCTTGGGTGCAACCGAGCTTTTAGTTGCCTCTGGCAAAGACCCCGCTGACTTGCGACGCCAGGTGACCAGCCCGAACGGCACCACAATGCAGGCGATTGCTCGCATGCAAAAAGCCAACCTCGATCAGATGTTTATCGAGGCAACAGATGCAGCACTTGCTCGAGCGCGTGAAATCGCAGCGGGCAACTGAGAGATAGGTAAACCATGTCAGACATTTTTCTAGCAATCGCAGACCCAAAGCGTCGCGAAATTCTCGAGGCCCTCGCCAAAGACGAGCAGACGCTCGCACAACTTGCCAAGACCATCAAAGAGACTCCGGCGGCAACAACCAAGCAGTTGACAATTCTCAAGGATGCCGGCCTCGTGAAAGCAAGCCGCGCTAAGACTGCCGTTTATTCGACCAACCCGAAGGCGCTCAAGCCGCTGGGTGTTTGGGTGGCAAAGTTTGCCGGCGCTGAAATCACCGCGGAGCTCGGTGAGCGTGCCGAAGAATTAGCCGAACTGGCAACCGAATACATCAACAAGGGTTCGACTTGGCTCGGAAAGAAATTGAACCCGAAGTCAAAGGTCAAGAACGTCGATGATTTGGCAAAAGAGCTTGGTCGCAAACTAGCGACCGTAAAAAAAGAGACCGAGACCGAAGTGACTGAGAAGGTTCAGTCTGCGGTCAAAGAGGTAAAGGCGCGCGTCAAGCGCAAGTAGAAACTAAAACTTAGCGTCGATCTCGGCAACGAGAGCCTCGACGTGCTTGCGCACTTCATCGCGGATAGGTCGAACGGCTTCAACGCCCTGACCTGCCGGGTCTTCTAACACCCAGTCGAGGTAGGTCTTGCCCGGAAAGAACGGGCAGGTGTCGCCGCAGCCCATAGTGATCACATAGTCGGAGTCTTTGACTGCCTCGTCGGTGAGTTTCTTCGGAAAGTTCTGGCTAATGTCGATGCCGAGCTCGGCCATCGCCTCAACGGCAGAAGGATTTACCTTGTCGCCAGGAGCGGTGCCAGCTGAACGAACTTCAACTCGATCACCGGCGAGGTGCTTCAAGAAGCCAGCCGCCATCTGAGAGCGACCGGCGTTGTGAACGCAAACGAAGAGAACCGAGGCCTTAGTTGTCATGAATTAAGTGTGGCACTCCGAGGTTAACTTTGGCTAAACGAAAAGAGGCGCACCCCGAGGTGCGCCCCTTTTCGTAACGATTACTTGACCGCTGGTTTCTTAGCGGCAGGCTTGCGAGTAACTTTTGCGAGATCAGCTGGCTTGTCTACTTCGAGGCTCTCAACCATCACTGGCTTGCGGTCTGCAAAGACCAGTACGAAAATCGCCGCGATTAGCATTCCACCTAGCTGGGCAAGAATGTATGCAGCGGTCTGAGCGGTTGCCTGACCGGCGAAGATAAGACCAATGCTCACGGCAGGGTTTGCCTGCGCGCCACTCGAGCTGAAGGCGATGCCTGCGAATATCCACAGACCCACGGTTACTGGAATGTGCTGGCCCTTGCCAGTTGTCGCCAAGCGGCCAACCAACCAGACCAAACCACCGGTCATGAAGACCTCGCTAATTAGAGCACCGGAGTTAGCAACGTTGTTGTTTGTTGAGAACTGAATCGGCTGCAAGAACATTTGAGTTGCAATGAAAACGCCAAAGACACCGCCGGCGATTTGTGCACCAACGTAACTCAGTAATTCAACGACGGTGATCTCGCGACGTGAGAAGAAATAAACCGATACAACCGGGTTTAGGTGACCACCACTGATTGGTGCGGTGACAAAAATTGCCAAACCAAGCACTGTTCCAATCGCGGCTGCAGCCAATTGACTTTGTGTGAAAGCAGCCGCTCCGACGATGGCTGTCAAGAACAGGGTTACGCCGAGAAATTCAGCTAGCGCTTTTCTAACTAGTGGGGGTAGGTTCATTTCTTTCCTCTTTCTAAATCCTTGACCCGGATGAGTGCTTCGTTCCGTCTCAAAAATGCTGGTTTGTATGGTGGATCAAATCTGGCCCAGTAAACCGAACCGATTGGTTCAAGGCCGACCGATTTCACCGCCGTCAACAATTCTTCACCCTTGAGCGCGAAACGCTGCTCATTCCAACCACCAGAAAATTTAATTGCAGCGGCAAGGTGGGCCTCGACCGGCACAATCTTGAGTCGCGAACTCACCGGCAGCGGCATGCTCTCGAAGTCAAAGTCGGCCGGCATCACGAAGCTGACCAGGTGGTCTGCCTCACCAGACGGCTCTTGAATTACCGGTGCCGTCATTGCGATCTTCTGACCCGTGGCATTGTTTCCGCTGATGTAGCTGACCAGTGGTTGAAAACCCCGATTACCGGCGAGCATAAAGTCGCCTGGCTCGCGCACCTGAACTAGCACGTAGGCAGGGTAGTGGCGAAGCTCGATGCCATCTTTGGTTGAAAGCACTGTGTAGGGCTGCTGTTCAGTCATGTTTTGAGTGTAGGCCCGCCTAGCGGGTAGGATGGAACTCTATTTTGTTCGCTGGTTTGACTGGCGGTCAGTCAAATCAATTGTGAGGTCTTCATGGGTTCAGTAATCAAGAAGCGTCGCAAGCGTATGTCGAAGAAGAAGCACCGCAAGTTGCTTCGTAAGACTCGCCACCAGCGTCGCAATAAGAAGTAGAAACTTTGCAGCCCCGTCGGGAAACCGGCGGGTTTCGCATTTAAGGCCTATTTGTTTGCGCGCAGCTCGCGTTTTTTGAAGTCGAGAATCTTCCAGCCGGCTGCCTTGGCGTGGGTCTTCAAAACCTTGTCTGGGTTCACAACAACAGGGTGACCAACGTGGGTAAGCATTGGCAGGTCGTTGGCAGAGTCGCTGTATGCGTAGCTGCGCTTGAGGCTGATGTTGCGATCGGCGGCGAGCTGCTTCATGGCCTTGTACTTTGCCTTACCGTGCAAGGGTTTGCCAACCAGTTTGCCGGTGAGAATTCCGTCTTTGCGCTCAATCAGTGTTCCGAGACCGCCGGTTAGGCCCAGTCGCAAAGCAATGACCTCTGCAATCTCGAAAGGTGCGGCGGTAATCAGCCAAACCTCGCGACCATCCTTGATGTGCTGCTGCGCGATGCGCACCGTCTCTGGCCAAAGCTTTGGGCTGATGTAGTCGTCATAGACCTCATCAGTTAGCACTGAGAGCTCTTCAACCTTGTGACCCGCAATCAGACCAAGCGCGCGATCCTTGATTTCGGTCATGGTCTTTGCGCTTTCGCCGCGAGCAATAAACCTTGCCTGGTGCCAGGCAAAGTTGACAAAGTCTTTTCGGCTAAAGAACTTACGCTTGAACGCTGCCTTGCCAAACAAGAAACTCGATGACCCACGAAGAATGGTGTTGTCTACGTCGAAGAAGGCTGCTTCGATTTTCGCAGGCGGGGTCTGGGGCACGGGTCAAGTTTAGTTGTGCGCAGGTTGGCTTATCCTTGAGTTATGTCATACGACATCTCTCTAACGCTGATTGGCAAGCCCGGCTGCCACCTCTGCGATGACGCGCACCTGGTGGTCAACACGGTTGCGGGCCAATTTCGCTCACTTCACGCGGGGGTGGCCTCATCGGTTCAGGTTCACATCACCGAACAAAATATCTTGGATGACCCCGAGCTCGCCGCTCGTTACTCCGAAGAGATTCCGGTTCTCTTGCTCAACGGCAAAGTTCACAACTATTGGAAGATTGACCCGATTCGTCTGATGGCTGCTCTCGAAGAGGCGATTCGCTGATGTTTGCAGCCGTTCGTTGGATCTTGAAGCGCTTTTGGTTTCCGATTCTGGTCTTTGCGCTGAGCAGGCTTGGCCGCAGGTATCCGTGGGCAGCGAAGGCGCACACCACCATCAAACGAATCAAGTAAACCCCGAACTCGCGTGTACAGGCTCTTGCTGCCCTTGGCAGTTGTCTATACAATTTGTCTATACACTTTGACGAGTCAATAGCAGATTGGGGCAGTCATGAAAACAGTTCTTGAAGCAAAGGTTTTTAAAAATGGTGGCAGCAGCGCAATTCGCGTGCCGGCCAGTTTCAAACTGGAACCTGGTGCGGTTGTTTATATCGAGCTCAATGACGAAGCCGATGACTTTGTCGTGCACCGAAGAAAGCCAAGGAACCTCTCGAGATTTTTTGAGTTACAAGAGGCCCTCGGACCAATTTCAGATGATGACTGGGATTTCACACGTAACCAAGAAATTCCAACCATGCGACAATCAATTCGGGATCTGATTGAGTCGGAATGAAATTTCTTTTAGACACCGACATTTCTAGTT
Organism: Rhodoluna sp.; assembly: GCA_021741685.1. Lineage (GTDB taxonomy): Bacteria > Actinomycetota > Actinomycetes > Actinomycetales > Microbacteriaceae > Rhodoluna. The sequence continues at coordinate 38,529 of JAIOXI010000005.1, forward strand.
ATGCAATTAAAGGTGACAGACGAGTTTTGGCGAAAATGCAGCAATACCCAACTCAATGGGCGATTTCGTCGGTCACATATCACGAATTAGTTGAGGGAATGCTTGGCACTAAAAATCCAAAAAACGAGAAACTCTTTGCTGAGTTCATCGAAGAGGTAGACGTGATTGATTTTTGCAGTGCAGATGCATTGGAGTCCGGCCGGCTGTCTTGGTATCTGGCAAAAGCCGGCACACCAATCGGCGAATATGACACGCTCATCGCTGGTCACGCACTGAGTTTGAATTTGACTCTAGTGACTAACAACGAGAAACACTTTTCGCGAGTACCAGAACTTCGCATCGAGAACTGGATGAAATAGAAAATCGCCCGGAGCGCATCCGGGGGATTTCTTTTTGAGACTAAGGCTCGAGGCGGTTTGGTCCGCGGAACAAGTAGCCGACCTCGCGAATGTTTGGCTGGTGCAAGAGCAACATGATTACGCGAAGCAGACCCATTCCGAAACCACCGTGTGCTGGCGCTCCATACTTGAAGAAGTCGAGGTAGGTCTGCAGGCCCTCTGGCTCAAGACCCTTTGACTTCACCTGCTCGATGAGAACATCGAGGCGGTGCTCGCGCTGAGCACCAGTGGTGATCTCGGTTCCGCGCCAGATCAGGTCATAGCTGTTGGTTAGCGCTGGGTTGTCAGCGTGGCGCATGTGATAAAACGGGCGAACCGTCGCAGGGTAGTCGGTCAAGAACACGAACTCGTGACCATGCTTCTCGAAGACGTGAGCGGCAATCTGGCGCTCACCCTCTGGATCCATGTCGCCACCACGAGCAACCTCGTGACCGCGAGCCTTGACGATTTCGACAGCCTCGGCAAGTGGAATGCGTGGAAACGGAACGGCAGGAACAACAACGTCAACATCGAAGAGACGCTTGATCTCTTCGCCGTGCTTCTCTTTCACGGCACTGATCGCGCGAACAAGCAACTGCTCTTGAATGGCCATGATGTCTAGGTGCGAGTCGATCCATGAAACTTCGATGTCTACAGAAACAAACTCGGTTGCGTGACGAGAGGTGAATGATGGGTCGGCACGGAATACCGGGCCGATCTCGAAGATGCGACCGAAGCCGGCCATCATCGCCATCTGCTTATAGAACTGTGGGCTCTGTGCCAAGTAGGCGTGAGTCTCGAAGTATTCGAGCTTAAACAACTCCGCGTTCGACTCTGAAGCCGAAGCCATCAATTTAGGTGAGTGAATCTCAACGAAGTTGTTTTTGTTCCAATACTCACGCCAAGCGTGCTCGATTGTGGTCTGAATCTTGAAGACCAGGTTCATCTCTGAACGGCGAAGATCTAAGAAGCGCCAGTCGAGACGCTTGTCAATTGAAGTGTCGTCGGCGATAGGGCTGATTGGGTCGGCGAGGCTAACAATCTCGATGTCATCCAGTTGAATCTCGAGACCGCCGAGCTTCACGCGCTCGTCGTGAATTAGGCGACCGTGAACCCAAATAAATGAGCCGGCGGTGAGAGTTGAAATTTTGGCTGCGAGAGCATCGCTCTCGTCAGGCTGCTCGTCGATAACCGGGCGAGGGTAGGTGACCTGAACGTCACCAGACTCATCGCGAAGAATTACAAACTGGATGCGCTTCTGGTCGCGAAGCTTCTCTACCCAGCCGCCAAGAACGACCACGCCATCCGGGCGTGCTGCCAGGTCTTTTACGAGAGTGCGGTCACGCATGTCATCCTTGCTTTCTTACTGAGTGTTGCCTGAATAGGCGTCTGGCCCCAAGTTTACTCGCGGGTAGACTTGACCCATGCCCGCCGAACGTCTTCATCTGGTTCGCCACGGTGAGGTTCACAACCCAGGTGGCGTTCTCTACGGACGCCTTCCGCACTTTCACCTGAGCGAGCGAGGCGTCGAAATGGCGCAGACCGCCGCCAAGGCGCTAAAAGCCCTGAATCGCCCAATTGCCAAGATCGTTTCGTCGCCCCTGCTGCGCACCCAGCAGTCGGCCGAGCCAATAGCTGAGCACTTCGGGCTAGACGTGGTCACCGACCAGCGCCTAATCGAGCCGCACAACGTCTTTGAGGGCCGCAAGCTGAGTGCCAGGCACCTGGCCGTGCGCCCACATCTCTATGTGCACCTGCGCAACCCGAACACCCCGTCTTGGGGCGAGAGCTACGAGTCGATCGTGACCCGCATGTTTGAAGCCATGGATGACCTCGCCAAAGAGGTCGACTCTGGTGACATTGTGCTGGTCACCCACCAGCTGCCGATTTGGATGGTTCACCGCAAGGCGGCCGGAGTCAGATTGGCGCACAGCCCGAAACAGCGTCGCTGTGGGCTCTCGTCGATTACCACCTTCGAGCGTCGCAACGGCGACTGGATCGAAGTTGAATACATAGACCCTGCCGCCGAAGCCGGCGCACGCGACAAGGGTGCGGTCTGATGATTAGCCGAATTGCGAGAACCGTGATTGCAGCCGCGCTCGCGGTAACTGTTTCTTTCGCGGTCAGCGGTTGCGCAAACGATTCGCTCGCAGATCAGTTCAAGGCGGGCGACAACAAAAACTACATTGCCGGCGACGGAACCGTCTCTGAGTTCGCAGAAGCAAATCGCGGTGAGCCAATAGTTTGGTCTGGGCCAACTGAAAGCGGCGGCATTCTAAAAAGCGATCAGCTCGGTGGCGTGGTAGTCGTCATGAACTATTGGTACGCCGCTTGCGCATCGTGTCGAGCAGAGGCGCCAGACCTTGTTGCGGTAAACAAAATGTTTGTCGGCAAAAATGTGCAATTCGTTGGCGTGAACGTTCGTGACACCGCCGCAACGGCACTCGCTTTCGACAGAACTTTTGAAATCACCTGGCCGTCGATTATCGACGCGCAGTCTGGTTCGGTGCTTCTCGCATTCACCGGTTTGGTAACTCCGCAGGCAGTTCCGACAACGCTCGTAATTGATAAGCAGGGTCGTGTTGCAGCTCGTGTTCTAGGGCAAGTTCAAGCAGGAACACTCAAGGCTCTAGTTCAAAGAGTGGTCGACGAGAAGTGAACTTAGCCGAACAAATTCTAGGCGGCTCGATGTTCGTCGCAATTCCGATTGCAATTCTCGCCGGCTTGGTTTCATTCTTGAGTCCTTGCGTGCTTCCTCTTGTTCCCGGTTACCTCGGTTTTGTTTCGGGCAACGCAGCTCCTAAGTCACGCATCGTGCTCGGAACCGTTTTGTTTGTGCTCGGTTTCTCTGCCGTCTTTGTCTCGCTCGGAACAGTTTTCGGTGTGTTCGGAGCAAGGCTCTATGCTTTCAGTTCGGCCATTCAACCGATTCTCGGCGGCATCGTTATTCTGCTCGGGCTGGTGATGATCGGCCAGTTCGGCTTCATGCAGCGAACCATCAAACCCAACTGGCGTCCGCGAGTGGGCCTGATTGGTGCTCCCCTGCTGGGAGTCGTCTTTGGTCTCGGCTGGACGCCTTGCATAGGCCCAACCCTGG
>JAIOXI010000039.1:0-8123 GCA_021741685.1 Rhodoluna sp.
GAGGTTCGCTTGACCGTCGACTCACACAGCGATGAGTACCGCAACGTCACTTCTATCAAGGCGACCCTCGCCGATGGCTCAACCGCCTCGGTTTCGGGCACCGTGATTGGCCCGAAGCTTCACCAGAAGATCGTTGCTATCAACGGCTATGAGGTTGAGTTGGCTATGGCCGAGAACATGGTTCTCATGGTTTATGGCGACCGCCCAGGCATCGTGGCTATCTATGGCAAGGCTTTTGCCGAGGCCGGCATCAACATTGCGGCAATGCAGATTGCCCGCCAGCAAAAGGGTGGCAAGGCGCTATCGGTTATTACCGTCGACTCACCAGTTGAGGCTGCCGTTCTCGAGCAGGTTCGTGTTGCAATTGAGGCAGAGAAAATGACTGCCATCAACGTGAACTTGGCATAAGGAGTAATTGTGGCTGTAAAAGTTTTAGACATTCGCACACCTGCCGAAGTTGCCGAGGGCAAACTCGAAGGTTCGATTGTCGTTGACTATCGTGACGCAAACTTTGCCGAACTAATTTGCAAGCTCGACAAGACCGCCGACTACATAATCCACTGCCGATCGGGCGGCCGAGTTTCAGAGGCGATTCCGTTAATGCGCGAACTCGGATTCACCGGTGAACTCACAAACGCTGGCGGCCTCGACGATGCAGCGGCAATCACCGGCCTACCGATCACTTACTAGTCTTTGGCTATGAACGACAAGACCCCGCAGCAATACTGGAACGAAAAGTTCGCAGCAACTGACGAGCTTGTCTATACAGAAACCGTCAACCGCTTCGTGAAAGAACTCACCGAGGGCTTGAAGCCAGGCAAGATGATTGACCTTGCCGGTGGCGAGGGTCGCAATGCGGTCTATTTTGCAGAACTCGGTTGGCAAGCCGAGAACATAGACATCTCTAATGTTGGTCTTACTAAGTTTTTGAAGTTCGCCGAAGAGCGCGGCGTCAGCGAAAAGGTTTTTGCGAACTGTGCAGATGCCACCGGCTTCGAATCGGTGCTGACTCCTGTTGACCTAGGGGTAGTGGCCTATCTGCAGATCAACCAAGATGACCTCGCCGATGCCCTCGACTGCTTGATTGAGAACATTCGCAAGGGCGGCAAGCTCATTGGCGTTTGGCACTCGCGCGACAATATGGATAACGACTACAACGGCCCTCGCGAAGCAGAGGTTCGCCCAAGCATCGAGACCATGACCGAGATGCTCGCCGACCAGCCGGTCGAAATCGAGATTCTCGAGAATCGTGACGGCCAGGTTCAAACCAAAGATGGCCTCAAGCCATCGGTGACCCTGGTTTTGCGGGCTACCAAGCTCTAAGACCCACTTTTGCGGGCTGTTTTGCAGATGCCGCTTGGCTAGACTTGCCCTAACGCAGACACCTTTGGAGCATTCGTGACCCGTGAATACAAGATCGCCGTCATCGGCGGAGACGGCATTGGCCCTGAGGTAACCGCTATCGCCCTCGAGGCCATCAATAAGGTCACCGCCGGTTCTGGCGTTGATTTCAAGCCCACCGAGTTCGACCTTGGCGCTCGTCGCTACCTGGCAACGGGTGAAACACTCACGGATGCTGACCTGGCAGCCCTCGCCGAGCACGACGCAATCTTGCTCGGTGCCGTCGGTGACCCGCGAGTCACCTCAGGCATTCTCGAGCGTCAATTGCTGCTCAAGTTGCGTTTTTCGTTTGATCACTTCATCAACCTTCGCCCGACCAAGTTATATGGGGGAGTTGTCAGCCCTCTGGCCGATGCGGGCAAGGTTGACTTCGTGGTTGTTCGTGAGGGCACTGAGGGTCTCTATGTTGGCAACGGTGGCGCCCTTCGTGTTGGCACAGAAAACGAAATTGCTAACGAGGTCTCGGTGAACACCGCATTCGGTGTTGAGCGCACGGTCCGCTATGCATTCGAACTCGCAGTTGAGCGCGACCGTAAGAAGCTCACCCTGGTTCACAAACACAACGTTTTGATTCACGCGGGTTCGCTATGGCAGCGCACCGTTGATCGCATCGCTGAGGAATTCCCGAGTGTGAAGGTCGACTACCTGCACATCGATGCAGCGACAATTTTTATGGTCACCGACCCAGAGCGCTTCGACGTAATCGTCACGGACAACCTATTTGGCGACATCTTGACCGACCTTGCTGCAGCAATCAGCGGCGGCATCGGGCTCGCCGCTTCGGGAAACATCAACCCGACCGGAGCATATCCGAGCATGTTTGAACCGATTCACGGTTCAGCACCAGACATCGCCGGCAAAAACCTCGCCGACCCAACCGCAGCGATTCTCTCGGCTTCAATGTTGCTCGAGCACCTCGGTCAATACGTGGCCGCAGCTCGCATTGAGAACGCCGTGGCAACCGACCTTGCCAGCCGTGGCACCGCAAAGCGTTCAACCACCGAAGTTGCCCAGAGCATTCTGGCGCTGCTCTAGAAAGGTGAAGTCATGACCAATCCGACTTTCAAGGTAACTCTCTCAAGCAACCCGAAGCCAGACGCCGAGCGCGAGGCAATTCTTGAGGCACCGGTCTTCGGTGCGAACCTCACCGACCACATGGTGGTTTGCGTTTGGGAGAAAGACCAGGGTTGGACTTCAGCCGAAGTCGTTCCTTACGGACCAATCATGATGGACCCATCTGCTGCTGTGCTTCACTACGGGCAAGAAATCTTCGAGGGCATCAAGGCCTACCGTCACCAAGACGGATCGATTCACACTTTCCGCCCGGCAGACAACGCTCGTCGGTTGCAGCTTTCGGCTCGCCGAATGGCACTGCCAGAGTTGCCAACCGAAATGTTCATCGAATCACTTCGACAGTTGATCGCGGTTGATGGCAAGTGGGTTCCGCAGCCGGTCAACGAAAAGACTTTGTATATTCGCCCATTTGAAATCGCCGCCGAAAACTTCTTGGGTGTTCGCTCGGCACACCGTGCCGAGTATCGCGTGATTGCTTCACCGGTCGGACCATACTTCACCGGAGGACTCAAGCCGATCTCAATTTGGTTGGCACTGGGCTCAGCGCGCGCCGGTAAGGGTGGAACGGGTGAAGCCAAGACCGGTGGAAACTACGCGGCATCTTTGATGGCCCAAAACGAGGGCTATGAACAAGGCTGCTCGCAGGTGTTGTTCTTAGACCCGGAGACCGAAACCTACATCGAAGAACTCGGTGGTATGAACGTGTTCTTCGTTTATAGAGATGGTCGCGTTGTCACACCAGACCTAGACGGAACTATTCTTCGTGGCATTACTCGCGACTCGCTCTGTCAGCTCATTAGAGACCGTGGGCTAGAGCTCGAAGAGCGAAGAATTTCTATTGACGAGGTGAAGACCGGGCTTGAAAGCGGCGAAATCGTTGAGATGTTCGCCTGTGGCACGGCTGCGGTGATCACTCCGATTGGCGAATTCAAGAGCAAGAACGGCAATATCGGCAACCCGAATGCCGAACCAGGCGAGCTAACTGTTAGCCTGCGTAAAGAACTAACGGGCATTCAGTATGGAACGGTCGAAGACCGTCACAACTGGATGTTCAAGTTGAGTGACTAACCACTCAGCAGAGAGAAGCAAATGCGAATCGCAAGATTCTGGCTCAATGACGAAGCCAGATTTGGAGTAGTTGACGGGCCCGAGCTGCGCGTTCTAAACGGCCACCCGCTAGTCAACGGACTCGAATACACCGGCGACCGCGTTGCGATGAAAGAAGTTAAGCTTCTTGCCCCAACGGTTCCTTCGAAGGTTGTTTGCATCGGCAAAAACTATGCGGCTCACGCCGCCGAGATTGGCGAAGAGGTTCCTGACGAACCGTTGATTTTCTTGAAGCCTTCGACATCGATTGTTGGCCCTGGCGACAGTATCGTGCTGCCTTGGCAGAGCGAACACGTCGACCTGGAGTGTGAATTGACGATTGTGGTTGGAAAGATCACTAAGAACATCGAACCCGAAGATGTAGACGACCACATCTGGGGTTACACAATCGCAAACGATGTGACAGCTCGCGACCTTCAGTTTGAAGATGGTCAGTGGGCTCGCTCAAAGGGCTTCGACACTTTCTGCCCGCTCGGCCCATGGATCGAAACCGAGTTCGAAGTTGAGGGTGCGACTCTAGAGAGTCGCATCAACGGAGAAGTCATTCAGCACGCCGACACAACCGACATGGTGTTCAACGTGCGCGACATCGTCTCGCACGTATCGAAGAACATGACCCTGTTGCCTGGCGACATCATCTTGACCGGCAGCCCTGCCGGAATCACCCCGATCAAAAACGGTGACATCATCGAGTGTGAGATCGAGGGCATCGGCACGTTATTGAACCCCGTTCAGTAGCAACCCCTTCGCCTAGACTTGACGGGTTATGACGACAATCACAGCCCCATTCACCACCGCAACCGGTGCAGACATCAAAGTTCGCTTTTGCCCGAGCCCAACCGGCACGCCACACGTTGGCCTGGTTCGCACCGCGCTGTTCAACTGGGCCTATGCCCGCCACACCGGCGGAACCTTCGTTTTTCGCATCGAAGACACCGACGTCGAGCGCGACAGCGAAGAGTCGTTTGACCAAATTCTTGAAGCACTTCGTTGGCTAGGCCTCAACTGGGATGAAGGCGTCGGCATCGGCGGCCCACACGAGCCATACCGCCAGAGCCAGCGCACCGACATCTATCTAGCCATCATCGAGAAGCTCAAGGCCAGTGGCCACATCTATGAGAGCTACCTGAACGCCGAAGAGATCGACGCCCGCAACAAGGCGGCCGGTCGTGCGGTTCAGCTCGGCTATGACAACTCTGAGCGCGACCTCACCGAAGAGCTGCGCGAGGCATATCGCGCCGAGGGTCGAAGCCCGGCACTTCGCTTGCGTGTGCCAGACCAAGACATCTCGTTCACCGATCTAGTGCGCGGCGAAATCACTTTTCCGGCAGGCAGCTTTCCTGACTTCGTAGTCGTGCGACCAAACGGCCAGCCGCTCTATACATTGGTTAACCCCGTTGACGATGCCCTCATGGGAATCACGCACGTGCTTCGCGGCGAAGACCTGTTGTCTTCGACCCCTCGCCAGATCGCGCTCTATAACGCGATGTTTGAAGCGGGAATCACAACTTTCATTCCGCAGTTCGGCCACCTGCCGTTTGTCATGGGTGACGGCAACAAGAAGCTCTCGAAGCGCGACCCAGAGAGCAACCTCTTTCACCACCGCGACCGCGGTTTCATTCCAGAGGGTCTGCTGAATTATTTGGCACTTCTCGGATGGGGTCTCAGCGCCGACCGCGATGTCTTCTCGCTCGATGAGATGGTTGGTGCGTTTGACATCGTCAACGTCAACCCGAACCCTGCACGCTTCGACCAGAAGAAGGCCGACGCCATCAACGCGTCTCACATTCGCCTGCTCGACCCGGCTGATTTCTTGAATCGTCTGATTCCATACCTACAAAGCGCTGGCGTGCTTGGCGGGGCCGTGAGCGACACCGAGCAGGCAATCTTGGTTGAGGCCGCTCCGCTGATTCAAGAGCGCATCACTGTTCTGAGCGAAGCACCAGACATGCTCGGTTTCTTATTTGTCACCGCCGACAAAATCGAAATTATGGACGACGCTCGCGCCGGCTTGCCAGAAAACGCAGCCGAGATCGCAACCGCTGCCGCCGAGAAGTTAGTTACCGTTAGCGATTCCGATTTCAAGACAGAGCACATTCAAGAGTTGTTGAATGCCTTGCTAATTGAGCAGATGGAGTTGAAGCCGCGCGTTGCCTTTGGCCCGCTTCGCACCGCTATCTCTGGTCGCCGAATCTCACCCCCGTTGTTTGAGTCGATGCAGATCTTGGGCAGAGACGAGACCATCGCGCGTCTAAGAGCGTTCGCGGCTTCGGTTTAATCGTTTGCGGGTGCCGCGAGGCGCTTGTAAGATTGACCTTTGGTGCGAGTCACCTTGGCAGCCTCTCGGGGCCGCCAAACCAGTGGGATATGGTGTAATTGGCAACACGAAGGTTTCTGGTTCCTTTGTTCTAGGTTCGAGTCCTGGTATCCCAGCAATTGCCTTAAGCCCCCGAGTTTCGGGGGTTTTTGCTTTAACGGCTTTAGTCTGGGGTCATGCAGACCGCCGCAATCGTCATGGCCATCGTTCAATTCTTGGTCGCAATGTTTCAGCTAGCCCTCGTCTTGGGTGCTCCGATGGGCGAGTATGCCTTCGGCGGTCAGAACAAGGGCAAGCTACCGACCCAATTTCGCATCACGAGTGCATTCTCGTTCGTCCTTTTGCTGGCGATGGGCGGTCACTACTTGGCGCAAGCCGGTCTCTTGCCTCAATTGCTTCCTGAGGCCGTGAACACGGTTGCCAACTGGCTATTGGTTGGTTTCAACGTGAGCGGCCTGGTCATGAACGCAATCTCGCGCAGCAAGAAGGAGCGTCAGATGTGGGTGCCGGTGTTGCTGCTCTCAGTTGTGCTATCGATCATCGTGGCTTTTGGCTACGACTCACGCCTGAGCTAAACCTTCTTTAGACCTCGGTCGAGTCGCCCGGTTCTAGGTGCTCAAACGTGCCGCCATGCTTTTCGGTTAGCTGCTTGATGCGCCCGTTATACATTTTGTGGCCCTCTTCGCTGAGGTGAATGTTGTGAGTGCCAAATGACCGGTCTGGTCGAACCTCGTCAACGAAATCAATGATGTCTGAAATCTTGGCCCAGGGAGCACTCGACGGACAAGCGAGAAGTGCAACCTTGCGATCTGGTCGAGTGAAGCTGTCGCCGGGGTAATACAAGAGGTCGTTGACCATGACCCCGCAGTTTTGAATCAACGGAATGCTGCTGTGAATCTCTTTGTGCATGTCGCCAAAGAATTCGAAAGTGAATTTACCGACCACGTGATAGTCGCCGTGATGCACGGATGTCACAGATAAGTTCGGCCGCGATTCTGCCAACCTATTGCGCACATCGTCGGTGCCGAAGAGAAGCGCATTGGAGTTTTCGGCAACAATGCGATCGAGTTGCTCTTCGAAGCAGTGGTCGTCGTGCATGTGGGTCATTACGACTGCGCGCACATTGCCGAGGCCTGTGAGCGGGCGAGTGTATGAACCCGGATCAATCACGGCAATATCGCCGCCCTGCTCAAGAATCAGGGTCGCGTGCTCGAGTTTGGTTACCTTCATGGTTCGAACCTACAGCTTGGCTAGTAGCTCTTTCATCAGGGTGATTTGTTCGGCCTGTGAGTCGGTGATTGCGTGACCGAGCTCGTGAGTGTTTGGAGTTTTCGAATTCACCGCGGTTTTTGCCATCTCGATAGCTCCCTCGTGATGGGCAATCATGCCTTCGAGGTATAGGCGGTCGAATTCAGTGCCGGTGGAATTCTCGAGCGCGTTCATTTGTGCTTCGGTGAGCATGCCATCCATGTTCATGTTGTGATCCATGTGCATCGACGCGCCGGCCTCTTTGAGCCACTTGGTCATGCTGGCAATTTCAGGTGCCTGCTCTGCCTTAATCTGTGCGGCCAGCGCTTTAACCTCGGGGTTCAGCGCTCGGGTTTCGGCAAGCGTGCCCATGTCGACGGCTTGCTGGTGGTGCGGAATCATCATTTGCATGAACATGATGTCGTCGGCGGTATAGGCCGAGCTGGCTTCATTCGAATGATCCATGTCGTGGTCGCCCATGCCGGTGTTGACGGCGCAGCCGGTCAGCGCGATAGCTGCGAGAGCGGCTGTCGCGAGTGCTGTGGCAACTTTGGCGGTTGATTTGGTCATTTGAGGCCTTTCATGCTGAGTACCCCCTAGGGGTATTATAGGCACATGGAACCAGACATTAAGAAGCGTTTGCAGCACAGACTCAGCATTCTCGAAGGTCAGATTCGTGGCCTAAAGAAAATGGTAGACGACGAGGAATACTGCATGGACATAATCACCCAGTCTCTCGCCGCACAGAAGGCCCTCGGCTCTGTGAACAAGCTGGTTGCCGAGAACCACATCAAGACTCACATCGCACACATGATGGCCTCGGGCGACCCGGCACAGATCACTGCCGCTCAAGAAGAACTTTCTAAAATTTATGAACTCAACAACCGAGGAGACCAGGGCTGATGTCTGAACACGATTGCAAAGCCCACTCACCGAACCCGGTGATGTGTGTCTGCGACCACAATCCGGGTGCCGA
>JAIOXI010000040.1:0-8103 GCA_021741685.1 Rhodoluna sp.
CGAAGAGCAACTCGAAGACCTTGTGGCAAACAACTTGGTGCTCGAAAAATCGCCGAAAGATTCAACCGCAGCCATCGCGCTCGCGGCGGCAATTTTGGCCAAGCGGGAACCAGATGTGATTGTCGGCTCTTTCGCAGCCCACCACGTGATTGTTGACGGCCCAAAATTCGAGAAGACCGTGCGCGAGGCAATCGAAGTTGCAGCAACCGGCAAAATCGTGACCATCGGAATCACCCCCACCGAACCGTCGGTTGGTTTCGGTTACATCAAAGCCGGTGATCGAATCGAAGGATCTGAAACTGCACGGGAGGTTGCCAAGTTTGTCGAAAAGCCAAATATCGAAAAAGCCAAGCGCTACGTCGAATCGGGAAAGTATCTCTGGAACGCCGGCATGTTTATTGCACCGGCAAAGCTTTTGCTCGAGCAGTTGGCCAAGAGCGAACCGCAGTTGCACGCGGCAATTATCCAAATGGCAGACGCCTGGGATACGCCTGCGCGCGCAGAGGTTGTCGGTCGCATTTGGAACGGACTCAAGAAGGTTGCCATCGACTATTCGGTTGCCGAGCCAGCTGCAGCTGCCGGCCTAGTTGCCGTGGTTCCAGCATCGTTTAGCTGGCACGACGTTGGCGACTTCGCTGCCATCGCAGAACTTCAGTCGCAGGGGCGCAGCGGAAACCTCGCGGTGCTCGGCAATGCGAAAGTGCTCGCAGACTCATCCAGTGGAATCTTGGTTAGCGAAAGTAATCGCTTGATTGCGCTGATCGGACTCGAAGATGTGATTGTGGTTGACACCCCGGATGCGCTGTTGATCACAACCAAGGCGCACGCGCAAAAGGTGAAATCTTTGGTCGATGCGCTTAAAGCAACCGGTCACAGCGACGTTCTTTAAACAATCGCCCAAACCCTCCGAAAAGTTTCAACCTTAGGTTGAATGAAATCCTTCGCATAATCTCGAATTTGTAACAACTGCGTAAACACGCGCGATAACCGTGCGACACGTTCTATTTGCGTAACAAATCGTCATAGTCTTAAGGCACCGAACGGCTGTGAAATCCATGGTCGTTATGAGAGGAAAACTAGTGAAAATCTCACGCATTTCAGGAGCAGTTGCATTTGCAGCTGTTGTTGGTTTGGTTCTATCGGGTTGTGCCGCACCGGCCGCCGAGCCAACCGTAACTCCAGTTGACTACAAGGCATGTGCAGTGTCTGACGAAGGTAGCTGGAACGACAAGTCATTCAACGAGTCTGTTTACACCGGCCTAATGCAGGCAAAGACTCAGCTTGGTGTCGAGACCGCAGATGCTGAATCAGCATCGGCAGAAGCTTTCGAGCCAAACCTTCAGCAGATGATCGATGCAGGTTGCGACCTAACCATCGGTGTCGGCTTCAACCTAGTAGCTGCAGTTAACGCTGCTGCAAAGGCAAACCCAACTCTTAACTTCGTCATCGTTGACGGATGGTCAGAGGGCAACGCAAACCTAAAGCCAATCGTTTACAACATGACCGAGTCAAGCTACCTAGGTGGATACCTAGCTGCTGCTTACTCAAAGACCGGTGTTGTTGGAACCTACGGTGGAATGCAGATTGACTCAGTTACCGCTTTCATGACCGGTTTCTACAACGGCGCAATGAAGTATGCAGCTGACTCAGGCAAGACCATCAAGGTTGTTGGCTGGGACCCAGCCTCAGGCAAGGGTGACTTCATGGGAGACTTCGCTCCAAACAGCGCAGTTTCAAAGACCATTGCAGCAACTCAGATCAAGAACGGCGCAGACGTAATCATGCCTGTTGCTGGTGAGCAGTTGGGTGCTTTGTCAGAGGCAATCAAGGCTTCTGGCAAGGATGTCGTAATGATGGGTGTTGACAGCGACCGCGCTCTAAACTCACCAGAATACGCACCGCTACTTCTTACCTCGGTTGAGAAGCGCATGACCAAGGCTGTCTTCGACATCATCAAGGAACTAGCAATTGACGGCGGCACTTTCAGTGGCGACTCATACGTTGGAACCTTGGCTAACGAAGGAACTGGACTTTCACCATTCCACGACCTAGATGGCAATGTCTCAGACGAGATCAAGGCAAAGTTGGAAGAGTTGAAGGCAGCAATCATCGCTGGCGAAATCGACCCAAACATGTAATTTAGCTTCAAGGATGCTGCCGGGGCCTAGGCCCCGGCAGTTTCTGCTTTAAAGGTCGGTTAGATTTGTATGGAACTACGAAGGAGTGGCATGAAACTCGAGCTGCGCTCAGTGACTAAGCGTTTTGGCGCATTGGTTGCCAATGACCGCATCAACCTGGTTGTCGAACCTGGTGAGATTCACGCATTGCTAGGCGAAAACGGTGCCGGCAAGAGCACGCTCATGAATGTTCTCTACGGTCTATACCAGGCCGACGAAGGTCAAATTCTTCTCGACGGCGTCGAGCAAAACTTCAAGGGCCCTGGCGATGCTATGGGTGCCGGAATCGGAATGGTTCACCAGCACTTCATGCTGATTCCCGTTTTCACGGTTGCAGAGAATGTTGTTCTCGGCAACGAGCCAACCAAGGCTCTGGGCTTTCTCGACCTCGATGCGGCGCGCAAAAAAGTTCGCGAGTTATCTGATCGTTTTGGTTTCGACGTCGACCCAGACGCTATCGTCGCAGATCTTCCGGTCGGTGTTCAGCAGCGAGTGGAGATCATTAAGTCACTAATTCGTGACGCAAAGATTTTAGTGCTCGACGAACCAACCGCCGTGCTCACACCTCAAGAGACAGACGAGCTCATGCAGATCATGCGAGACCTCGCCGCCTCTGGCACATCAATCATTTTCATCACTCACAAGCTGCGCGAAGTGCAGGCGGTGTCTAACAAGATCACCGTAATTCGCCAGGGCAAAGTTGTTGGCGAGGCAAAACCGACTTCGAGCGCTAGCGAACTCGCCACCATGATGGTTGGTCGTGAGGTTGACCTCAAGGTCGACAAAAACCCGCCGAACATTCGCGAGAACTTCGAACTCAGCGTCGAAGACATCCATGTAGAAGACGATCGAAAGCACCTTGCCGTCGACGGTGTTTCATTTAGGGTTCGGGCCGGCGAGGTGCTTGCAATTGCTGGCGTTCAGGGCAACGGTCAGACCGAGTTGGCCGAAGCAATCCTCGGATTGCGCCCTGTGATAAAGGGTCGCGGAGCTATTAACCTCGGCGACAAATACATCGATGGGCTATCGGTTCGCAAACGCCTAGAGTCGGGCATTGGCTATGTTCCAGAAGACCGAAAGAAAGACGGTCTGGTTGGTGAATTCACCATCGCCGAGAATCTGATGCTCAACGGTTCCTATGGCAAACCATTCGCCAAGGGAGTGGCAATCGACTTCGCTAGCCGCGACCGAATCGCAGATCAGCTAATCAAGGCCTTCGACGTTCGCACCCCGTCGGCCAGCACCCAGGCGCAAAAGCTCTCTGGTGGAAACCAGCAGAAGGTTGTTGTTGCCCGTGAGCTAAGTCGCGATGTGAAGCTGCTAATTGCCTCGCAACCAACCCGCGGTGTCGATGTTGGCTCGATCGAGTTCATTCACGAGCGCATTATTGCCGAGCGCGACGAGGGCAAGTCAGTTCTGCTCATCTCGACCGAACTCGACGAGGTTTTGGCTCTGGCCGATCGCATCGCCGTTATGTATCGCGGAAAAATTGTTGGAATCGTTGACGCGAATGTGTCGCGTGAAACTCTTGGAAAGATGATGGCCGGTGTTGCTGCATGAGTAAGAAAAAAGTAGCTGTTGAAAAGCCAGAAAACGAATCAACCTCGAGTCAGGTGCTTCGCGAGATTCTTACCGGTTCGCCGGTTCGCACACTGCTTTCGATTCTGGTTGGGTTTTTGGTCGGCGCTATTTTCATGGTCGCCTTCAATCCCGAAGTTTTGAACGCCATGGGCTACATATTTGGTCGCCCGGCTGACGCATTCGGTGCAATTGCTAAGACAATCGGCGATGGTTACGGCGCTCTCTTTCGCGGTGCAATCTATAACTCACAGGCGGCAGACTTCGCAGCGGCAATTCGCCCGATAACCGAGACTCTTCGATTCGCTGCGCCGATGATCATGGCTGGTCTTGGTGTTGGCTTGGGCTTCAGGGTAGGGCTATTCAACATCGGCGCTGTTGGACAGATGGCATTTGCTCTAATCGGTGTCACGTATGTTGCCACCCGCATCGAGTTGCCTTTCGTGATTCACACAGTCGTTGCAGTTGCCGTTGCAGTTGCCTTCGCCGCCGCCTGGGGAGCCATCGTTGGTTTCTTGAAGGCGCGAACCGGTGCCCACGAGGTAATCGTGACCATCATGCTCAATTACGTAGCCTTGAACCTCTTTTCATTCTTCTTGCGCACGCCGGGACTTCTTCTAGAAGAAGGTGGCGCTGGCACGCCAAAGTCAGACCCCGCTGCAGAGTCATCAGTTTTGCCAAACCTATTCAGCGATCAATACCGACTGCACTGGGGGTTGATCATCGCCATCGGCGCTACGTTCTTTTACTGGTGGCTCATGGAACGTTCGACAATCGGCTACCGCTTCAGAATGGTTGGCTTCAACGCGAGCGCTGCAAAGGCTTCGGGCATTCAGGTTGAGCGCACCTTCGTTTGGGCCATGGCTGCCTCGGCTGCTTTCGCCGGTTTGGCAGCGGCCAACCAGGGCCTCACCGCGGTCGGCGGTGTCACTCCTTCGATTCACGCCAACATCGGTTTTGACGCAATCACCGTAGCCCTGCTCGGCGGCTCGCGAGCCGGTGGCATATTCGCCGCCGGATTGTTGTTCGGTGCATTCAAGGCCGGAGGGCCAGCAATGCAGGTCGTTGGCGTGGCCCCAGAAATCCTGCACGTGGTTCAGGCCCTAATCGTGATGTTCATTGCGGCGCCACCGCTCATCCGTGCGCTGTTTAGATTGCCTGAGCCACCAAAGCGCAAGCCAATTTCTGAATGGATTTCGGCTCGCCTCGGCAAGTCGACTGCCAGTAACGCAGCCGAGCAGAAGGTGAGCAAATAATGGCACGCGTCGAAGTGACCCCGGGCATGTTTTCGCAAGCCGAGCAGAAGCCGAGCTTGAAGGCTCCAATCGTCATGGCCGCCGTTTCAATCTTCGTGTTTGTGTTCTTTGCGATTCTCGGCCCGGTTGCAGAAGTGAAATTTCAGATCACCGAAACCGAATCATTCTTTACCTTGCCAGACTTGGCTCTGCCTTCGAATGCGGTCGGCTACACAACGGCGGTAATTTTGCTGCTGCTCACGTTGGTCTCGCTCTGGTTCGGAGTTACTAAAAAACGCGTGCCGCAAGTGTTTGCAATCGCGTTTGGGCTAGTTGCGATTGTCTCGCTGCTCGGTTGGATTGCCGCCGGTGCGGATGTGCCGGTTGGTTTCCTGCTTGGCAACACACTAGTTCTCGCGTTGCCGATCATTCTCGGTGGCATGGGCGGAATCATGAGCGAGCGGGTTGGTGTTGTTAACATCGCCATCGAAGGACAGCTGCTAACCGGAGCGTTTCTGGCGTCGGTAATCGGAACAATCAGCGGCTCGCTCTGGGTTGGTGTGCTGGCGGCCATGATCGGCGCAGCTTTGCTCTCAACAATCCTCGCGTCGCTTGCCATCAAATATCTGGTCGACCAGATCATCATCGGTGTGCTGCTAAACGTGTTGGTTATCGGTGTCACCAACTTCTTGTATTCGCAGGTAATCACCCAGAACAATGCGGGTCTCAACTTTCCGGGCACTTTCAACCGAATCGAGCTTCCGTTTCTCAGCCAGATTCCGGTAATCGGTGACGCTTTCTTCAATCAGAGTGCCATCGTCTACATCACCTTCTTGCTGGTACCTGCGCTCTGGTTCGTTTTGTTTCGCACCAAGCTCGGGCTGCGCGCCAGGGCGGTAGGTGAGCACCCGCTCGCCGCAGATACCGTGGGCATCAACGTTGGTCGCACTCGTTTCTGGTGGGTCACACTCGGTGGCGCAGTTGCCGGTCTCGGCGGCGCTGCAATCACGGTTGGCAACGTCGGTGCCTTTGGCCGCGAAATGACCGGCGGGCTTGGCTTCATCGCGCTTGCGGTTGTGATTCTCGGTCGCTGGCAGCCGCTCTATGTCTCGGTTTCGGCCCTGCTGTTTGGCTTCGCAATCATCTTGCGAATCTGGGCCAACCAGATCAACCCGGTGATTCCGGTCGACTTCATCACCATGGTGCCTTACCTGGTGACTCTCATCGCTGTTGCTGGTTTCGCTGGTCGCGTTCGCGGCCCGGCGGCTACCGGCAAGCCATACGAAAAGAACTAAATGTCTGAAATTAACTGGGATGCGCTTCGCGCCGTTGCCGTCGAGGCAATGAAGAAGTCGTATTCGCCATACTCAAACTTTGCGGTCGGAGCAGCTGCAATCACAACCGATGGCCGAGTGGTGAGCGGTTGCAATATCGAGAACGCAAGCTATGGATTAACTCTGTGCGCAGAGTGTTCTTTGGTGAGCGACTTGTTAATGTCAGGCGGAGGAAAGCTGGTTGCATTCACCTGCGTCGACGCAAACTCAAATGTGCTGATGCCTTGCGGTCGCTGCCGCCAGTTGCTGGTTGAGCACGCCGCACCGGGAATGATTCTCGAAACGATTTCGGGTTTGAAGACCATGGCAGAGGTTTTGCCAGATGCTTTCACTCGCGAAGAACTCGAAGCCTGATGCCGAATTTCTCTGCCGTCGAACTGATTATTCAAAAGCGTGAGCACGGCGAACTTTCGACCGAGCAAATCAATTGGCTAATCGACGGCTATACCAAGGGTTCGGTTGCCGACGAACAGATGTCATCGATGGCAATGGCGATTCTCTTGAACGGCATGAACCGTCGCGAGATTAGCGACCTAACCGCTGCGATGATTGCCAGCGGTGAGCGTCTCGACTTCAGCGCTCTTTCGATGCCAACCTCAGACAAGCACTCGACCGGTGGCGTTGGCGACAAGATCACATTGCCGCTCGCACCGCTTGCCTCAGTGTTTGGCGTAGCAGTGCCTCAGCTCTCTGGTCGCGGCCTAGGTCACACCGGCGGCACCCTAGACAAACTCGAGGCCATCAAGGGCTGGCGTGCCAATCTCTCGAACGAAGAGATGCACCGCCAGCTGGCCGAGGTAGGCGCGGTCATCTGCGCTGCTGGCTCTGGCCTGGCCCCTGCCGACAAGAAGCTCTATGCCCTGCGCGATGTCACGGGCACGGTCGAGGCCATCCCATTGATTGCCAGCTCGATCATGAGCAAGAAGCTCGCCGAGGGCACTCAGTCGCTGGTGCTCGATGTAAAGGTCGGCTCTGGTGCTTTCATGAAGACCATCGAACGCGCGCGCGAATTGGCGACAACGCTCGTTCAGATCGGTCAGGATGCCGGCGTGCACACCTCTGCTTTGATCACAGACATGTCGACACCGCTCGGACTAAAAATTGGCAACGCGCTAGAGGTCGAAGAGTCGATTGAGGTTCTAGCCGGCGGCGGCCCAGCAGACGTTGTTGAAATCACCGTTGAGCTTGTGCGCGAAATGTTGCGCCTGGCCGGCAAGGGTGACGTTGATGTTGCCGCCGCGCTCAACGATGGTCGCGCCATGGATCAGTGGCGTCGAATGATTACGGCTCAGGGTGGCGATGTTGACGCACCGCTGCCGAAGGCAAAGCACTCGCACACCATCGTTGCACCTGCGTCTGGAACGTTGCTCACTCTCGATGCGCTACAGGTTGGTGTTGCCTCTTGGCGACTCGGTGCCGGTCGCGAGCGCAAAGAAGATGCGGTGCAGTTTGGTGCCGGAATCGAATTGCACGCGCAGGTCGGAGGAGCAGTTGCCGCAGGTGCGCCGCTGATGACTCTCTTCACCGATGACGAACCACGCTTCGCTCGTGCGCTCGAGTCTCTCGAAAACTCGTTTAGCATTGGCTCTGGTTCAGTCGAGCGAAAAATCGTCATCGATCGCGTTAGTTAAGGTTTGAAATGAATATCAAGAAGCTGCCAAAAATCTCACTGCACGATCACCTAGACGGCGGCCTTCGACCTCAGACCATCATCGAGCTGGCCGAAGAAATCGGTCTCGAGTTGCCGAGCACCGACGCAGCCGAGCTTGGCCGCTGGTT
>JAIOXI010000006.1:0-38238 GCA_021741685.1 Rhodoluna sp.
CCCACCAAGTTCTCTTACCGTCCAAATCTCTTGATTGTCGATGGGGGTCAACCTCAGGTGAGCGCGACTATTCGGGCACTCGCAGACTCAGGCATCTCTGACTTGGCCGTATGCGGAATTGCCAGGCGAATAGAGGAGATTTGGCTGCCAGGCGAGAGTTTTCCGGTCATTTTGCCAAGGGCAACAGACGAACTCTTCTTGTTGCAGCGCATCCGTGATGAGGCCCATAGATTTGCCATAACTTATCAGCGGGCAAAGCGCTCATCGGCAATAGGTTCGACACTGTCTGAGATTGATGGTCTTGGCGACAAACGGGTGGCCGCCCTCTTGAAACACTTCGGTTCGGCCAAGCGATTGCGCCTGGCCACCGTCGAGGAGATTTCTGAGGTGGCAGGCATAGGTAAGGCTCTGGCCCAACAGATTGCTAGTGTTTTGAATCCAACAGATTCGTAACACGGGCGTGTCGCGAAGAGATAAACTCGCTTCGACACGCCGAAGGGGAAACATGAACGAGGAACGAAAGCACGAACTGCTCATCGTTACTGGCATGTCAGGCGCGGGTCGGTCTACCGTAGGCAATGCTCTCGAAGACCTTGGCTGGTATGTAGTGGACAACCTGCCCCCGCAAATGCTTGGCCCAATCGCCGATCTGTTCACCATGACCAAGGCAAGGCTTCCCAAGCTCGCCGTGGTCATCGATGTTCGCGGAGGCGAATTCTTTGGCGAACTTCATGACAATTTGTCGCAAATGAGAGTCAGAAACCTAAATTTGCGTTTGCTATTTCTCGAAGCCACAGACTCGGCATTGGTTAAGAGATTCGAGCAGGTTCGCAGACCACATCCTCTTCAAGAAGACGGAACGATTCTCGATGGTATTGCCGCCGAAAGAAACCGGTTGGTCAGCCTGCGTGAATCTGCAGATGTGATTATCGACACAAGCGAGCTCAATGTTCATCAATTGAGCAACAAAATCACGGATAGCTTCTCACTTGAAGAGAGCAAGAAGCTTCACGTCACGGTAATGAGTTTCGGATTCAAATACGGTCTTCCGACAGACGCCGACCTCGTTGCCGACATGCGTTTCATTCCCAATCCGTTTTGGGAGGAATCGCTTCGACCGTTCACGGGAGAGGATCGCAACGTTAGCAACTACGTTCTTGGAGCAGAGGGAGTCGAAGAGTTCATTGAGAACTATCTCGCGGCTCTTCGCCCGGTGCTCAAGGGGTACACAAACGAAAACAAGAGATACGCAACAATCGCAATTGGTTGCACGGGCGGAAAGCACCGCTCGGTAGCGGTCAGCAAGAAGATTGCAACAGAATTGGCAAAGTTTGATGATGTAGCGGTGAGTTTGAAACACCGCGACCTTGGAAGGGAATAGCGATGGCGCTAACTTCAGATGTCAAAGACGAACTAGCTCGGGTAGAGGTGACCAAGAGCTCGACTCGAGTTGCTGAGCTCTCTGCAATTCTGCGATTCGCCGGCGGCCTGCACCTAATCAGCGGGCGCATCGTGATTGAGGCCGAGGTCGATGCCGCAGCGATTGCCCGTCGCATTCGTAAGGACCTCATGGAGGTACTTGGAATCGAGAGCGAACTTGCGGTAATCGCACCGAGTGGAATTAGACGTTCGAGCAGATACCAGGTGCGCGTAATAGCCCAGGGAGACCTTCTAGCCCGTAGGGCAGGACTCATCGACCCGAAGGGTCGGCCGGTTCGCGGCCTCCCAGCCCATTTGGTTTCTAGCACCATTCAAGAGGCGCAGGCCCTATGGAGAGGTGCTTTCTTGGCGCACGGATCACTAACCGATCCAGGTCGTTCGGCTTCATTAGAGATCACTGCACCGGGCAACGAGGCCGCGATGGCGCTCGTTGGCGTTGCCAGAAGACTCGGTGTTTCGGCGAAGGCTCGCGAGGTAAGGGGAGTCCACCGCGTGGTTGTTCGAGACGGTGAAGCGATTGCCGCCATGCTCACCCAGATGGGCGCACACAGCAATGTTCTCAAGTGGGAGGAAGCCCGACTTAGGCGAGAGGTGCGCGCCTCTGCAAATCGACTAGCCAACTTCGATGACGCAAACTTGCGCAGATCTGCTCAGGCAGCGGTCGCCGCTGGTGCACGAGTTAAGCGTGCACTGGAAATTCTCGGCAGCGACATTCCAGAGCATCTTCGCTACGCCGGCGAGTTGCGATTGAAATTCAAGGATGCCAGCCTCGACGAGCTTGGACATCACGCGAATCCACCGATGACAAAGGACGCCGTGGCCGGTCGAATCAGAAGACTTCTGGCAATGGCCGACAAAAAGGCCGAAGAACTTGGAATTCCGGCCACTGACGCCGACCTACCCGAAGACCTAGACGACTAAACAGGAATAACCGCAGCTTTTGAAAGTTACATTCAACTAAGGAGCAAAACTATGAGCAACTACACACTTCCAGAACTAACCTACGACTACGGATCGCTCGAGCCTTACATCTCGGGCAAGATCATGGAACTGCATCACAGCAAGCACCATGCCGCATATGTTGCCGGCATCAATGGGGCATTGGCAGCGCTCGAAGAAGCTCGCGAGAAGAGCGACTTCGCAAACATCAACAAGTTGCAGAAAGATCTCGCCTTTCACCTTGGCGGTCACATCAACCACTCAATCTTCTGGAAAAACCTAACCCCAGATTCAGAGGGACGCCCAGAGGGTGAGCTTGCAGCTGCGATCACAGAGTTCTTTGGCTCATTTGAAGCCTTCCAAGCCCACTTCAATGCGACCGCATTGGGCATTCAGGGTTCGGGCTGGGCATTTCTTGCCTGGGATTCGCTCGGCGAGCGCTTAGTCATCGAGCAACTTTATGACCAGCAGGGCAACGTCGCGCCAGCAACCATCCCGGTATTGATGCTCGACATGTGGGAGCACGCCTTCTACCTCGACTACTTGAACGTCAAGGGCGACTATGTGAAGGCCTTCTGGAGCATCGTCTCTTGGGGCGACGTGCAGGCTCGTTTCGAGGCGGCTCGCAAGCAAACAAAGGGTCTGCTGCTAGGCTAGGCCTAGATTTTCCACCCGATGATGCGTGGTAAACCCCCGTCTACCGCGCCGATACTGGTGGCGCCCAATCATCTGGAGATCAAATGGCTACTCGCGTAGGAATCAATGGTTTTGGCCGAATTGGCCGCAATTACCTTCGAGCAGAGCTCGCCAAAGGCACAGAGCTTGAGATCGTTGCCGTAAACGACCTGAGCGACCCGGCCTCACTGGCCCACCTTTTGAAATATGACTCTGTCACCGGGCGACTACCACAAGAGATCACCGTCGATGGCCAGAATATTATCGTCGGCGGAAACGTAATCAAGGTTCTTGCCGAGCGCGATCCTGCCAACCTTCCATGGGGAGAGCTTGGTGTTGACATCGTTATCGAATCGACCGGTCGCTTCACCGACGCAGCCGCCGCTCAGGCACACATCACCGCCGGGGCCAAGAAGGTAATCATCTCTGCACCAGCTTCGGGCGATGCCGCAACCTTCGTAATGGGCGTAAACGACCACGAGTACGACAGTTCAAAGCATCACATCATCTCAAACGCTTCATGCACAACAAACTGTCTTGCACCTTTTGCCAAGGTATTCAACGACAAGTTTGGAATTGAGAACGGTCTAATGACCACGATTCACGCTTACACGGCCGACCAGAACCTGCAGGATGGCCCTCACAGCGACCTGCGCCGTGCACGTGCCGCAGCAATCAACATCGTTCCTTCATCAACCGGAGCCGCAAAGGCAATTGGCTTGGTCTTGCCAGAGCTCAAGGGCAAACTTGACGGATACGCGTTACGCGTGCCGGTTCCAACCGGATCTATCACCGACCTGACTTTGGTTTCGAAGGTTGACGTGACGGTTGAAGAAATTAAGGCGGCTTACAAAGCGGCAGCCGCATCTGGGCCGCTCAAGGGAATCTTGGCTTACACAGAAGACGAAATCGTTTCTAGCGACATTGTCACCGACCCGCACTCGTCTATTGTTGATGCCGGTCTAATCAAGGTAATCGGAAGAACCGTGAAAATCAGTTCTTGGTACGACAACGAGTGGGGTTATTCGAACCGTTTGGTTGAACTCACTCAGCTTGTAGCCAGCAAACTCTAATGCGACATCTTGGTGACCTGCCGTCACTAGATGGCAAGCGCGTAGTAATACGTTGCGATTTGAATGTTCCTCTAGACAACGGTCGCATCACCGACGACGGTCGCATTGTGGCCTCGGTTCCTACCATCAGTCGACTTGTCGAACAGGGCGCAATGGTGGTCGTCATATCGCACCTCGGTCGCCCAGATGGCAAAGCAGACGAGAAGTATTCACTTGCTCCTGTCGCCGCACGCTTAGGCGAGCTGCTTAAACAGGATGTCTTCTTCGCAAGCGATACAGTTGGCAGCGAGGCCCACGGCGCTGTGAAGGCTATGGCCCCTGGTGCCGTGGTTGTGCTCGAAAACCTTCGATTCAACGCGGCTGAGACGAGCAAAGACTCCTCGGAACGCGAAGCATTCGCAGCCAAGCTTGCCGAGTACGGTGACTTCTTTGTGAGCGACGGCTTTGGTGTTGCGCATCGTAAACAGGCAAGCGTCTATGAGTTAGCCAAGTTGCTGCCTAACGCTGCAGGACTGCTGATTGAAAAAGAGCTTGAAGTGCTAACCCGATTAACCATCGGCGCAGAGCGCCCATATGTGGTCGTTCTGGGTGGCTCAAAGGTTAGCGACAAGCTGGCAGTGATTGATCACCTGCTGCCAACGGTCGACAAACTTCTTATCGGTGGCGGAATGCTATTCACCTTCTTGGCGGCCAAAGGCTTCAAAGTTGGCGCTAGTTTGCTAGAGCAAGACCAGATCGAAGTGTGTCGAGAGTATTTATCTCGAGCCGAAGCCCTCGGAGTTGAGGTTGTTCTGCCGAGCGACATCGTGGTTGCGAGCAAGTTTGGAGCTGACGCCGAGACTGTCGTTACCAAGGCAAACGAGATTGAAGACACAGATTTCGGTGCATCAGGGTTAGGTCTAGACATCGGACCAGAGTCGGCGGAGAATTTTGCGAAAGAGATTCGCGATGCAAAGACGGTTTTCTGGAACGGCCCAATGGGTGTTTTCGAAATTGAGAAATTCGCAAACGGCACTCGAGTCATTGCCGAAGCGTTGACCAAAGTTTCTGGATTGTCGGTGGTTGGCGGAGGGGACTCAGCAGGCGCGGTGCGCATCCTCGGATTCGTAGATTCTCAATTCGGTCACATCTCGACCGGTGGTGGAGCAAGCCTAGAGTTTTTAGAGGGCAAGAGCTTGCCCGGCATTGACGTACTGGCATAAGTAGAGAGAGAAATTCATGTCTAATCGAATTCCGCTAATCGCAGGAAACTGGAAGATGAACCTTGATCACCAGCAAGCGATTGCGCTCGTGCAGAAACTGGCCTGGTCTTTGAAAGACGCGGCTCATGACTATTCAAAGGCCGAAATCGCTGTCTTTCCGCCATTCACCGATCTGCGCACAGTGCAAACTCTGATTGACGCCGACAAGTTTGAAGTGCGACTCGGAGCACAGGATCTCTCAAAGTTTGACAGCGGTGCTTACACCGGCGAGGTTTCTGGTGCATTTCTAAAGAAGCTCGACGTGAAGTACGTCCTTATCGGGCACAGCGAGCGTCGGCAGTACCACAACGAAGACGATGCAACCGTTCAGTCGAAGACGGCGTCGGCTTTCAAACACAACCTGATTCCAGTAATTTGCGTGGGCGAGACTCTAGAACAACTCGAGAGCGAGGGGCAAGCCGCGGTGCCGATTCGTCAGACTCTCGCAGCCCTTCAAGGCCATGCAGCGCTTGGCGAGTTCGTTATCGCCTATGAGCCCGTCTGGGCCATAGGCACCGGAAAGGTAGCAAGCCCCGAAGAGGCTGCTACCGTCTGCGCAAAAATTCGAGAAGCCATCGCAGAGGCCCACGGAACCGACGTGGCAGCGGCAACTCGGATTCTCTATGGTGGATCGGTAAAGGCTGCCAATGTGGCCGGATTCCTTCGAAGCCCTGAGGTTGACGGGGTTCTAGTTGGCGGCGCTAGCCTGGATGTAGTCGAATTCAGCGGGATAGCGCGCTTCCAGAAGCACATCGGCGTATAATTTTCTAGATTTAGAAACTGAGGAATAAATGGCTGCTCTACAAATCGCTCTACAGGTGCTCTTGGCTATCACCAGCCTTTTGCTCACCCTGCTGATTCTCTTGCACAAGGGGCGCGGTGGTGGCCTAAGCGACATGTTTGGTGGCGGCGTGACCAGCACCATGAGTTCGTCTGGCGTAGCAGAGCGCAACCTGAACCGAGTAACTATAATTCTGGGCATCGTCTGGATAGTTGTTATCATCACGCTCGGCTTGTTCACAAGATTCGCACTGGTCTAAGGAACGAAAATGGCTACCAATGGGGGATCAGCAATCCGTGGCTCTCGCGTTGGCGCCGGACCGATGGGCGAAGAAGATCGCGGCTTTAAAGCTGACCGAGTAGTTCGCAACTATTATTGCGTCATGGGCCACGTTCAAAGCCCAGCATTTGCATCGAACGTTGAGGTCGAAGAACTTCCGGTAGAGATCGATTGCCCCAACTGCGGACTTCCGGCTGGCCTAGACCAGGCAAATCCGCCATCAAACTCTAAGCACGAGCCTTACAAAACTCACCTAGCCTACGTAAAAGAGCGTCGCACAGACCTCGAGGCAAAGCAGCTTCTTGAAGAGGCAATCGCGCTTATCAAGGCTAAGCGAATTGCGGCCGCAGCCGCAGCCCTCGCTGCAGAGAAACTTGAGAAGTCTGCCGCCAAGAAGTTGGCTGGCAAAAAGTAACTAGCAGCCCCAGGTTTCGTTAGCAGCAGCCTGATCAATAAACCAAATTGTTTTCTCACGGCCTCTCAGGCGGGCGGCCGGCAACTTTTCGGCATCCACATCAAACACCTGTTTAACGGCTGCTGATTTGTCTGCTCCGGCAACCACAAAAAGAATTTCGTCGACCGAGTTCATAACTTCGTAACTGAAAGATAATCGCTGCGCCGGTGGTTTGGGAGAGTCGTGCTCCGCTAGAACCATTGCCTCAGGCTTAGGTTCTGGTTTACCAGGAAAAAGTGAGCACACGTGCCCGTCAGGCCCCATGCCGACAAATGCCAAGTCGAATTGTGGTTTGAGCAGAACCAGTTCGGCCGAAAAGAGATGTTCTGCTTGATCCAGGTCTAGCCCGGAGTCGGTAGATGGAAACTCGTGAATGTTGGCTTCGGCAATTGCAATTTTGCTGAGCAGTGCATGGCGAGCTTGAACCGCGTTGCGATCGTTTGATTCGGCCGCAACAAAGCGCTCGTCACCCCACCAAACATGCACACTCGACCAGTCGAGCAGGTGGGTGTCTTCGCGATCGGCAATGGCTGCAAGAGTCGCGATGCCGACGGTGCCACCGGTCAACTGAACGTGGACGATTGGCTTTGTGGCAATTAGACTCGCCAGCCGGCCAATGAAATACTCGGCAGCTGCTTCAGCGACACCGGCTGCGTCCTCGAGTCGATTGACTACAACGTTGCTCATCTCTTGCCGGTGGCCTTCACAACTACTTTTTTAGCCAAGGTGCTCAGTTTTGGCTTCTTTGAAGAAGCGAAACCCTTAGTGATTACCTTGCCGAAAAGATCATCGGGATCAAGACGGCGCAGGTCTTCACTTAGACAGTCGCGCGAAGATCGGCGAGGCAGCGAAATTTCACGGGTTGGCTGTGTGGGTTGAATTAGGGTTGCCACGTCTGGAACGAGACGAACGATTTCGATATCGCCAGATTTTCTAAACAATTTCACGCCACGAATGCCTGACACGGCCTTACCGCGAATGGTTCTGATGCGAATAACTTCGACCTTGAGTTGCATTTCAAGCCAGGTTGCCAGAAGGTCTGTCGATGGCGAGTCGATTGCGCCAGTGACTTCAATTGAGGTAATCGGGTCGTAAGGCGGCTGATCGAGAATTGCCGCTAACTGGGCACGCCAAAGGGTAATTCGAGTCCAAGCAAAATCGCTGTCACCGGGCGCATAACTCTTCGAGAGCTTCTTGAGAAAAGCGTGCGGGTCTTTCTGCGAAGCTGCATCGGTTATCCGTCGAGTGGCAATCTTGCCGATTGGTGATGCAGAAGTAACCTCCGGCGCTTCGCCTGGCCACCAGGCGACAACAGGCGCATCCGGAAGAAGTAGTCCGGTGACCAGCCCCGCCGAATGCTTAGCCGCCTCACCATAGGCTCGCAGAACGATTACCTCTGAGGCTCCGGCATCACCTCCAACACGAATCTGAGCGTCAAGTTTCGAAGCTGCCTTTGATTTAGAGTCATCTTCGGCCAACACAATGATTCGACACGGATGCTCACGCGAAGACTCGTTTGCCGCCTTCACCGCGTCTTCGACACCGCTGAATTTGGTTTGAATTATCAGGGTCAGCACGCGACCGAGAGCAACTACGCCTCCCTCTTCGCGCAGCTCAACAAGAGCTCTCGATACTTTGCTGACCGTGGTGTTCGGAAGGTTTTTAATCACGGAATTCTCCAAGCTCTGCCGTCACGCTTCATCATTGCATCGGCTGATGCCGGACCCCAAGAGCCCGGAAGATACTGCTCTGGTTTTCCCTTTTTTGCCCAGAACTCTTCGATCGGGTCGAGAATCTTCCAAGAGAGTTCAACCTCTTCATGCCTCGGAAACAGGGGAGGATCACCAAGAAGTACATCGAGAATCAGTCGTTCGTAGGCCTCTGGACTTGCCTCGGTAAAGGCGTGGCCATAGCCGAAGTCCATGGTCACGTCTCGAACCTGCATTCCAACGCCAGGAACCTTTGAACCGAAGCGAATGGTTATGCCTTCGTCGGGCTGCACTCGAATAACCAGAGCGTTCTGGCCAAGAGCCGATGTTTGCGATTCGGCAAACAGTTGCTGAGGTGCGCGCTTAAAGACGACTGCAATTTCAGTGACACGTCGACCCAGGCGTTTGCCGGCACGCAGATAGAAGGGCACCCCGGCCCACCTTCGAGTGTTGATGTCTAGTCGCATAGAAGCGAAGGTCTCGGTGACTGACTTAGGGTTCATACCTTCTTCTGCGAGAAAGCCAGTAACCTGCTCGCCGCCTTGCCAGCCACTTGCGTACTGACCACGAGCGGTGTGCAACGAAAGGTCAGCGGGCAGAGTTACGGCCGAGAGCACCTTTTCTTTCTCGGCGCGCAAGTCGGCGGCGTCAAACGAAACTGGCTCTTCCATTGCGGTTAGTGCGAGCAACTGCAGCAAGTGGTTCTGAATTACGTCCCTTGCTGCACCGATTCCGTCGTAGTAGCCCGCTCGACCGCCAACCCCGATATCTTCGGCCATGGTGATTTGCACGTGGTCGATGTGGTTCGCGTTCCACAGCGGCTCGAAGAGCTGGTTGGCAAACCGCAAAGCCAGAATGTTCTGAACCGTCTCTTTGCCCAGGTAGTGGTCAATTCTGAATACCGAGTCAGCTGGAAATACTGATTCCACCACGGCGTTTAGCTCCCGCGCAGATGCCAGATTGTGCCCGAATGGTTTTTCAATTACGACGCGGCGGAATTCATCTGGTTTGGCTTGCGCCAGGCCGCTTCTAGATAGTTGCTGGCAGACAATCTCGAATGCCTTGGGCGGAATTGATAGATAGAAGGCGTGGTTGCCGTTGGTTCCTCTTTGCGCGTCCAAGTCTTCGATGGTTTTCTTGAGTCGATCAAATGCAGAGTCGTCTGTGAATTCGCCCGAGACAAAACGAATACCGCTTGCTAACTGCTGCCAAACCTCTTCGCTCCATGGTGTTCGGGCATACTCTTGAACCGCTTCTTTCACCACTGCACCGAAATCTTGGTTCTCCCAGTCGCGCCTGGCAAAGCCGACCAGCGCGAAGCCAGGGGGCAATAGCCCTCGATTAGCAAGGTCATAGACAGCCGGCATCAATTTCTTACGCGATAGGTCTCCGGTGACACCAAAAATGATGAGGCTACTCGGCCCGGCGATGCGATTGAGGCGGCGATCGTCAGGATCTCGAAGTGGATTCTTCGAGGGACCTAGTTTTACTGGGCTCATTGTTCTCTCTCTAGCCGAAAATTCGCTTGATGACTTCGATGCCAGCTGTTGCATCGGCAAGAGTCAAAGTCAGAACTGGTCGACCCTGATCGGCCAAGACCTTGGCATCGCCAGCGGCTTGCGATGCAATAAGTTCACCGAAGGTGAAGTCTCGTCCTGGCACTGAAATGTCATTCTTTGCAGCTGACACAATCTGCAAGAAGACTCCCTGCGCAGGGCCACCCTTGTGATACTGGCCAGTCGAATGCAAAAAGCGCGGTGCCCAACCGAAAGTTACGGGTCTGCGCGAGCTGATGGCAAACAGCTCTCTCAGGTCATGCGCCTCAGGAACCGAGGTTCTGTCTAGGTAGGCGTGAATCGAAACATAACCATCGTCACTGTCGAGCTTCTTCAGCAAGGCAGCAACGGCCTGTTTGACGGAATCAACGCCCGCAAGAGAAAGAGCATTTGCGCGAACCTCAATGCCACTCTCGCTAAAGAGAGCCGGCGCAATTTCATCACGTTGCTCAAGCATTGCTCTGGCAGAGATTTTTGCAGACTCGACATCTGGCTGATCGAAGGGATTAATGCCAATCAATCGGCTGGCAATAACGGTCGCATACTCCCAAAGCATGAATTGAGCTCCGAGGTCACCAGACACTGCGACCTCGTCTCCCTTTACGGTTGTGGCGTCTGCAACGACTCGAATGGCTAGCAGGTCGGCGAGACCGTTGTTGAGCTCGGCACTGTTTGGTGCGAGCACGATAGGCAACACACCCTTTGAGAGTTTTCCGGTTGACTCTGCAATAAGTTGCTCGGCCCAATCACCGAAACCTACTATCGAGGTGCCATCTGAAACGATTCCAACCTTGTCTCGAATGCCATACTCTCCGGGGGTTGCGCCAAGAGCCGCTCCAAGAATAAGTGCGGGGTTTGCTTCTGCGTCTCGCGAAAGCAACTCGCTTACCGAATTGGCCGAATCAAGCAAAGCTTGAATATCGACGCCCGCGAGCCCGGAAGGAACCAGGCCAAAAGCCGTCAAAGCGCTATAGCGACCGCCGACAGTTGGGTCTGCGTTGAAAACCCGATACCCATCGGCTTTGGCTGCTGCCTCCATTGGTGAGCCAGGGTCGGTAACGACAACGATTCGATCTGTCTTATCGATGCCCGCGTCGGTGAAGGCTTTCTCGAAAACACGTTTCTGCGAATCGGTTTCGACCGTCGAGCCAGATTTCGAAGAGACAATCACGGCAGTTTTTTCAATGTCTACTGACAGAGCGTGACCGACTTGGTCGGCATTAGTTGAATCGAGCACAACCAATTCAACATTGGCACTGCGAGTTATAACTTCGGGAGCTAGAGAAGAGCCACCCATTCCGCAAAGCACAAAACGAGTCACGCCCTTGGCTGCAAATTCGGCACGAAGAGCGAGAATCTCTGAAACCAGTGGTTGAGAGTCCAGGGCAGAGCTTACCCAGCCGAGTCGAATTGAAGATTCAGCCTCTGCATCTTTTCCCCACAGCGTGAAGTCTTTGGCGGCTATACGACTGGCAACCCGATCTGTCACCAAATCCGTGATGTTGTTGGCGACTGCCGCAGAGGCTGAACCTCCAACAACAACTTTCAGAGACGACATGGTTTCCTTACTTCGAAGAATTAAGTGCAGTGGTGACAGATTCAAGCAGTTCGGCCCAAGAGACCACGAATTTGTCTACGCCTTCTTGTTCGAGCAATTCGGTGACAACGTCATAGTCGACGCCAACGGCTGCAACTGCCAAGAGAATCATGGTCGACTCCTCATAGCGATTCGTGATTGATCCGGCCGGAACCACACCGTGATCGAATACCGCCTCCATGGTTTTCTCGGGCATGGTGTTGACCAGCTGCGGCGCAACCAGCTCGGTGACATAAAGCGTGTCGAGAAGTGCAGGGTCTTTTACTCCGGTCGAAGCCATCAGCGGTCGCTGCACGTTTGCCCCCTGGTCGGCTAGAACAGCCCATTCGGCGGTTGCAAACGATTGTTCGAAGACCTGGTAGGCGAGTCTTGCGTTGGCAAGGGCAGCCTTGTTCTTGAGCGTCTTGGCATCTGTCGTGCCAATTGCGTCGAGTCGCTTGTTGATTTCAAGGTCTACTCGCGAAACGAAGAAAGAAGCAACCGAGTGAATCTTCGAAATGTCGTGACCGCTAGCCTTCGCCTTCTCGATTCCGGCGATGTAGGCGGCGATAACCTCCCGATAGCGCTGCAACGAGAAGATTAAAGTCACATTGACACTTATGCCCTCGGCAATGACATCGGTGATTGCAGCCAGGCCAGCCTTGGTTGCCGGAATCTTAATCATCACGTTCTCGCGATTAACCTTGGCGAAAAGCTGCTTGGCCTGAGCCACCGTTGCCGCTGTGTCGTTGGCAAGACCGGGCTCGACCTCGATCGAAACTCGACCGTCGAAGCCGTTGGTCGCCGCATAAACCTCTGCGAAGACATCGCATGCCTCGGCAACATCCTGGGTGGTTATTTCAAAGACTGCCTTTGATGCGTCTGCGCCAGCACCAGCAAGTTGTGCAACCTGGTCTGCGTAGCCTTCACCCTTGGCTAGAGCTCCGGCAAAAATGGTCGGGTTGGTTGTGACTCCGCTAACCGAACGACTCGAGATCAGCTCGGCAAGTTGCCCACTTCGAATTCTGCTTCGCGATAGGTCGTCGAGCCAGATGCTGACGCCGTTGGCCGCTAATTGTTCCAGGGGAGTGCTCATTTTGAATCCTTGCTTTCTGTTCTAAATTATTTTGCAGCTGTGATTGATTCGCGAGCTTTGGCAACCACTGACTCGGTGGTCATACCAAACTCGCGGAACAGGGTCTTGTAGTCTGCCGACGCACCGAAGTGCTCAATCGATACCGAGCGACCGAATGGCCCAACATACTTGCTCCAGCCGAGACTCAAACCAGCTTCGACTGAAACACGGGCGCGAACAGAGAATGGCAAAACGCTTTCGCGGTAATCTGCCGACTGCTCGTCGAACCACTCAAGACAAGGTGCAGACACAACGCGAGTAGCGATTCCGTCGGCCTCTAGTTGCAATCGCGCGGCAACAGCTAATTGAACCTCAGAGCCGGTTGCGATGATGATCAGTTCTGGCTTGCCATTGGCTGCATCCACGAGTGTGTAAGCGCCTCTAGCGGTTAGCTCAGCACCCGCATAGATGGCACCTGTTTCGTCTGCCTCACCGCGAGGGAACACCGCGATGTTCTGTCTGGTCAGAGCGATTCCGGCAGGGCCTTCTCTGCGCTCGAGCATTGTCTTCCAGGCATAGGCGGTTTCGTTTGCGTCACCGGGGCGAACGATGTCCAGTTGTGGAATCGCCCTCAGGGTCGCTAATTGCTCGATTGGCTGATGGGTTGGGCCATCTTCACCGAGTGCAACCGAGTCGTGGGTCCAGACGAATATGCTTGGCGTCTTCATTAGTGCGGCTAGTCGGACAGCTGGGCGCATGTAGTCGCTGAAAATCAAGAAGGTGCCGCCGAAAGCTCTGGTGTTTCCGTGCAGTGCAATTCCATTGAGAATCGCAGCCATGGCGTGCTCTCTGATGCCGAAGTGTAGAACGCGACCATAGATGTCGCCACTCCACTCGTGTGTCGACCACTGTGCCGGAACAAAAGACTTAGCGCCGTTGATTGTGGTGAGGTTTGACTCGGCGAGATCGGCCGAACCACCCCAAAGCTCTGGCATTACGGCCGCAATCGCGTTGATTACTTTTCCAGAGGCCGCGCGAGTTGAGACTTCGGTGCCACCTTCAAACGACGGCAGCGCAGACTCGAGTTCTTTCGGAGTCTTTCCTGATGTCACTCGGTCGAGAAGCTTCTTGGCATCCGGATTCTGGTTTGACCACTTGTCGAATTCCGATTGCCACTCTGCACGAACCTGGTCTGCGTGCTTTTGGTATGCGCGGGTGTGAGCGATTATTTCATCGGCAACGTCAAAGTTTTTACTCGGATCAAAACCTAGAGCGGTCTTCAATCCGGCCAGCTCCTCTGCACCGAGAGCCGAACCGTGAATTTTTCCGCTGTTCTGTTTCTTTGGTGAAGGCCAACCAATAATGGTTCGAAGAATGATAAGTGAGGGCCTGTCGGTTTCTGCTTTGGCTTTTTGAATGGCCTCATATAGTTCGGCAACGTCCTCTACGTAGTTTCCGGTCTTTTTCCAGTCGACGGTCTGGGTTTGCCAACCGTATGATTCGTAACGCGCGCTGACAGATTCGGTAAACGAAATGTCTGTGTCGTCTTCGATTGAAATCTGGTTTGAGTCGTAGATAACAACCAGGTTTCCAAGCTTTTGGTGTCCTGCGAGTGACGCCGCTTCAGCGGTCACGCCTTCTTGCATGTCACCGTCACCGGCGATTACATAGACAAAGTGGTCGAAGGGCGAAGTTCCAGCAGGTGCGGTTGCGTCAAACAATCCTCGCTCGAACCTTGCGGCATAAGCAAAACCGGTCGCAGAGGCGAGACCCTGCCCCAGTGGTCCGGTGGTAATTTCAACGCCCTTGGTGTGACCGAACTCGGGGTGACCGGGCGTTAGCGACCCCCAGGTTCTCAAAGCTTTGAGATCATCCAACTCGAGGCCGTATCCGTGCAGATAAAGCTGGTTATAGAGAGTGAGGGAACTGTGTCCGACAGACAAAATGAATCGGTCTCGACCCAACCACTTTTCGTCACTCGGGTCATGTCGCATGACCTTGTTGAAAAGTAGGTAGGCGACCGGCGCTAGCGAAATTGCGGTGCCCGGATGTCCGTTGCCCACTTTTTCGACAGCGTCTGCTGCTAACACTCGGGCGGTGTCTACCGCCCTTGAGTCGAGTTCGGTCCATTGGAATGCTGACAAGACAGCTCCTTCGATTCTGAATTTTGATTAAGGCGTCATTGCCGAATCTTGAGACGCATTAGGTCTCGAATTGATTGCTTATGTAGTCTAATTGCCAGCCGAGAGCGCTCAGGAATAGCGGATGCGGCAATTCGCTTAGACTTAATTGAAATGACTTCTTCAGTTGAAACCCTGCAAAAGCCCGCAAAAATGACGTTTTTCGGCAAGGCAAAGGCCTTTTTTGCGCTAACCAAGCCCAGAGTCATTGAACTTCTTCTGATCACAACCGTGCCCACAATGATTTTGGCCAATGGCGGTCTACCAAATCTTTGGCTGGTGCTGGCCACCCTCGTCGGCGGAGCCCTGAGCGCCGGTTCGGCAAACGCGTTCAACTGCTATATCGATGCCGACATCGACAAACTTATGGGCAGAACTAGCAAGCGGCCACTGGTCACCGGAGAACTCAGCAAGCCAGAAGCCCTTGTCTTTGCCTACGCAATTGGCGCTGGTTCGGTTCTCTGGCTTGGATTGCTGGTCAACTGGCTGTCAGCTCTGCTCTCACTGGGAGCCATTCTCTTCTACGTCTTGATCTACACGATGCTGCTCAAGCGTCGCACCCCGCAAAACATCGTCTGGGGTGGGGCTGCCGGGGCAATGCCGGTTCTAATCGGCTGGGCGGCAGTCACCAACACACTCTCGCCAGCGGCTTGGATGCTCTTCCTGATTATTTTCCTCTGGACACCACCGCACTATTGGCCACTATCGATGCGCTACAAAGATGATTACGCTGCAGCCGGAGTGCCAATGTTGCCGGTCGTGCGCAACTCGAAAACCGTTGGAATTCAAATTGTGCTCTACTCATGGGCAATGATTGTCTCGAGCCTGCTGCTCATTCCACTTGGCGAAATGGGATGGATTTACAGTTCGGTTGCGATTGTCGGTGGAATCTGGTTCATGCTCGAAAGTTATCGCTTGCAACGCGAGGGATCCAGGGGAGAAGTTAAGAACCCGATGAAACTCTTTCACGGTTCGATTAGCTATTTGACGGTTTTGTTTATCGCCATAGCGGTCGACCCGCTGATTAACTTCTAGCCTTGCTTCTTGATTTCTTCCAGTCGAGCAAGGGCTTCGACCCTTTCGGTCGCATGATCAACAATCGGCGCAGGATATCCACCGTCTAAGCCATTGATCAAATTCCAAGGCTCATGAACTTCTGCTCCGGCGATGTGCCTGAGCTCGGGAATATACTTGCGAACGTAGTCACCATTCGGGTCAAACTTTTGCCCCTGAGTGATTGGGTTGAAGACCCTGAAGTATGGGCTTGCGTCAGTTCCGCTACCGGCCGTCCACTGCCATCCGTGTGCATTCGATGCAGGATCGAAATCAGATAACAGGTATTCGAAATGCTGTGCTCCACTTTGCCACTCAAGATGAAGATCTTTAACTAGAAACGACGCAACGATCATTCGCACCCTGTTGTGCATCCAACCATCGGCAATCAACTGGCGCATTCCGGCGTCAACCATTGGATAACCGGTTTTGCCAAGTTTCCATGCCTCAAGTTTTTTCTGCGCTTGCGCACCGGTGTCGTATCGCATCTGTGCGTAACGAGCGTCATAGTAATCGTGAAGCGATTCGGGATTTCTAAACAGGACATCGGCGTAAAATTCACGCCAGCAAATCTCTTTTGCAAAAACAATTTCGCCGCTCGAATCGCCGAGCCTTGCCAGAATGGTGCGCGGATGTATTTCACCATGAGCTAGCGCGTGCGACAGATGTGAGGTTCCACTCAGGTCGGCTCGGTTTCGGTCTTCGTCATAGCGATCGATTGCCCTGGTCAAGAATCGCTCAAATGTTCTCAATGCGAAGGCTTCACCGGCACGAATCTTGAACGGACTGGGTTGGGTGGCAACCGGTCGCCCCATGCACTCGATTGGCTCGAGCCAGTCGACCTTAGGTGACTTAAACTCGACCGGTGCATGAGTTGCAAGGGTGGACCAGAGCTTGTAAAAGGGCGTGTATACACGATAGGGAGTGCCATCAGGTTTGTTGACCATACCTGGCGCAACCGCATAATTGCTGTCGTCTAATTGAAGAAAAACACCGGCCTCGGCAAGGGCAAGACCGACGGCGTTCTGCTCGGCAATTCCGTCAGGATCGAAAGCTCGGGTCGCGTGAACGACAGCTGCCTTAGCAGCCAGTGCGGTTAGAACTAGTTCTTTAGCCAGACCGTTGAGAGAACGGCCGTGACGAATGGTTAGTTTTCGATTTAGCGAAGCGCCAAGTGAATCTAGCGACTCAACTAATGAGTGCTGCCGAACTGCGCTCAGGCTCTCAAAGCATTCAAGATCAACGACAAATACAGGAGCTACCAGGTCGTCGCCATCGTCGGCGGCCGCGCTAACAGCCACATTGAGCGCAACGTTGTCTTGCAGTCGAAGATCGCGCCTAAACCAAAAGACCCTCGCCATTTTTACTTCGCTCTAACCGCAAGCCACTGAAAGGTCAGCAGGCTGGCAACAACCGATGCGCCAAGCATGTGCAAACCAACCAGAATCGGAGGAACACCCGTGCGAGCCTGAATTATTCCAATCAGCGCTTGCACAGCGAGTGCGACGAGTAACCCGAGAGTGATTCGCGTTGCTCGACTAACTGCCGAATCTTTGTTGACTCGCTGCAAAAGCAAGAAAGTTGTGAGCGTGAGGGTGATTGAGACATAGCCCGGATAGCTATGCAGATGCTGCAGCACCTCGAGATCGAGATTATTTCGCGGCGCGTTTGCATCGCCCGCATGCGGACCTGCACCGGTCACAATCACTCCAACGACAAGAGCAAAAAATCCGCTCAGTGAAACCAATGGTGTCAATCTAAAAACGGAATAGGGGACGGGCTGGTGTTGAGGCTTATAGAACCGCCAGACCAGAATCGATGCGATGGCAATAAGAATTGTGCTGACAATGAAATGCAGACCAACGACCCAGGGGTTCAGGTTGGTCAGAACACTTATGCCGCCGACAATCGCCTGGGCGAAAATGCCAAGACCAAGAGTCAGTGAAGGCCAGACCAGTCCCTTGCGATTCGATTTTCCGATTCGCCATATCGCGATGAAGGTCAACAGAGCAATAATGATGAGCACAAATGTAAGCAGGCGATTCGCGAACTCAATGAATCCATGGATTCCCTGCTCGGGGACATTGGTGAGTGAATCATCAGTGCACTTTGGCCAGGTTGGGCAGCCGAGCCCAGAGGCCGTCAGGCGCACAGCACCGCCGGTGACCACGATCAGAATCTGGCTGGCTAGCGACAGCCAAACATAGAGTTTGACTCGTGCGGCTGAAAACAGAAACAATCTAAGCCTCTCGTAGGGTCTAGTCAGATAAACAGCGCAAAGGTTAGACTTGTTCCCAGATTCAGCAATGCGCTAGAAAACTAGTTTCGCATAGCAGGCAACAGATTAGAGCGAACCAGAAGCCCACGCTTCGGTTCGGGAATGTTGCTGAGAATCGATTGTTCTAAAAATTGGGTCGAAATGAACATTCGCGCCCGAGAAGGAGACCACAGTGACCGACACCGTTGACCGATCAGAGCTTGATTCGCTAGGCGTCTACGAATTTGGGTGGTCAGACAGCGATGCTGCCGGAACAACTGCCAAGCGTGGCATTAACGAGGATGTCGTACGCGACATCTCGGGCAAGAAGAGCGAACCAGACTGGATGCTCGAAACCCGACTAAAGGGATACAACTTTTTCGAACGCAAACCGATGCCGGCATGGGGCAGTGACCTGAGCGGCATTGACTTCGACAACATCAAGTATTTTGTGCGTTCAACCGAGAAGCAGGCTCAGAGCTGGGAAGACCTTCCTGAGGACATTCGCAACACATACGAGCGTCTGGGTATTCCAGAGGCCGAACGTTCGCGACTGGTTGCCGGAGTTGCTGCGCAGTATGAATCTGAGGTGGTTTACCACCAGATCAACGAAGAACTTGAAAAGCAAGGCGTGATTTTTCTTGACACGGATACCGCGCTAAAAGAGCACCCGGAGATTTTCCAGGAATACTTTGGCACCGTCATTCCTACCGGCGACAACAAATTTGCCGCCCTCAACACCGCGGTTTGGTCTGGCGGAAGTTTCGTCTACGTTCCAAAGGGCGTACACGTAGAGATTCCACTTCAGGCTTACTTTCGAATCAACACCGAGAACATGGGGCAGTTTGAACGCACCCTGATCATCGCAGACGAGGGTTCTTATGTGCACTACATCGAGGGTTGCACTGCACCTATTTATAACAGCGACTCGTTGCACTCGGCCGTTGTCGAAATCATTGTGAAGAAGAACGCTCGCGTGCGTTACACAACAATTCAGAACTGGTCAACAAACGTCTACAACCTAGTAACCAAGCGAGCCATCGCACACGAGGGCGCAACCATGGAGTGGGTCGACGGAAACATCGGTTCAAAGGTGACCATGAAGTACCCGTCAATCATTCTTGCTGGCGAGTACGCAAGAGGAGAGACACTTTCGGTTGCCTTCGCAGGTGAAGGCCAGCACCAAGACGCCGGAGCAAAAATGATTCACCTCGCTCCTCACACCTCATCTTCGATCATTTCGAAGTCAATCGCTCGAGGCGGAGGACGAACCTCTTACCGCGGTGAGATCAAGGTTGCTGCTGGTGCTCACCACAGTGCCAACACGGTTCGTTGTGACGCGCTGCTGGTAGACACCATTTCTCGAAGCGACACATACCCTTCTGTAGATGTTCGCGAAGACGATGTCAGCATGGGCCACGAGGCGACTGTCTCGAGAATTAGCGACGAGCAGCTCTTCTATCTGCAGTCGCGAGGCCTTCCTGAAGATGAAGCCATGGCCATGATTGTTCGCGGCTTTATCGAACCAATCGCAAAAGAACTGCCAATGGAATATGCGCTCGAGCTCAACAAGCTCATTCAGATGCAGATGGAAGGGGCAGTTGGTTAATGACTGACCCGATTCTTCATGCGGCAAGCAAGGGCCATACGCACGGCGGTTCAGACGTTCCATTGCAAACCCGCAGCGAGCGACTTCGCTCGGTTAATCCAAGCGACCACACTCAAATCGATGGCCGCGACGATCAGTGGCGTTACCTAGACTCGAATCGACTCGGCGGCCTAGACACAGGCGTTCTTAACAACGTCTCGACAGATCTGCAGTTAGTTGCACCGGCAGAATTCACAGCCGAAGTGGTCGACGCAAGTGACCCTTCATTCGGCACCGCCGGATTGCCAGAGGATTTGCCAACTGCAAATGCCTGGGCAGCGGCTGACTCCTCCCTGAAGATCACTCTTTCGGGCGAGGCGAGTGAGCCCGCATTTTTGAGCATCAAAGATGTCTCAGCCTCGAGCGCCGCCCACCTAATCGTGCAGAGCAAAACTCACTCACGCGGAACCGTGGTCATCGACCACACCGGCACCGGCAACCTCGCAGAGATCGTTGAGATTCTGGTCGGCGACGAGAGCTCACTCACCTTGGTTTCTATTCAAGACTGGAATGACGAATCGGTTCACACCTCTGCCCAGTTTGCGAGACTTGGTCGCAATTCAAGGCTAAAGCACGTGGTGGTTTCGCTCGGTGGCAAAACCGTGCGAATCACCCCGACAGCCGAGTTCACGGCTCCGGGCGCAGAGGTCGAACTTCTGGGCATCTACTTTGCTGACGCCGGTCAGCATCTAGAGCACCGAAGCTATGTCGATCACGCCGTAGCCAACTGCAAGTCGCGCGTAACCTACAAGGGCGCACTGCAGGGCAAGGGTGCTCACACCGTCTGGATTGGCGATGTGCTGATTCGCAAGGCCGCGGAGGGCACAGACACGTACGAGCTCAACCGTAATTTGCTGCTAACCGATGGGGCGCGAGCCGACTCTGTTCCTAACCTAGAGATTGAAACCGGCGAGATTGAAGGCGCTGGTCACGCCAGCGCAACCGGTCGATTCGATGACGAACAGCTCTTTTATCTGCAGGCGCGCGGAATTAACGAGCTAGACGCACGCCGACTAGTAGTGCGCGGCTTTTTGAACGAAATAATTCAACAAATTGGCATCGAGTCAATCGAAACCCGACTCAATACTTCAATCGAGCTCGAACTTACGAGGAGCAATAACTAATGGCAATTCGAATCTGCGGCGTCGAAGATCTGGCAAAAGGTGCTTACACCCGAGCAACAATGGGTGACGACGTGCTCGCAATTTTCAGATCAAAAGACGGAAACTACCATGTGGTAGCTGACATGTGTTCACACGAGAGCATCTCGCTAACCGCACACAACCAGCCAAACCTCGAGGATTTCGTTCACTTTACTAATGACTATGTAGAGTGCCCGTCTCACGGTGCCAAGTTTTCATTCAAAGACGGCACACCTACTCTTCCGGCTTTCGAGCCAATCCGTGTATACGAAGTAATCATTGAGAACGACGAAGTATTCGTCGAGTACGAGGCTTA
Source organism: Rhodoluna sp. (assembly GCA_021741685.1). Classification (GTDB taxonomy): domain Bacteria; phylum Actinomycetota; class Actinomycetes; order Actinomycetales; family Microbacteriaceae; genus Rhodoluna. The sequence goes on from JAIOXI010000006.1 coordinate 21,395, forward strand.
GGAAAAATGGCAATTCTACAGATCAAAAACCTGCACGTTTCAGTTGAGACCGAGCAGAGCAGCAAAGAGATTCTCAAGGGCGTCGACCTAACCATTCGCAGTGGTGAAACTCACGCAATCATGGGGCCAAACGGTTCGGGCAAGTCAACACTTGCTTACACAATCGCCGGCCACCCAAAATACACGGTCACCGAAGGTGAGATTTCGCTGGATGGTGAAAATGTGCTCGAGATGAGCGTTGACGAGAGAGCTCGCGCGGGCCTCTTCTTGGCCATGCAGTACCCGGTAGAGATTCCAGGTGTTTCTGTCAGCAACTTCTTGCGAACAGCAAAGACCGCAATCACCGGTGAAGCACCGGCTATTCGCCCATGGATCACCGAGGTTCGCGAAGCCATGTCAAATCTAAAAATGGATTCAGACTTCACCGAGCGCAACGTCAACGAAGGTTTTTCGGGTGGCGAGAAGAAGCGCCACGAGATTCTTCAGCTCGAATTGCTAAAGCCACAGTTTGCCATTCTTGACGAAACTGACTCGGGGCTCGACGTAGACGCTCTGAGAGTGGTTAGCGAGGGAGTCAACAGAATCAAGCAGACCAACGGCTTTGGTGTGCTTCTAATCACTCACTACACCCGTATTTTGAACTACATCAAGCCTGACTACGTGCACGTATTCGTGGCAGGCAAGATCGCCGAAGAGGGCGGTCCAGAGCTGGCAGAGCGTCTCGAGGCCGAGGGCTACGACAGGTACTTGAAGGTCTAAATGCCTCTAGAACTGAGCCCGCAAAAGCACGATCAAGTTGTCGAAGCTTTAAAAGAGGTCATCGACCCTGAGCTTGGCGTAAACATTTACGACCTTGGTTTGATCTACGACCTTTTCGAATCTGAAGACGACAAGAGCCTTTTGATCAACATGACATTGACCTCGGCTGGTTGTCCGCTGACAGATGTTATCGAAGAGCAGACAGCAGAGGCTCTCGATGGGGTTGTAGATGCTTTTCGCATCAACTGGGTTTGGATGCCACCATGGGGTCCTGAGCGAATCACAGACGACGGCAGAGAACAAATGCGAGCAATCGGTTTCTCTATCTAGCCAATAATAAAAATTCCTCCACTCGGAGGTCCTTTTTCAATAACTTCTAGCTTTGCGTTTTCTTGACCAGTAGCCAAGCACCAGGCAACAAACCGGCGGCGATTACTGCCTTGACGACATCCCAAACCATGAATGGAACCATGTAGGTGATGGCAGCAACCAGGTCACCCTTGAATGCAAAACTTGAAAGCACCGGCACACCGATTAGGTAGATCACCAGGGAACCAACCACAAAGGCAACGAAAGTCTTGAGTACATGCGAACTCCACTTGCGTTCTGCCAGCAAACCAACCACAAAGGCGGCAGCAACAAATCCAAGGATGAAGCCTGCAGTCGGACCAGCTAGTGCTTCGAAGCCAACCGCGTGGCTGCCATCAGCCTTCGGTGCGAAAACAGGTAGGCCAGCAAAACCGGCAAGTGCATAGAGTGCCAATGAGAGAATTCCGCGACGTGATCCGAGAGAAGCTCCCACGAGCAGCACCACAAGCGTCTGCAGGGTGAATGGCACCGGGTAGGCGGGTATGGAGATCTGAGCTGAAACAGCGGTGAGCGCGGCTCCTGAGACAACCAGAGCGATATCAGCGACGAGGCTGCGCTTTATGAATCGGTCAACGATGGTCGGCTTGGCGACGAGGGTAAACGACATTTAATCTCCAATTTAAATTGATAAGTAAATTGTAAACTAGGTCTTTTGTAGCCCATCTACTCATTTGCACTGTATTACATCGCCCATTTTGGAGCATTCATGATTGCAGTAACTGACCTCGAGATTCGCATTGGGGCTCGAGTGCTCATGTCGCAAGTGAATTTTCGGGTAGCCAGGGGAGACAAAATCGGGCTAGTTGGGCGCAACGGCGCTGGCAAGACAACTCTCACCAAGATTTTGGCCGGTGATGGCCAACCCGACGTCGGAACAGTTGAACGCATCGGAGAGATCGGTTATTTGCCGCAGGACCCTCGCAGCGGAGACCCAGAAGAGCTCGCCAAGAACCGCATTCTTAACGCTCGAGGACTCGGAAGCATCTTGTTGCAGCTCGAGCAGACCGCGCTAGACATGGGCAGCGTCGACGAGGTCGTCTATGAAAAGGCAATGCGCCGATACTCGGTCTTAGAAGAGCAGTTTCAAGCATCGGGTGGGTACGCCGCCGAAGCCGAAGCCGCGGCGATTGCAAGCAACCTGGGATTGAAAGATCACATTCTTAGTCAGCCGCTAAAGACGCTTTCTGGTGGACAGCGACGCAGAATCGAGCTCGCTCGAATTCTGTTTAGTAACGCAGAAACCATGATTCTCGACGAGCCAACAAACCACCTCGATGCCGATTCAGTTATTTGGTTGCGTGATTTCTTGAAGACCTATGCCGGTGGACTAATCGTTATCAGCCACGATGTTGATTTGATTGGTGAAACGGTTAACCGAATCTTTTACCTCGATGCAATGCGCGGTGTGATTGACGTTTACAACATGGGTTGGCGCAATTACCTTAAGCAGCGCGAGTCAGACGAAGAACGTCGCAAGCGCGAGCGGGCCGGTGCCGAGAAACAAGCGGCAACCTTGCGGCTGCAAGCGGCAAAGTTCGGCGCGAAGGCATCAAAAGCGTCAGCAGCCCAACAGATGTTTAAACGAGCCGAGAAGTTGCTCGGTGCTCTCGACGATGTTCGCGAGAGTGATCGAGTGGCAAAAATTAAGTTCCCCGATCCGGCACCTTGCGGAAAGACCCCATTGATGGCAACCAACCTGAGTAAGAGCTATGGCTCGTTGGAGATTTTTACCGCGGTAGACCTTGCCATCGATAAGGGCAGCAAGGTTGTCATCATTGGTCTAAACGGTGCTGGCAAGACGACAATGCTGCGCATGCTCGCAGGAATCGATAAGCCAGACACAGGCGAGATCATTGAGGGTCACGGGCTAAAGGTTGGCTATTTCGCCCAAGAGCACGAAACCCTTGACGTTTCTAAGACGGTCTTGCAGAACATGCAGCGCTCGGCACCACACCTAGCCGACACAGACGCTCGAAAAGTTCTAGGTTCGTTTCTCTTCACCGGTGACGACGTTGATAAACCCGCTGGCGTGTTGAGCGGTGGAGAAAAAACCCGTTTGGCACTTGCCTCACTGGTCGTCTCCTCGGCAAACGTTCTGCTACTAGACGAACCAACCAACAACCTCGATCCAGCCAGCCGCGGAGAAATTCTGCGGGCATTGAGCACCTTCACCGGTGCGGTGGTTCTGGTTTCTCACGACGAGGGTGCGGTGTTGGCTCTGAATCCGGAACGCGTACTGATTTTGCCTGATGGTGACGAAGACCTTTGGAACGACAGCTACGCCGACCTTATCTCGCTGAGCTAAGACCTATCGAGGAGCAGGTCTTCGGTTTCGGCGTCTACCTGGCCAAAGTTCTTTCTGCGCGATTCTCGAACATTGTTCGACAGTGCTTCTCGTTCTTTCTTGATTCCCCAAACTAAAGCTGCTGCGGCCATTAGAGCGAACAAAATCCACTGCAGGGCATAACTGAGGTGGTTTCCCTCACCGATTTCTGGGCGCGAAAGCTGCTTTGGGTTTTCAGCGACGGCAACCGACTCACTTGACATTCGCACATACAGCTTTTCGAAGACATTTTCTTTAAGCCCCTCAGCCGCGATGAGCGCTTCGATGTTGATGGTTGCCAACTGTCCATCGGGGGCGCTGCGGTCAAGCGTTGGTTCACTTGCTCGAACGTGACCCGTGATCTCTTGCATCTGGTTACTCGGCAGAGGGGGATTCGTCGGGGGCTCGTAATCGCCGTTAACCGCAAGCCAACCGCGTTCGACGGCGACTATTTCGCCAGAATCAAGTTGAAATGGAACCAGTTGAAGGAAACCCGGCTGGCCATTGAGCGGTCGGTTTCTAACCAGAACGGCATCTTCAATCAGGTAGCTTCCGGCGAGACTCACCTGACGCCATTCATCTTTAGAATCAAATGAATCTGTTTCCGCTAAAGCAGTGAGCGAAACAATCTCTGCGTCGTAATTCATCGCCAGTTGATCCATGGCATCGAGGGCTTCTTGGCGACGCTCAAACTGCCAAGTGGATAGGTAAACGCAGGCAATCGAGAAAACTACAACCAAGGCAAGCCAGCCAGACCAGCGCTTAATGTCAGACTTTGAAACCTTCAAGATTCACTACGCTTCTTTAGCAATCGGCTGAGACTCCAGAAAAAACTTTCTCTGGTTCAGATAGTCAACCAGATAGTCAAGATGCAGGTCGCAAGATCCCCAAGACTTGGTGCGGCCATCCTTGTGAATTTGCGGATTTCGCCAAATGATCAGGTTTGTGCGCAACTCTGAGCAGCCCGCTCTTGAGCATTTCTGCTCGGTCACTGGTCTAAGACTTCTCTTTGTCAACAACAGCGAATGCGGTTGACTCGATCTGCAGCTTCGGTGCCACAACGCTTTCAGCCGACCTCGCAGAAGTGCTTCCAGTGGCATTGGCAATAATCACTGCAAAATAGGGCAAGAAGATTGCACCGGCAAAACAAACCCACATCAGTGGGCCCTCGACATAGACGCCGGCAACAATACAAACCACTCGGATAGACATGGCGGTCAGATAGCGAATCATGCGCGACTTGCGCTCATCCTCGGGTGAGATGTCGAGATTCGTGACGCTCTGGGTCTTTTGCAATCGGGGTCCTTAGCTGCAGTTCTAACTGTCTAAATTTAAGCCAATCGCTAGACTTGCCACTAGACATAACGAGTAAATAGAAGCAACTATTCCTGAATCGGAGCAAAATGACTCAAAGAACCGTGCTGATTACCGGCGGTAATCGGGGGATTGGTCGCTCAATTGCCGAGGAATTCATCAGGCAGGGGCACCGGGTTGCGGTAACCGCGCGGACGGGCGAGGGCCCTTCGGGAGCCCTCACAGTTGTTGCAGACGTTACAGACGCGGCCTCACTCGATGCGGCTTTCGCAGAGGTTGAAGAAAAACTGGGTGCGGTAGAGATTCTCGTCGCCAATGCCGGCATAACTCGCGACACGCTGTTGATGCGCATGTCTGACGAACAGTTTGAAGAAGTCGTGAACACCAACCTGAACGGCGTTTTTCGGGTTGTTCGCAGAGCATCAATTGGAATGATCAAAAAGAAGTTTGGGCGCATTATCTTGATCGGCTCGGTAGTCGGTTTGCTCGGCTCAGCCGGACAGGTCAACTACTCATCAACCAAGTCGGCACTTGTCGGCATGGCCAGGTCAATCACACGTGAACTCGGTGCGCGCAACATCACAGCAAACGTGATTGCCCCCGGTTTCATTGACACCGACATGACGGCGGCGCTGCCAGAAGATCAACAGGCCGATTACAAAAAACGAATTCCAGCGGGTCGGTTTGCCTCACCCGAAGAGGTCGCTCGGGTTGTGACATGGATGGCCTCAGATGACGCCTCATATATTTCGGGTGCTGTTATTCCGGTAGACGGCGGACTAGGCATGGGTCACTAACCATGAGCTCATCATCTTTGAATCCTCTAGAAAAAGAGTCACTCGCCGGCAAAGTAGCTTTGGTAACTGGTTCGTCTCGAGGAATTGGCGCAGACACCGTTGCCTACTTTGCCGAGGCCGGGGCAAGCGTTGTGGTCAACTATCGCAACAAAGAATCGCGTGCACTAAAAATCGTTGAGTCAATCAAGGAAAACGGCGGCGAAGCAATCGCTTTCGGCGCTGATTTGACCGATGCAATGCGAGTTAAAGAAATGTTTGACGCCACAGTAAGCGCCTTTGGCAAAATCGACATTCTCGTAATGAACGCATCCGGTGGAATGGAAGCCGGAATGGAAGCGGATTATGCGATGCGCCTCAACCGTGACGCGCAGGTTCAGCTTCTTAAGACCGCTCTCGCGTACCTAGCTGATAACGCACGTGTCGTTTTCGTGACGAGCCACCAGGCCCACTTCATAAACAACACCCCAACCATGCAGAATTACGCACCGGTCGCTTACTCGAAGCGAGCGGGTGAAGATGCGCTGCGCGAGATGATTCCCGAGTTGCAAGCCAAAGGCATCGGTTTCGTCGTTGTCTCTGGCGACATGATTGAGGGCACCATAACCGCTTCTCTTCTAGAGCGATCGAACCCCGGTGCAATCGAATCAAGACGCGAGAGCGCCGGAAAGCTATACAACGTCAGCGAGTTTGCTGCAGAGATTGCTTTAGCAGCGGTTGAGCCCGTGCCGGCAGATAACACGCGGCTAGTGGGCAATACCAGCGATTTCAGCTAGCGAGAGAGTCCGAGCGCAGTAGCAAGTTCACGCAAGTCTTGGCCTGCCAAAACCATGTTCGCCTGATCTTTGACAATCTGCTTGGCGTTAAAAGCCACCGAGAGCCCGGCCGCATGCATCATGTCTAAATCGTTAGACCCGTCACCGACGGCGATGGTCTGTGAGAGGTCAACGTCACAGGCGGCGGCCCATTCGATCAAGGCCGATCTCTTGGCTTGTCGGTCGACAACTTTTCCGACCACCCGACCGGTTAGCGCACCATCGACTACTTCTAGTTCGTTTGCACGAGTGAAGTCGAGACTCAGCAGTTCGGCTAGCGGATTCAAAACCTGAATGAAACCACCGCTCACGGCACCCACTCGACCGCCGGCCTCGTGTATCGCATCGATAAGTTCTTTGGCACCCAAACTGACGCGCACTTTTTGAAAGACATCGGTCAACACAGACTCGGGCAGCCCGCGCAAGGTTAGAACTCTTTCGCTCAGGCTCGACTCGAAATCGAGTTCGCCAGACATTGCTCGATTGGTTATCTCGGCAACTTGCTCGCGCACGCCAGCGAAGTCGGCCAATAGCTCGATTACCTCGTCTTGGATGAGAGTTGAATCAACATCAAAGACGACTAGAAACTTAGTCACGGTGTAACCAGCACACCCTTTGCCACAACTGTGATTCCAGTGTCTGAGACCGTAAAGCCCCTGGCCAGATCTCGTTCTCGATCTACGCCGATTGAGGCACCATCGGCAACGACAACGCTCTTGTCTAGAATCGCTCGACGAACCGTGCAGTCACGGCCAACTTGAACATCATCAAGCAGCACCGAATCAGACACCTGGGCGCGCGAGTGAACTCGAACATTTGGAGAGAGCACGCTTCGCTCGACAACTCCGCCTGAAATAACGGTTCCAAGCGAAACAATTGAATCGGTGGTTCGCCCCTGATTGCCCTCACCATCATGAACAAACTTTGCTGGCGGAAGGTTCACCTGCTGAGTGTGAATCGGCCACTCGCTGTTATAGAGATTGAACACCGGCATCACCGAAATTAGATCCATGTGAGCTTCGTAGTAAGACTCGATCGTTCCAACATCTCGCCAGTATGAATGGTCGCGCTCGGTTGAACCCGGAATCTGGTTAAACGTGAAGTCGTAAGCGCCGGCATCTTGCCTTTCAACCATGTAGGGAATTATGTCGCCACCCATATCATGCGTCGAATCTGACAGGGTTCCGTCGTGTTCGATTGCATCAATCAGCGCTTGGGCCGAGAAAACGTAGTTACCCATTGAAACCAGAGCCTCGTTGGGTGCATCGATTAGAGGTTTCGGGTCGCTCGGCTTTTCACGGAATGCAGAAATCTTGGTGGGGTCGTTGTCGTCAACCTCGATTACGCCAAATTGGGTTGCCAACTGCAATGGTTGGCGAATGGCTGCAACGGTTACTCCGCGACCCGATTCAATGTGAGCCTGAATCATTTGATCAAAATCCATGCGGTACACGTGATCTGCGCCAACAATCACGACTATGTCTGGGCGCTCGTCACTTAGCAAGTTCATGCTCTGCAGAATCGCGTCGGCGCTGCCAGAAAACCAGCGCTTGCCGAGACGTTGCTGGGCCGGAACAGATGCCACATAGGACCCAAGCAGCGGAGACATTCGCCAAGTCTGTGAAATGTGACGATCGAGCGAATGCGACTTGTACTGCGTGAGCACAACTATTCGACGCAGGCCCGAATTGATTAGGTTAGAAAGCGCAAAGTCAATCAAGCGATAGCTGCCACCAAAAGGAACGGCCGGCTTCGCACGTTCGTCGGTAAGTGGCATAAGGCGTTTGCCTTCACCACCGGCCAAGACCATTCCGAATATGCGAGGAGTACTCATATTCAGCAATGCTATTGCCCAAAGCGAACGCACCGCTAGCATTGCGCTATGAGAATCGACCTGATCACAAAGGAGTATCCGCCACATATCTATGGCGGTGCTGGTGTTCACGTCGCCGAGTTGGTCAAAGTGCTCAGACAGTCAATCGACGTCAAGGTTCGGTGTTTTGGAGAGCCTCGCACTGAGAAAGACACATTTGCATACATCCATGCGAGCGCTTTCGATTCGGCAAACGGTGCCTTGCAAACCCTGTCAACCGATTTAGCTATGGTCGAAGACATAGCTGGCTCAGATCTCGTGCACTCGCACACCTGGTATGCAAACTTCACCGGACAGGTCGCTTCGAAACTGCACGGTGTTCCTCACCTGATCACGGCCCATAGCCTCGAGCCTCTGCGCCCTTGGAAAGAGCTGCAGCTCGGGGGAGGCTACCGCCTTTCATCGTGGATTGAGCGTTCAGCCTATGAAGACGCCACCGGCATTATTGCGGTCAGTGCCGGAATGCGCGCTGACATTCTGCGCGCCTACCCGCAAATCGATCCTGTCAAGATCACGGTCGTGCACAACGGAATCGACCTCGAGGCATTCCAATCAGCCAAAGACTTCGATTCCGTTCGCGCCAATGGCGTAGACCCAGATCAACGAAGCGTTCTCTTCGTTGGTCGAATCACCCAGCAGAAGGGTCTGCCTTATCTGCTCAAGGCAGCCCGAGAACTTCCGTCTGATGTTCAACTGGTCCTCGCGGCAGGCGCTCCAGACACCCCGCAAATTCTGCAAGAGGTAACCGACCTGGTTGAAGAACTTCGCAAAGTTCGCAGCAATGTGATCTGGATTCAGAAGCACCTGAGTCGCCCGGAGCTCATCGCGCTTCTCTCGTCGGCAACAGTCTTTGCCTGCCCGAGCATCTACGAACCGCTCGGAATTGTTAATCTCGAAGCGATGGCGTGCTCGATTCCAGTTGTGGCAACCGCAACCGGAGGCATTCCAGAAGTTGTCGAAGATGGTAAGACCGGTCTTCTAGTGCCAATCGAGCAATTGAGCGACGGCAGCGGAACACCGCTGGATGAAAACCGCTTCGTCTCAGACTTCGCTGCAGCGCTGAACAAGATGCTCGAAAGCAAGCAACTGCATGACTTTGGAATTGCGGGACGCCTTCGCGTTGAGCAAAACTTTAGCTGGGGGAGCATTGCCGAGAAGACCTTGAGCGTGTATCGCGGAGCGATTGAGAATTTCAAATAGGCTGTCGATATGTCACGGGTATTAGATTTCAACAACGTCACGGTATTTCGTGACAAGAAGCCAGTGCTTAGCAACGTCGACTGGCAGGTTGAATCAAATCAACGCTGGGTCATAATCGGCCCAAATGGTGCTGGAAAGACCACGCTTTTGCGCGTTGCGGCGGCGCAGATTCAGCCGAGCACCGGAACCGCAATAGTTCTTGGCCAGACGCTCGGCAAGGTTAACGTTTTCGAGCTCAGAACCAGAATTGGCTTTGCCTCCAATGCGCTCTCGAGTCACATACCCAATTCCGAGACGGTGTTGAATTCCGTTATGACGGCTATCTATGGTGTAACCGGTCGCTGGAACGAACAGTATGACGATATTGACATTCGTCGTGCCATGAGAATTTTGAATGAGTGGCATCTGAGCGACCTCGCCGAGCGAGCATTTGGAACCCTGAGCGACGGAGAGCGCAAGCGCGCTCAGATTGCCAGGGCCGTAATGCCAGATCCAGAACTGCTGCTTCTCGATGAGCCCGTGGCCAGCCTTGATCTTGCAGCTCGCGAACAGACGGTTTCGCTTATTGGGTCCTATGCGTCTGAACCGGCTGCTCCGGCAATTGTCATGGTCACCCATCACCTTGAAGAGATTCCTGCGGGATTTACCCATGCATTGGTTGTTAGCGGTGGGCAAGTCTTCGCCGCCGGCCCCATTGAACACACCCTGACCAGCGACAAGCTCAGCGAGGCGTTCGGGGTTTCGGTTCTGGTCGAGTTCACCGATGGGCGCTACAGGGCACGTTTCAAGGGCTAAGCCCGCAGCAGGCACGCTGCATTTTGCCGAGCAAAGTCTTGGCAAACCCAAATTTGCTTTGGTATGCTTGCTACTTGGTGCCAATGCACCTCATCCAGGAACCTGGAACAAATCTTAGATATTCGAGGAAGTTTTCAATGAAGGCCGACATTCACCCAAAGTACGAAGCAATCGTTTTTCGCGACTTGGCTTCAGGTGTAGCGTTCCTAACTCGTTCAACCGTCACCAGCAACAAGACCATTGAATGGGAAGACGGCAACAGCTACCCGGTTTTCGACGTTGAAATTTCATCGCAGTCACACCCGTTCTACACAGGTAAGCAGCGCATCATGGATGCCGCTGGCCGTGTCGAGCGCTTCAACGCTCGTTACAAGAACTTTTCATAGACCAAATAGAAAACTCCCCGTCATTGACGGGGAGTTTCTTTTTAAGCTCTAGTTCTTGATTGGCCATCCGGGCGCGGCCACGAAGTCTTTGTCGACATTTTCGCGCATCCATTTGGTGAAACCTTCATCGATAACTTTTGCCCAGTCAATCTGCGAGGCGTGAAACTCAGCCGCGGTCTCGGGCAACTTCTCAACGTGTGCTTTCATGATGGCAAGACCAACACGACCGGCAGCAATTGCATCAGCTTTCGAATTGTGCGCATCATCTAGAGCCACTGAATAGTGCTTTGCAACGATTTCAAGCTTTCTCTTGCCCGAGCGGTAGCGGTCGTAAGTTTTGTCAACCACGAGTGGGTCGATGACCGGCATCGGATCAGCTATTGGCTCTAGTCCAAGCGAAATCGCCTGGTGCATCAGTATCGTGAAGTCGTATGGCGCGTTGTAGGCGATAACCGGTATTCCACGCTGGAAACAATCGCGTAGCACATCGAGAATTTCAGAGATTACCTCTTTGTAGTTGCGGCCATCGGCAACGGCCATCTCTGTGGTTATGCCGTGAACATCACTGGCAACCTTGGGAATCTCAATTTCTGGATTGGCAAACCACTCGGCCCGATCGACGACCACATTGCCGTCTAGGTCTAGCTCGACCACGCTTGCGGTAACAATTCTCGAGGTTTTCAAATCTAGACCGGTGGTTTCGGTATCAAAGACGGCTACTCGTTTTGCCCACTCGGGCATTTGCTTATCATTCACCTGAACAGGCTATTCGCAGTGACTGACATTCAACGACTGCACAGTTTGCGTGTCAGGCGAGACCGCAACCTCGAGCCACTTCGAGCGCCGCTTTAGAAAAGTTGAGAGTAAAAATGTGCAGGCCTGGGGCACCGGCCTGCAATAGGTCGTTTGCCAACTTCACGCTGTAATCCATGCCGATCTTCTTGGCTTCGAGTTCTGTCGCACCTTCGAGTTTTGCCAGCAGCTCAGTCGGCACCGACGCGCCACTCATTTCGGCCATTCGAAGAACCTTTGCCGAATTTGAGATTGGCATTAGGCCGGGAACGATTGGCATCTGGTTTCCGGCCTGCTTTGCCTGGTCGATGAGACGAACATAGGCCTCAACAGTGAAGAACAGCTGAGTCATGGCGAAAGTAGCGCCGGCGTCCTGTTTCAGTTTTAGCACCTCGGCGTCGTGCTGCATTGATGGAGATTCGGGGTGCACCTCTGGAAAAGCCGCAACTCCGACCTCAAGTGAGCTCTCTCGCTTAGCCAGTTCAACCAACTCAAGGGCGGTCTTTAGCTCACCCTTCGAGAGCGCGTCTGGGTCACTCTGTGGTGGGTCGCCTCGAAGGGCGAGAATCGAGCGAACTCCGGCTTGTTCGAAGTGACGAATGATTTCAATGCTTGAGGCAACGCTCGACCCAACACAGGTCAGGTGGCCGATTGTTAAAACATCTTTGGCCATTCGATCGACAACGGCCAAAGACGTGTCTCGACTCGACCCGCCAGCGCCATAGGTGACCGAGACAAAATCTGGAGAACTGCCAAGCAGTTCGTCATAGTGCTTCCAGAGCGAAGTCGCGGCTTCGGCATCTTTAGGCGGAAAGAACTCGAAAGACAGAGTTGGTTGACCTGGCACTCGATTCAATGCCTGGGCGACGTCGACGGCTTGAGCATCGAAATCGATGTTCTGGCGCAACAAGGGGTAATCAGGCATTGCTCCAGTTTAAGGCGAAAGGGCCGAAGGTAGAATTGTTACCAATGTTGACGCCACAATCCCAGATATTTCTCGACGCCATAAAGAGCCGCGTCGTGATAGCCGATGGCGCAATGGGCACGATGATTCAGGAAGCAGCTCCTTCATTAGAGGACTTCCAGGGGCACGAGGGCTGCAACGAGATTCTAAATGTCACCCGACCAGAACTAATCGCCTCGATTCATGCCCAGTATCTCGAAGCTGGGGCAGACGCTATCGAAACCAACACCTTCGGCGCAAACTTTGCAAACCTTGCCGAATACTCGATTGTCGAGCGCGTTTACGAACTTGCTAGAGCTGGTGCAGACGTTGCCCGCAAAGTTGCAGATCAGTTTCAAACCGAAGCGAGACCGCGCTGGGTTTTAGGCTCTCTCGGCCCTGGCACAAAACTTCCGTCTCTAGGTCACGAAAAGTTCAGCGTTCTGCGCGACGCCTACCAGGATGCTGCCAGCGGATTGATTGACGGTGGAGTCGACGCAATTCTGATTGAGACCGTCCAGGATCTCTTGCAGGCAAAGAGCGCAATCATCGGCTCGAAGCGAGCGATGCGCGAAACCGGTCGTGAAGTTGCACTTCTGGTTTCGGTCACAATCGAAACCACTGGCACGATGCTACTCGGCAGCGAAATCGGTGCCGCCCTTACCGCCATCAGTGCACTCGGAGTTGACGGCATCGGTCTCAACTGCGCCACCGGACCAACCGAGATGAGCGAACACCTTCGCTACCTGTCAAAGTATTCAACCCTTCCGATTGTCTGCATGCCGAATGCCGGACTGCCGGTGCTCGGCTCGAACGGTGCGCACTACCCGCTAACCGCGCCCGAGCTTGCTGCCGCGCACGCACAGTTCATCCGTGATTATGGTTTGGGCTTGGTAGGTGGATGCTGTGGCACAACCCCTGCTCACATCGCCGAGCTCGCTGCACTCGTGCAAGGTCAAACTCTTGTGCATCCGGCGGTGACCGATGAGCCAGGTCTGGCATCGCTTTACCAGCACCAACCTTTTGACCAGACCATGACTTACCTATCTATAGGTGAGCGCACGAACGCCAACGGCTCGAAGGCGTTCAAAGAGGCGATGCTTGCCGAAAACTGGGATGACTGCCTCGAAATTGCAAGGTCTCAGACCCGCGAGGGCGCTCACCTGCTTGACGTCTGCGTTGATTATGTGGGGCGAGACGGCGTTCGAGATGCACGCGAATTAGTCAGCCGCTTGGCAACTGCAACCACTCTTCCGCTTGTGCTCGATTCGACCGAACCAGCCGTGATCGAAGCCGGACTCGAGTGCATTGGCGGACGAGCAATGGTCAACTCGGTCAACTACGAAGACGGCGACGGCCCCAACTCGCGCTTCGCCCGAATTATGCCGTTGGTGCGCGAGCACGGGGCGGCCGTCGTTGCCCTGACCATCGACGAGGAGGGGCAGGCTCGAACCGCGGCCACGAAGTTCGCAATAGCATCGAGACTCATAACTGACCTCACCCAGAACTGGGGCATGCGCCTGGTCGATATCACCGTAGACACGCTCACGTTTCCAATTGCAACCGGTCAAGACGAAACCCGACGTGACGGCATCGAGACAATCGAGGCAATCAGGCTCTTGAATCAAAGTTTTCCGGGAGTGCAAACAACCCTTGGAATCTCAAACATATCTTTCGGCCTGTCGCCGGCGGCTCGACACGTGCTGAACTCGGTCTTTTTGCACGAGTGCATTCAGGCTGGCTTAACCTCGGCGATTGTGCACGCTGCCCGAATCATGCCGCTAAATCAGATTCCCGCTAAGCAACTTGAAGCCGCACTCGAGTTGATTTATGACAAGCGGGTTTATGACGCAGATGGCAACGTGAGCTATGACCCGCTGACCAACTATCTCGACGTTTTCTCGGGCGTTGACACCGCAACCGCAAAGCAAACCAGAGCCGCAGAGTTGGCCGCGTTGCCGCTCGAGGAACGTCTCGAAAGAAGAATAATCGATGGCGAAAAGAAGGGTCTCGAGGCAGACCTTGACGAGGCTCTGACTGCGGGCAAGAGCGCTCTTCAAATCATCAACGAGAATTTGCTGAAGGGCATGCAAGAAGTGGGCGAGCTATTTGGTCGCGGCGAAATGCAGCTGCCTTTCGTTCTGCAATCCGCCGAGGTCATGAAGGCCGCCGTCGCATTTCTCGAGCCGCACATCGAGAAGACCGATGACAGCGGCAAGGGTCGCATTCTCTTGGCAACGGTGCGCGGCGATGTGCATGACATCGGCAAGAACCTGGTCGACATCATTTTGAGCAACAACGGCTTCGAGACCGTGAACATCGGAATCAAGCAACCGATCAACGAAATTCTTCGAGCAGCCGAAGAGTTCGATGTCGACGTTATTGGCATGAGTGGACTTCTCGTTAAATCGACCCAGATAATGAAAGAGAATCTCGAAGAGATGAACCTGCGCGGCATAGCTTCGCGTTGGCCGGTCATTCTCGGGGGTGCCGCACTGACCCGCGCTTTCGTCGAGCAAGACCTTGCTGAGGTCTTCGATGGTGAGGTTCGCTACGCTCGTGATGCTTTCGAAGGCTTGAAACTCATGGATACGCTCGTGCGCATCAAGCGTGGCGATGAGAGCGCAACCCTTCCGGAGCTAAAGAAGAGGGTTGTGCAGACGCACAGCCAGCTGATCCGCACCGAGCCGGCCCAGATGCCAGAGCGCAGTGATGTCGCAACCGACAACAGTGTTCCGATTCCACCGTTCTGGGGAACCAGGGTGGTCAAGGGAATCGCACTACGCGACTACTCTGCTTTTCTCGACGAACGAGCCACCTTCATGGGGCAGTGGGGGCTGAAGCCGGGCCGTCAAGACGGCGGAGCCAGCTACGAGGAACTCGTCGAGACCGAGGGACGGCCTCGACTTCGCTACTGGCTCGATCGGCTGCAAACCGAGAACTTGCTCGAAGCGAGCGTGGTTTACGGTTATTTTCCTGCTGTCAGCGAAGGAAACGACACGGTTGTCTTGCATCACTCGGCTGAAGGTGCGACCGACGGTGGTTCGAGCGGAGAGCCACTAACCGAGCGTCTTCGTATCAGTTTTCCGCGTCAAGCGCGCGACCGCCACCTGTGCCTAAGTGACTTTCTAAAGAGTCGTGACTCTTCGAAAATTGACATAATTCCGTTTCAGCTCGTCACAATGGGATCAAAAATCGCAGAAGAGGCCAATCGCCTATACCGGGCAAATCAATATCGCGACTACCTAGAGCTGCACGGCTTGTCTGTTCAACTCACCGAAGCGCTTGCAGAATTTTGGCACTCACGCATTCGAGCCGAGCTTGGTTTCGATAACGAAGACCCGACAAACGTCGAAGCGCTTTTCAAACTCGAGTATCGAGGCGCTCGCTACAGTTTCGGCTATCCCGCCTGCCCAAATCTCGAGGACCGCATCAAACTTGTCGAACTGTTGAAGCCTGAGCGAATTGGGGTCGAGCTCTCCGAAGAACTTCAATTGCACCCTGAGCAATCGACCGATGCGATGATTCTGCATCATCCCGAAGCAAAGTATTTCTCTCTCTAATGAGCGGCGAATTGTTTCAGAGCCAACTCGCGAACTCGGCTCGCAGTCGCTCAGTGCGCAGAGAACTAACCATTGATGGCAAGGTAACGGCTTACTGGTTCTACCCGGCCGCGAAACGTTCGGCGGCTTCCCTGGTGATGATTCACGGGTACCGCGGCAACCATCACGGGCTCGAAGCAATCGCCGGCGCTTTGACAGGCATGAATGTTTACATTCCAGACCTACCCGGCTTCGGCAAGAGCGAGCCGCTGACCAGCGAGCATTCGATCGCTCAATACGCAACTTGGCTCGAAGCATTCATTAGCTCACTGAGCCTAAAGAGCAAACCGCATCTCTTGGGCCACTCGTTCGGCAGCATCGTGGTTTCGGCTTACGCGGCCCGTTTCGATGGCATTGAGTCATTGATTCTCGAAAATCCGGTTTCTTATCCGGCCCTGAGTGGCCCGAGAGCGCTCACGTCGATCGCCACCAACACCTTCTTCAAACTCGCCGGGGCCCTGCCCGAAGCCACCGGAAATCGACTGCTCAAAGGCTGGCCGATGGTCAGGGGCATGAGCATCATCATGACAAAGTCGCGCGATCGTCAGCTGCGCAATTGGATTCATGGGCAGCACGACGCAAATTTCAGCGACTTTGCCAATCGAACGGTTGCCATCGAGGGGTACAGCGCATCAATTTCTAATTGCGTCTCAGACTTCTCGACAGCCTTCAAAACCCCGGTTCTAATGCTGGTGGGCGAACGCGACGACATCACCTCAATAGAGCAGCAGCGAGCACTGTTCGATTCGCTCGATGTGCCAACAAGCCGCATGGTCGAATTCGAATCGGTTGGCCACCTCACCCACTATGAGATTCCAGACCAGATTGCTGCTTCAATTGAAGAGTGGGTGAGCGAACTAGATGACTAAGGCCAAGGCC
>JAIOXI010000041.1:0-8008 GCA_021741685.1 Rhodoluna sp.
AAGGGCTGGTACGTCCCTAGGGTTCCGGCTGTGGTTGGCTCTGTCATGATCATGCCTGCCACGTTCTTCTTCGGTGATTTTGTTCAGTGGGTCTTCTCGATTGCAATAGTGGCGGCGCTGATTATTTGGCGCACTGTTCACCTGCTGTGGGAGCGACGAGTCTCGCCAATGCAGGCCCTGCAGAACACGCTTCGCGATTACGCGGCAGCAGCGTTCTTGGTTATCTATCTTCCGCTGACTCTTTCGTTCGCAATGATGTTGTTGCGCAGGCCTGAAGATGGGCAGCAGTGGGTTCTGACTTTTGTGCTGGTTGTCTCGATGATTGACACCTTCGGCTACCTGGTTGGTCGCAAACTTGGCCGCACCAAGTTGGCTCCGGGGGTAAGCCCAAAGAAGACTATTGAAGGGCTTGTTGCATCTATCACCGCAGCTCTTGTCACGGCGATTCTCTGCGCCCTGTTCTTGCTGCACATCGAATGGTGGTGGGGTGTTCTAATCGCCGCAGCGCTCACACTAACCGCGGTGTTCGGCGACCTTGCCGAGTCACTTATCAAGCGAGACCTTGGCGTGAAAGACATGAGTTCTTGGTTGCCCGGTCACGGAGGCATCATGGATCGCCTCGACTCAATTTTGCCTTCGGCACTTGCCACCTATCTCATCGCAAGCATTTTCTTCGGCTAGGTGGCATTCGTTGAATAAAAAGTTCGCACTCACCAAGGGCCGCAGGCGCGGATACAGCGTCGAGCAAGTCGACGCCTTCATCGAGATGGCTCGCCAGCAGTACGAAAACCCCGAGGGTTATCTGCTCGCATCTGAGCGAGTGCGCGAGACCGAGTTCGATTTGGAACGCGGCGGCTACGGCGTAATAGAAGTTGATTCTGCTCTGGATCGAATCGAAGACGCACTTGCCAATCGCGAATTGAAGCGCAAGCGCGAGACTCGCGGCGACCATGCTCTGGTTGATCAACTGCAGCGAACTGGCGAGATTGTTAGAGCGCGAGCCGAACGCCCCAAGTCGAAGCGCTTCGAACGGGTTAGCTGGCCGGCCCGCGGATACAAACGCAAACAGGTAGATGCAATGTGCAACCTGGTTCTCGAACACCTGGTCAATTCAGAGCCCCTCGTGATGTCAGAAGTTCGCCGTATTGTTTTTTCTGCACAGAGGGGTGGCTATGCCGAAAATCAAGTTGATGCGTTTATTGACCGCGTCATCCAGATTCTTCATATCGAGCGCAACAGCTAGCGCAGTTGTTCTGGGTGCGACTTTGCTCGCACCAATCAGCGTCGAGGCCAAGCCGATCTATTCGGCAACATCGATTAGCGCGCTAGCGAAACTTAAGGTTCGCCCACTTGGCTCGCAGTCTGGCTATGACCGCGACTATTTCAGTGATGGCTGGGGAGACATCGGCTCTTGCGACCTAAGAAACTACATTTTGAATCGAGACTTGACTAACATCACCTGGCGGGCCGATGCCAACTGTCTCGTTGCTACCGGAACACTCAAAGATCCATACACGGGCAAAGTCATCAGGTTTGTCAGGGGAGTCAAGACTTCGATGGCAGTGCAAATTGACCACGTGGTTGCCCTTTCAAACGCCTGGAAGACTGGGGCGGCCTCGGCATCCGCAACTACTCGATACAACATCGCAAACGATCCGCTCAACTTGTTAGCAGTCGATGGCCCAACCAATGGCTCGAAGAGCGACTCAGACGCCAGCCAGTGGCTGCCGCCTAACCGGGCCTATCACTGCGCCTACGTGTCTAGACAGGTTGCGGTTAAGGTGAAATACAAACTCTGGGTAACCACGGCTGAAAAGACCGCAATGACCAAGGTTCTGCGCACCTGCCCGACATTTAAGCTTCCGGTTGGCTGAATATCGGCTCTGGCGGGTCATTTTCACGCGGGTTAGACTGAGTTTTTAGTCACTTTCGAGGTTTTCATGGGCAGACACGCGGTTGAGCGACCGTCACTGGTCGCCCGCACCTTTCCAAAATTTCACTCGTTCTGGGCCAAGCGCCAGAGCAGCGTGCTGCCCCATCTTGCAACCAGAACGGTTCGAGTGATTTGGGGTTACCTCTCGGTAGCCGCCTTGGCTCTTGTCTCGGTAGTAGACCCGTATTCGGGCACCCTAGCCAGCGCCGCGACCATGTCGATGTATGACCCGAGTTCGAAAGACCCCGATCAGAGTTATGGCCTCGCCAGCACCCAAACCATTAGTTTTGCCCGTGGCGGTTTCAACATCGTCACCAAGGGTGACGTTCAACCGCTATTTGTTGAGAACGCAGATCTGCCAAGCCCGGGTACGTCAAAGGAATACGCACTGAAGACCATTCTTGAAATGGGCTGGAAGTCTGATCAGTACTCTTGCCTGGTCACGCTTTGGGAACGTGAGTCGAACTGGCGCGTAAACGCGAAGAACAAGTCTTCAGGCGCATATGGAATTCCGCAGTCACTACCAGGCACAAAGATGGCATCCGAAGGTGCAGACTGGATGACCAACCCGAAGACTCAAATCAACTGGGGTCTCAAATACATCGAGGGTCGTTATGGCTCAGCCTGTGGAGCTCTGGCCCACTCCAACAAGTTCAACTGGTACTGATGCCACGCAGCAATCGACCTAAGCGCAAGCGCGACGAGACTCCAGAACTAAATCTCGATGTCATTCGTGCTGGAATCAAGCGAACCGAAATCAAGAACGGTGTCGAGTATGTGGTTCAGACAACAACCGGTTCTCGCGCTGATGACGACAAAGTTTGGAAGTGCCCGCACTGCAACCTAAACATCAACAAGGGCACCGCCCACACCGTTGCCTGGGATGCGCACCGCGATGTGTCAACTCGGCGTCACTTTCATAACGCGTGCTGGAAGTCTTTTCAGGGAAAGCTGCTTTGAGCCAAATCATTGAGGTAAAGTCTTCGGTCGAGCTTCCGAGCAGACGCGAGGCAATAAGCCTTCGCACCAGCGACGGCCTATCACTGGTCGGTGAACTGGCAACGCCACTAAATCGCGAACCGGTGGCAACTCTGATCATGCTGCACCCGCTGCCGACCCACGGTGGTTTCATGGATAGCCACATCTATCGAAAGGCTGCCAATCGGCTGCCAGCCCTTGCCGATATCGCCGTGCTCAGGTTCAACACTCGAGGCACCAGCTCTCCGCACGGAACCAGCGATGGGCAATTTGGTGAGGGCGTTACCGAAGAAGCAGACGTTAGAGCCGCCGTTGCCTTTGCTCAACAGCGCAATCTGCCAAATCTCTGGGTGGTTGGCTGGAGTTTTGGAACCGAACTTGCCCTGAAGTATGCGGTTGACGAAGATGTGCTCGGTGCGATTTTGCTATCGCCACCACTTCACAGAACCACCGATGAAGAGTTGTTGCGTTGGAACCAGAGCGACAAGAAGCTTGTCGCGCTCATTCCAGAGTTTGACGACTATCTGAAGCCAAGCCAGGCGAAATTGCGATTTGCGATGTTGCCGAAAATCGAACTGATCGGTGTCGAGGGAGCGAAACATCTTTGGGTCGGTGAGTCGGCAACCAAGCGCGTGCTGGATGAAATTGTTCGAGTTGTGAATCCGCAGCGATATCCGCTAGCTGAAACTTTCACTGCCTAACCGACCGGCGTTCACCGACTTTGGTTAGTCGACCTGTGCGTCTTGTCGAGGCATCCAAACCTGTCGAATAATCAGGATGATTGACGCGGCAACCGGAATGGCAACGAGCGCACCAAGGACACCGAGTAGTGCACCGCCGGCAAGTGCGGCAACAACCACAACTGCTCCCGGAACATCGACTGCCTTGCGCATGACTCGCGGGCTGATCAAGTAGGCCTCAAGTTGAAGGTATATCGCGTAATAGATTGCGATGACAAGTGCAGTTAGTGGCGAGGCCGACAGCGCAACGAGGGTGATCACCACAGCGCCAGAAACCGGACCGACCAGGGGAATCAGGGCGAAGACAAAGGCTATGAACGCCAAGAGCAACGGAAACGGAACGCCGATGATTGACATCAGGATGAAGCCGAGCGTTGCGTTAATGGATGCGATAGTAATCTGACCCATCACATAGCGTCCAACAGAGTTCGACACCTGCTCGCTGATGTTGATGAAGTTGTCGCGGCTCTTGTAGTTGACCAGCTTGTATGTCCAGTGCTTGAAAGAGTCGAGCGAAGCCATGAAGTAAATCGAGAGAATTACAACAATCAACCCGGCGAAGAAGCCGTTAAAGATGCTCAGGCTGACCTGAACCACGCCACCGAGCATGGTCGGCCAGTTTTTTGAGTCGCCCAGAAACTCGCCGGTTGAGGTGAGCGTCTTGCTGATTGCGCCGCCGAATTGCGCATCTAGGGTTACCACCAAATCAATTTGACTGATTCCGCCAAGAATTAGCGGTGCCTGTTCAATGAAGTTTGCTGACTGCCTGACCAGGCTCGGCGTTACAGCCCAGATCAGGCCAGCTACGACGCCGAAGAAAACGATTACCACCGTCAAAATGGCAAAGGGGCGTTTCAGCCAACGCTTCTCAATGAAGCTGACAATCGGGTCTAGGCCAAGGGCGATAAAAATCGCTGCGAAGACATAGGTGATGATGCTGGCAATGGTTGCAATCATGTTGCCAAAGACAAGCGCGGTTAGAACGCCAAGCCCGCCAAGCAGACCAACTTGAAACGCATTGCTGACTTTGATGTTGTTTGCCATGGCTTCCTCTTTTGCTACTTGAGGTTCAGGTTAGCCTGAAGGCGCTCGAAAACAGACTTTAGGTTCTCGACATATTGAGACACGGCCTCGCGCTCAACCTCTAGACGTCTCAGCTTTGCCTCGGCTTCACGCAACTCGGTGTCTGCCTTCGAATGCGCATCGCTCAAGATCGTGCGAGCTTCGGCTTCGGCCGCTGCCACCATGGCATCAACTTTAAGCCTGGTTTCGTGGGTCGACTTCTTGTTGATTGAACGAGCGGCGGCTTCAAGGGTTTCGGCCTCGAGTCTCGCTGCATTGGCTCGAGTGATGGCCAAGCTGAGTTGACCGTTGGCGTCATCGAGGTAACGCTGCGTGGCGGCTACTGCTTCTTGGTGCTTTCGCAGGTAGGTTTGTTCGGCTTCAGAGCGTCGAGCGGTGAGTTCAAGTTCGAGATCGATTCTGGCCTGTTCGGTGATGATAGACAGCGCGCGGTTGTAGTCGATAGAAGAGTTGTTCTCTCTGGCTGACAATAGTTTTTTCTCGGCCAGATCTCTGTCGACTTTGGCTCGATGAGCTTCGATTTCGCGTTTTGCAGTTGCGCGAAGTTTTGCAACCTCGGTTGCGATAGAGCCACGGATCGCGCCGGCCTCACGAATTGCTTCATCGATGATTTCAGCGCCCTTTGACTTGGCATCGGCGATCGACTGGTCGTATTCGACGCTGGCGGCGTTGATGAGTCGATCTGCTCGACGCTGGGCCTCAGAAACTAGAGCGTCGTAATAGCCTTTTGCTTCGTTGCGCTGAGTTTCGAGTTCTTCGTGCAAATTCTTTCGAGTGATGCTCGCCTCGGTTTCGGCCTCGAGCACCAGACGCTTAGCCTGCTCTTCTGAGGTCGAAAGAATCAAAGCGGCTTTTGCGCCGACGCCCGCATAGCTTGGTTCGCCAACCTCGGTGAGCTCGCCCTCGGCTGCGAGCAGGCGATTCGAGGTTTCGCGAAGTTCGCTTGCCAGCTGGGCATTTTGAGCGCTGAGTTGCAGCAGTTCTCGTCGAAGGTCGAGCAAGGCGTCATCGACGGCCTCACGGTCGTAACCCCTCATTACGAGAGGAAAGACAGCGTCTTCAGCACTCAATTCAGGGCTCCTAGCCACTTCGGTAGACTTATCCACAGGCATTTCGCCTTCGCCAAGTTTAGTCGGATTGGAATTTGCATGCGCTTTCTAGTTGCCGCCGTGCTCTTTGCCCTGTCGACCATACTCATGCTCACCGGCCTCGCTCAGAGAACCATTCTGGCGCCACCCAGTCAATACAGCTTGTCGATCGCCCCTGAATCAGGTGCTCCCTATGCAATCGTGCCAAACGACGTGCTTTCGATGCATCCGGGTGCAATTAAGGTAACCGTTGACGGTGGCCCTCAGGCGTTCATAGCCACAGGCCGAGAGAGCGACATCAGGGCGTTTGTTGGCGAATCGCCTCATGTGGCTCTGGTTGCTGTGGCGAAAGAAGAGACGGCCGTTGCAAAGACATTCGCCGGCAAAGAACCGTCTATCTCACCCAAGAACTCAGACCTGTGGCGCACCCAGGTTGATGCCGCGCTGACGGCATCCCTGAAGGCAACTACTGCTGATGAGGGTGCCGTGCTGATCGCTAGCAATGGTTTAGCGCCGATTCCTTCGGCAATTGATATCGTCTGGACACCAACCTTCGACACGCTTCCGTCAACAATTCTGATTTGGGTGGGTCTTGGTTTTCTGTTGGTGGCGATTGTCTTGACCATCATCACGTTCAGAAAAATGAGAATCGATCGTGGTCCGCGAAGAAAGACTCCAAAACCCCCGAGGCCACCGCGCTATCGCTATCGCAGTGTGTTGCAGAGCCCAGAGCGGGGCAGACGTTCTGCTCGAGGTTTCGTCGCAATCACGAGTGGAGCTCTCACCCTGACTTTGCTTTCGGGTTGTGCTGCTAGTCCAGAGCCTTCTGCATCACCAACGGTCGATGATCAGGTTCAGCCAGTCTCACTTCAAGCAGCGCAGGTGCAGCGCATTCTTAACGACGTTTCGGATATTGCTCGTGAAGCAGATGCAAGAAATGATCGCCGAGTTTTGGCCGAGCGATTCGACGGTGCCGCACTTGCGGTTAGAAGCACTAACTATGTTCTTCGCACGCGCAATGCCAGAATTGCGAGCCTCCAAGCTATCGCCGCTGAGCCAATCAAGTTCAATCTTCCGGCAGCAACATCTTCGTGGCCGAGAGTTGCGATGGCTGTCACAGATGAAGAAGGTGACACCGCGCTTCCGCAGATGATTGTCATGCAGCAAGACAGTGCGAGAAGCAATTACAAGGTCTGGTTCACTATTCGCCTCATGCCGGGTGCAGAAATTCCTGCGGTGCCTTCTAGCGAACTGGGAGCTATCCCTGTTGATGCGGCTTCACTGTTCTTGAAGGTTGCCCCAAACAAGCTGCCCATCGCCTTCGGTGATGTGCTGAATCTAGGGCAGGCAAGCCTGAGCGCGCAGCTTTTCGACCTGGACAACGAGTTCTACCGCCAGGTTTCGCAGGCTCAAAAAGAGCAGGCGACTTCGTTGAATAACGCAAACATCGCCTATGCGCACCTGCTCGGAAATCCGAACGTAATCTCAATGGCGACCTCAGACGGCGGTGCCCTGGTTGCCGTCTACCAACTCGACAGATACACAATCAAGCCAAAACGGGCTAATTCCGCCGTTTCGGTTGGCGCCCAAGAGAAGCTGTTGCTTGGTGCAACCGGTTCGACCAGAGGGGTGCGCTCGATCTACGGAGACATGCTTCTGTTCTATGTTCCGCCGGTAGATGAGAGCGCCAAGATTGTTCTGCTTGGAGCCACCCAGGGACTGATTAGTGTGGTGAGCCTCTAATGTCTGATCAGTTCTCTTCGAGTTTTCGCGGTGCCCTCGACCTTTCGTCGCTTCGACAGCCACCAAACAAAGACACGGATTTGCCGAGCGCCGAAGCCGCCGCGCCAACTGTCGTGAAGGTTGCCTCGTTGGTCTCAGAACTGACCGAGGTCAACCTTCGTCACTACCTAGAACTATCGAGCAAGTTGGTTGTTCTCGTCGATTTCTTTTCAACAGCAGACGAATCAAGCGTTGCCTTAAGCCAGAAACTCGAATCGATTGTGCCAAGTTTTGGCGGCAAGGTTATTCTGTGCCGATTAGAGATTGAGAAGCAGCAGCGAGTTGTCGAGGCTTTCGCTGTAAATCAGCCGGCGACCCTTTTGGCAATGATGGCTGGTCAGCCGGTGCCGCTCTTTGCAGGCGATCAAGACCTTGACAAGATTCAGGCCGTCATAGAAAAGCTT
>JAIOXI010000042.1:0-7664 GCA_021741685.1 Rhodoluna sp.
TGCGCATCGATCGATTCTTCAGACTCTTCGACAACCACAAGTATGCGTTCATCGACCCGGCAGAACCGCAAGAAGAGCTCACCCGCTTCATCGAAGTTGCTCCGGACGAGCCTTTCATTTTGCACCCGGGTGAATTTGTTCTAGGTTCAACATACGAATTCGTGAAGCTTCCAGACAACGTAGCGGCACGACTAGAGGGCAAGAGCTCGCTCGGTCGCCTAGGTTTGGTCACTCACTCAACCGCCGGTTTCGTTGACCCGGGTTTCAACGGTCACGTAACTCTCGAACTCTCAAACATGGCAACTTTGCCAATCAAGCTTTGGCCTGGAATGAAGATTGGCCAGCTCTGCTTCTTCCAACTCAGTTCACCTTCTGAGACACCGTACGGATCAGCAAAGTATCTGAACCGCTATCAGGGCCAGCGCGGGCCAACCGCTTCGCGTTCGCACTTGAACTTCTATCGCACCGATGTTGGCAACGAGCCACTCGAACAGTAGAGCTTAAAGAAAATTGCCCACCATTTCTGGTGGGCAATTCTCATTCAAGCTAGTTGCTTTCGAGAACCGTTGGTCTCGGGTGCACTCTGGTCAACAAGAACAGACCGACAATCAGAATGATCATCAAACCCCAGATGCCCCAGATGGTCGCGTCCTTGATTCCCAATACCGAGTTGGCAAAAGTGATTGAAAGCGCCCAGAAGGTGCCTGACAAGAAGCTAATTGCTCTTCCGGTGAATTGGTAAAGCCCGAAGACCTCACCCTCACGACCGTGTGGCGTAAATCTTGCTGCGAAAGTTCGGCTCGATGCCTGAGCAGGGCCGACGAACAAGCAGAGAGCTAAGCCGCCGATCCAATATGTGGTGACCCCGTAGTCGTAGAAGAAGAACACGGATGATCCGGCGACAATCAATCCGGCTAGCGAGAAGATGATGATTGAACGACTTCCGAAGACGTCATCGAGTCGACCGCCGATAACCGCACCGATTCCAGAAACTACGTTTGCCGCGATTCCAAAGATGATGATCTCTGTCTGGCTAAAACCGAAAGCCAGTGAACCAAGAACTGCACCGAAGGTGAACACACCAGCAAGCCCGTCACGGTAGATTGCCGACGAAATCAAGAACTTCAGAGTTTCGGGTGCTTGAGCGCGAAGAGACTTAAGTTGCGCCCAGATTGATTTGTAGGACTGCAAAATAGTTTCTTTGCGTGAGTTTGGTTTCTTGGCAATCTCAGGAACGCGCAGCATTAGTGGAATCGAAAAGACCAGAGTCCAAACCGCGCTGAACAAGAAGACCGCGCGAATGTTTACTGAATCTTCTGTTCCAATTCCAAACCAAGGAACTTCGGCCATTATGAAACCGACAAGTGAGATTGCCAGCAAAACGATTCCACCCGCATAACCAAGTCCCCAGGCATAACCGGAGACGCGGCCAATGTTTTTCTCGGTGGTTACCGACTTGAGCATTGCGTAGTAATTGATCAATGCCGACTCTTGAATAACGCTTCCGGCTCCGTAGAGAACCAGGCCAAGAATGAAGAACTCGGGCGATGGTCTAACGAAGAAGCTGGCGACCATGATGATCACGAGCAGGTAAGTGTTGAACATCAACCAAAACTTGCGGCGACCGTTGTCATCTGATCTGCGACCGAGAACCGGTGCGATTAGCGCCAGAACAAATCCGGCGAGGGCAGTAGCCACGCCGAGCATCGAGTCTGGTTGATCGCCAGGGCCAGCAACTGCTCCAGCTAGGTAGACCGGAAAGATGAAGGTCTGCATGATGGTTGGGTAAGGCTGCTCGGCCCAATCCCAGAGTGCCCATGCGAATGTGCCACGTTTCTTTGTGCTTGCGTCTTTGGAAGTCATAACGCCAACTTAGAGCAGGCTAGGCGGCAAATTCGCCGATTCGGGCAACAAGTCAGACCAATTCTGAGAGTTGAGTGAGAGTGGCTCAAGTTTGGCCACAAATGCTTGACAAACCGAAAATCCCGACGCAAACTTGAGTCAACAACGCTCAGGTTTCTGGGCAACACAGCAAAGAAGCGGGCTAAAAGCCCAAAAAGAAAGAGGAAATACACATGGCACGTGCAGTAGGCATCGACCTTGGCACCACCAACAGCGCGGTTAGCGTGCTCGAAGGTGGAGAACCCACCGTTATAGCTAACGCAGAAGGCTTTCGCACCACCCCATCCGTGGTGGCCTTCACCAAAGATGGCGAGATTCTGGTTGGCGAGACCGCCAAGCGCCAGGCCGTCACCAACGTTGACCGAACCATCGCGTCGGTCAAGCGTCACATGGGCACCAACTGGACCTTCGCAGTAGACGACAAGAAGTACACCCCACAAGAGATCTCGGCTCGCATCTTGGCAAAGCTCAAGCGCGACGCAGAAACCTATTTGGGTGAGCCAGTAACCGACGCGGTCATCACCGTGCCTGCTTACTTCAATGACGCGGAGCGTCAGGCAACCAAGGATGCCGGCGAGATCGCCGGATTAAACGTTCTTCGCATCATTAACGAGCCAACCGCAGCGGCACTCGCATACGGTCTCGACAAGGGTAAAGAAGACGAACTAATTCTCGTGTTCGACCTCGGTGGTGGAACCTTCGACGTTTCACTTCTCGAAGTTGGAAAAGACGAAGGCTTCTCAACCATTCAGGTTCGTTCAACCTCGGGTGACAACCGCCTCGGTGGAGACGACTGGGACTCACGCGTAGTCGAGCACCTGGTTAAGAAGTTCAAAGAGACAACCGGCGTCGACGTATCGAAAGACAAGATCGCACTTCAGCGTTTGAAAGAAGCTGCTGAGCAGGCAAAGAAAGAATTGTCTCAGTCGATGACCGCAAACATTCAGTTGCCATACCTTTCTCTCACCGAGAATGGCCCAGCCAACTTGGATGAGACTCTCACTCGCGCACAGTTCGAGCAGATGACTGCCGACTTGCTCGAGCGCACTCGCAAGCCATTCAATGACGTAATCAAAGAAGCCGGCGTAAAGGTTTCTGACATCGCGCACGTTGTGCTTGTTGGTGGATCAACCCGTATGCCTGCGGTAAACGAATTAGTAAAGCAGCTAACTGGCGGACGTGAACCGAACAAGGGTGTAAACCCTGACGAGGTTGTTGCTGTCGGTGCATCGCTTCAGGCTGGTGTGTTGAAGGGTGAGCGCAAAGATGTTCTACTCATCGACGTCACTCCGCTTTCACTGGGCATCGAGACCATGGGTGGCATCATGACCAAGTTGATCGAACGCAACACTGCTATCCCAACCAAGCGTTCAGAAACCTTCACAACCGCGGCTGATAACCAGCCATCGGTTTCTATCCAGGTCTTCCAGGGAGAGCGCGAGTTCACCAAAGACAACAAGTCACTCGGAAACTTTGAGCTAACCGGAATCGCTCCTGCACCGCGCGGTGTGCCACAGGTAGAGGTCACCTTTGACATCGACGCAAACGGCATTGTGCACGTGAGCGCCAAAGACAAGGGCACCGGCAAGGAGCAGTCGATGACAATCACCGGTGGCTCATCGCTGCCGAAAGAAGACATCGAGCGCATGGTCAAAGAGGCCGAAGAGCACGCTGCAGAAGACAAGAAGCGCCGCGAAGAGCAAGAAACTCGCAACAGCGCAGAGCAGCTGGTTTACCAGACCGAGAAGTTGATCAAAGACAACGACGACAAGTTGCCAGAAGACGTGAAGTCTTCTGTGCAGGCAGACGTCGATGCTCTAAAGACCGCGCTCGCTGGCGAAGATGTTGATGCAGTGAAGACTGCATTCGATGCACTCGTTCAGTCGCAGCAGAAACTCGGCGAAGAAATCTACAAGCAGCAGCCAGAAGGCGAAGCAGCTCCAGAGGCTTCGGCTGAAGATGTTGTCGACGCCGAAGTAATCGATGACGAGGACAGCAAGAAGTAATGTCTGACGAGAACTCAACTGAAGGCGCAGAGGAATCCTCTGCTGCCGACGAATTGACCGTCGAGGACATTCTCAACGCTGCACCAAAAGACAAAGAGGCCGAGCTGATTGCCGACCTGCAGAGATTGCAGGCGGAGTTTGTCAACTACAAGAACCGTGTTGAACGCGATCGTGATGTTGCTCGCAACAGCGCAATCGCAGAGGTCATCCGTGCATTCTTGCCAGCTCTTGACGATCTGTCTCGTGCTGAGAACCATGGCGATCTAGAAGACTCACCATTTCTCGCGGTGGTCACCAAGTTGCGAAACGCCGGAGACAAATTTGGTCTCAAGACTTTTGCAGCAAAAGGCGACAAGTTTAATCCAGAGTTACACAACGCTCTGGTTCAAACGTCAAGCGCAGAAGTGACCGAAACTGTTATCGCAGATGTTGTTGAGCCGGGCTTCATGCTCGGCGATCGACTTCTGCGACCAGCGATGGTTGCGGTTTTCATTCCAGCTGAAAGTTAAAGGGCAAGATGGCTAATCAGGATTGGTTCGATAAGGATTTCTACAAAATCCTTGGCGTTGCCAAAGGCGTCACTGATGCCGAACTGAAGAAGGTTTACCGAAAGTTAGCCCGACAGTTTCATCCGGATTCGAATCCGGGTGACGCAAAGGCCGAAGCGCGCTTCAAAGAAATCAGTGAGGCCTACTCGGTCTTGTCTGATGCAGAGCAGCGCAAGGAATATGACGCGGTTCGAGCAATGGGCGGCGGTGCTCGCTTTACCGGCGGTGCCGGTCCCGGTGCCGGATTCCCAGGCGGATTTCCTGGCGGTGCCGGCGGCGGAGGATTCGAAGACGTATTTTCGAACCTCTTTGGCGGCAACCGCGGCGGCAACCCGTTTGGCGGCTCTTTTGGCCCGCAACCCGGTGCCGACCTATCCATGACCACCACGCTGAACTTTATTGACGGCGTCAGGGGCACCTCTATAAAGGTGAACATCGCCGGCAAGGACGTTTCGGTCAATATCCCAGCCGGAGTTAGCGATGGCCAGAAGATCAAGCTGCGTGGAAAAGGCCAAGCAAGCCCGAACGGCGGCCCTGCCGGTGACCTAATCATCAGCTGCACTGTCAAGCCGCACCCGGTATTCACCCGCGACGGCGACAACATCCGAGTGATTGTGCCGGTGACTTTCTCAGAGGCGGTCTTGGGAGCGACTATCTTGGTGCCAACTCTTGGCGGCGAGCCCGTCAAACTCAAGGTCGCTCCTGGCACCCCAAACGGCAGAGTCTTGCGCGTCAAGGGCCGCGGGGTTGAAACCCCTAAGCACACCGGCGACCTGCTTGCCACAGTCGAAATCGCTGTGCCGAGCCACGTGAGCGACAAAGCCAAGAAGGCTTTGGAACAATTCGAATCTGAATTACCCGAAGAAGATCCGCGCGCAGACATTCTGCTTCGAGCAGGACTTCTCTAAGGAGTAAAAGTGGAGCAGCTAGACGAAAACACACCAATGTTTGCAATCACGGTAGCTGCCGAGCTTGCATTCATGCACCCGCAAACCCTAAGGCAGTATGACCGAATGGGCCTGGTTGTGCCAGGGCGAACCGGCGGAAAGTCACGTCGCTACACAATGCGCAACATCGCTCAGCTTCGCGAAATTGCGAGACTGAGTGCCGAGGGAATAACCCTCGAGGGCATTCGAAGAATTCTCGAACTCGAAAATACCAACCTAGAACTAGCCAAACGTGTTCGCAATCTCGAACAAGCCTTGGCAAATGAACTCATGAACCGACCGGGTGCGCGGGTCTTTGCCGCCGGTGACCAGGGCGTGGTTAGTTTGAGTCGTGGCAAGCGACCGAGCCGAGCCACCTCGCTCATGCTTTGGCGCGCTAAGTAACCTTCGCGGAAGATTTAGCCAAAAGAAAAAGACCGGCCATTTGGCTAAACTTTTGCCATGTCTGAAAACAAAGAAACTCGCACCTACGGCCAGGGCGCTCAAGGCGAACCCGACGCACCGATAAATGTCAAAGTAAGTCTGCGCAAGCGACTTCGCTACAACTTCGACAACTCGCTCTCTAAGGCGGGCGCATTCGTCGGCTACGTGTTCCTCGCCATAATCGTTCTAGCATTCGTGATGACTACACTCACCGCAGTCATCGCCGGCATAAAGGTTCTCAGCGACCCACTGCCTGCAGACAGTTACTTCATCAACTACTGGGCAGCGTTCACCAAGATTCTCGGCACCGGCAGCACCGACGCCTGGGGTACCCAGATCATCAACTTTGTTTACTGGGGAATCGGCGTTGCCATTAGCGGTGCCGTAATCGGTTTCATTTCGGCGGCAATTACTCGCGCCGTGGCACGTCTAAAGGCCGGCAAGAGCGCGGTTATCGAATCAAATCACACCCTGATTCTTGGATGGTCGAACCGCGTCTTTCCAATTCTTAAGGAACTCGCAATCGCCGGTGAGAACCAGCGCAAGCCAAAGGTGGTTATCTTCTCTGCCGTTGCGCGCGAAAAGATGGACGCCGAGATTGCTACCCGCGCCGAGAACCTCGGCAAGCTAAAGGTGATTACCAGAACCGGTGACGTAAGCAACCCGGCAGATCTTGCTCGTGCAAACGTTGCCGGCGCAAAGTCGATCATCATTCTCGATGAAGACGAGAGCGGCGATGCAATTATTGTTTCGACCGTGTTGTCGGTGAAGTCACTCAACGCGAACCCAAACACTCGCATCATTGCTGAGGTCGCCGATCCGCACACCGCAGAGGCGCTGCAGTCGGCAACCAACGGTCGCGTTATTTCTGTTCGTTCGCACGACATCATCGCTCGCGTTACAGCACAAGCTTCGCGTCAGCCTGGTCTAACCGCGGTGGTGCTCGACCTGCTCGACTTCGATGGCGACGAGATTTACTTCAGCACGGTTCCGGCACTCGCTGGCAAAACCTATGGCGATGCCCTATTGGCTTTTAACGAAGCATCGGTTATTGGAATGGTCGATGACAAGGGTGTCACCAAGATCAACCCAGACATGAAGACCAAACTAACTGCAACAACAAAACTTATTGCCATTGCAGAAGACGACGACAAGATCATCTACACCGGTGTTCGCGAAGATCTCGCAAAGAAGAAGTTCACCGCGGGTAAGCCAATCGTTCGCAAAGCCGAACACATTTTGGTAATTGGCTGGTCTTCTATGGGTCGTTCGGTCATCGCCGAACTTGCCGCTTACCTGCCGAAGGGCTCGTCTGTTCACATCGTCGCGCAGAACAAGTTCGTCGATCCGGCAGAACTTGCGTCACTTAAGTTCGGCTCAGTGAAGATGAGCTACGCGTCGGTCAATGGCGACGTCGATGAACTCATCGCAGCAGCTTCTGCGAAGAAGTACAACGAGGTCATCATTCTTGGCTACCGCAACGCGATTAGCGAAGCCGAAGCAGATGCGCAAACCATGCTCACCATGCTTCAGATGAACATGCTGTTTGAGGCTCAAGGCAACAACGTTGAGCCAACTCGCTTGGTGGCCGAGATTCTCGACTCGCGCAAGGTTGAACTAGCTCGCGTTGCAGCTGCAGACGACCTAGTTGTCAGCGACAACCTGGCCGCGCTAATGATTGCTCAGATCTCAGAGAACCCAGGCCTCGCGCCGGTCTTCGAAGATCTGTTTGACGCCGAGGGTGCGGCAATCAACGTAAAGCCAATCGAGCACTATGTTCCTCTAGGCAAAGACGTCGATTTTGCCGAATTGGTTGCAATTGCTCGCGCCCACGGAGA
>JAIOXI010000043.1:0-7643 GCA_021741685.1 Rhodoluna sp.
TGAAGTCACCTAACGACTATCGCCCTGATGCACCCGAGAACCTTGATCGTGCCAAGAGCCGCCGCAACTATGTGATCGACAACATGGTTGCCGAGGGTTACATCACATCGCAAGAGGCGTCGACCGCTAAGGCAACGCCGATCATCGTTGACATCAGCGATACTCCCGCCGGTTGCGAAGCAAATCAGGTCACCGCGTTCTACTGTGACTACGCGGTTTGGGAGATTCGCAACAGCGTTGAGTTTGGCCCGACACTCGAAGACCGCGAAATGTTGCTTCGTCGTGGCGGCCTCGAGATTTACACATCGATGGATATGGATGTTCAGCAGGCCGCATACAGCGCAACCATGAAGTGGGCTCCCCCGACGAACGAATACAAACTCGGGTCGGCAACGGTTTCTGTGCAGGTTGGCACCGGTCGAATTTTGGCTATGACCCAGAACCGAATCTACGATCAGACCCTCAGCGATGACCCGAGTCGAACCTCGGTGAACTACTCGAGCGACAAGGCATACGGCGGATCCAGTGGCTTTCAGACCGGTTCGACCTACAAGATCTTCACCCTTGCCGCCTGGCTCACCCGCGGATTCAAGCTCAACGACCACGTCGATGGCCGAGTCAAAGAGTGGAACGCGTCAGACTTTGCCGCTCGCTGCGGCACCCTGCTTGGCACCTGGGCACCTAACAACATCGTGAAAGAACCCGAAGACCTTTCGGTGGTTTCAGCAACAGCAATGTCGGTAAACACCGCGTTCGCCAACATGGCTAGCCAGCTCGATCTCTGTGACATCCGTGACACAGCGGTTGCGTTTGGCGTGAAGCGTTCTGACGCAACCGAGCTGCTCTATGTTCCGTCTTCGATTCTTGGTGTTAATGAACTCTCGCCGCTCACGATGGCTGCTGCCGAAGCCGGAGTGGCGAACAAGGGTGTCTATTGTTCTCCGGTAGCAATCGACCGCGTCGTTGTTCGGTCAACGAAAAAAGAGCTAACACCACCTAGATCTATTTGCAGCCAGGCTGTGACCCCAGAGGTTGCCGCTGGAATGACCTATGCGATGCAGCGAGTTATGAGCGGTGGAACCGGTGGTGCATCGAATACCGGTGACAACACCCCACTTGCCGGCAAGACCGGAACAACTGACGAGGGTGTTCAAACCTGGATGACCGGGTTCTCGAGCGCGGTATCGACAGCAACCTGGGTTGGCAACGTATCTGGATCGGTAGCGCTGCCAAAGGTTCGACTAAACAACAAGCAAGCGAACACAGTTCGTCACGACATCTGGCGCACAACTATGCAACAGGTCAACAAGTTGTATCCGGGCGGCCCTTTTGATGCACCACCAGAAAGCATGATTGGCGCAACCATGATTACCGTGCCGAATATTGCAACTCAGGTGCCGAGTTCTGGCGTGCAGGTGCTTGAGACATCTGACTTGAATGCAGCAATTGTTGTCAAGGAGGTTTCCTCTTCGGCTCCGGTTGGAACCGTTGCCTACACGAGACCTGCGGTGGGTTCCGTGGTGCCTCGCGGCACTCAAATCAAGATTTTTGTTAGCAAGGGCGGCAACATCATCGTGCCCGAGGTCGCCGGACTAAGCGTGGCGGCAGCCAAAGCCAAGTTACTGGCCGCCGGTTTTGCGGCCGTTAGCGAACCCCAGCCTTCTCAAGGTCAGTTCTTCATCAAGTCGCCGACGATTGCCAAGGGTCTAGTGGTCGGCACCGATCCGGCAGCCGGAACCTCGGCCCAGGGAACCGGCGCGATTCTGCTCTTCATCAGCTCTGGCCCATAGCCGTGAACTGGCAAGGATGGCTGGCAATCGCCGCAGCAGTTCTCGGAACAATCGCGATTTGGTCAATGACCATTTCGCGCTGGCGCTTCACGGTAGTTCGAGCCGAAGCTGCGGTTTTACCCAGGGGCTCGGCAACCATCCGTGTTTTGCACATTAGCGATATTCACATGGCACCCTGGCAAAGACGCAAGCAGCGCTTTATCACCCAACTGATTGCAGAGAAACCAGATCTGGTTGTGAACACCGGCGACAATCTTGGTCACAGGAATGTTGTCAGCGAAACCCTGCATTGCCTTGAACCACTGTTGAAGGTGAATGGCGTTTTTGTGAATGGTTCGAATGATTATTTTGCACCGCGTTTCAAGAGCCCAGTCGCATACTTGGTAAAACCTTCGACTCCTCAACAAGAGCAACCGCTAGACACCAAGAAACTAACCGGTGCCTTTGAGTCAAAGGCTTGGCGAAACCTAAACAACGCTTCAACTTCGCTTGAAATCAACGGCGTAAAACTTGCGGTACTTGGCGTTGACGATGCCCACCTAGAGCTTGATGACCTAGAAGCGCTCGACCAAACGGCGGGCTTGCGCGCTAAGACCGATATGGTGCTCGGTGTTACTCACGCCCCGTATCGCCGAGTGATAGAGGCCATGGCAGAAAATGATGTCGACATTCTTTTCGCCGGACACACTCACGGCGGTCAGGTGCGCTTTCCGTTCATAGGTGCGCTAACTACCAACAGTGATTTGCCAAACAAGAACGCCAAGGGAATGAGTGCCTGGTCATTTGGCGAGCGAGTTATGTTGCTAAACGTTTGTGCCGGTCTAGGCAACTCGATTTTTGCACCGATTCGATTCTTCAACCGCCCAGAGGTTCGCGTGATCACCCTGGTTGCAAAAGGCTAGTTCTTAGCAGCCCAAACTTTGGCCCCGAGGGCAATGTATTGCTGATTGCTGTTGTCACAGCGTGCCGTGTATTCGCTCACGTAACACTTGATATCACCAACCGTGATTGATTCGCCATTGTTCAGAGTCTGCGCCACCGACGGATCTGAATAGTAGCCACCGCTGCACATGAAGCCTGCGGCTACTCCATTTTCAAGTGTTGAGTTAGTCGGGTCTTCATAGAGCTTTAGTTGGTAGCCAAAACTGCCCTGGCAGTCATCGGGCGTTGGCACAGGCGCATACTCGGCAGCGGCCTCGTTCTGCTCGCACAGTGCCCACTTTTCGTCGGCGTTGATTGTGCACCAGACCGGACCATCGCCAGCCCTGAAGAGGAACTCGCTGAAGCCCACGTCATAAAAACTTGGGTCGATTGCCTTGATTTCTGTGCCGGGAGCCGGCGGTATCAGGCTTGGGGCTGGGGTTGATATGGCACTAGACGAAGAAGGATCTGGCTCTGAACCCGATGTGCCACAAGCACTCAAAACGAATGCCAGAACTAGGGCACCAATCAGGGCTGTGGCTTTGCGCATAAGAACAGACTAGAACTCTTTTGCTACCAACTCGGCAATTTCGTAGGTGTTTAGCGCAGCGCCTTTGCGCAGATTGTCGCCAACAACAAACAGTTCGATGCTCTTATCGAAGTCGAGAGACTGACGAATTCGGCCAACAAAAGTCGGGTCTTGCCCGGCAACATGGCTCGGGGTTGGGTAAACGTTATTGGCAGGATCATCTAAAACACGGATGGTCGGTTGCTGCTCGAGAACCGCACGAACCTCATCTGGGGTCAACGACTCTGCAAAGGTTGCGTGCACGGTTAGCGAGTGTGAAACCTGAACCGGAACGCGAACACAGGTTGCAGCAACCTTGAGGTCTTTAATGCCAAGAATCTTGCGAGACTCATCGCGAACTTTCATTTCTTCGCTCGAGTGGCCGCCGGCTTTTAGCGAACCCGCAAAAGGAATAACGTTTAGCGCAATTGGGTGTGCCCAAGGCGATTTACTTAGATCGTGTCCGGCTTCTGCGAGAGCCTCTCGAACGTCACCGCTCGCGGTGCCTAAGGTTAGCTGACCACCAACCACGGCTAGTTCGGCAGCTAATTGGTCAAGTCCAGCAGCACCCGCACCAGAAACCGCCTGGTAACTAGAAACAACGATTTCTTTCAGGTTCCATTTTTTATGCAAAGCACCCATGGCCGCCATCATGGTCAGAGTTGTGCAGTTTGGGTTCGAGATGATTCCGAGCGGACGGTTCTTGGCCTGCTCTGGGTTAACCTCTGGAACCACCAGCGGCACCTGATCGTTCATTCTGAACGCGCCTGAGTTGTCGATTGCTACAGCGCCGCGCTCTGCAGCAATCGGTGCCCAAACTTCTGAGATCTCGTCTGGAACATCGAACAAAGCTATGTCGATGCCATCGAATGCCTCTTCAGAAAGCGCAACCACGGTTAGTTCTTCGCCATAAACATCGATTTTCTTACCTGCAGAACGAGCACTCGCAATCAGGCGAATTTCACCCCAGATGTTCTCGCGGTTGTTGATGATGTCGATCATGACTGTGCCAACGGCACCGGTGGCACCAACTAGGGCGAGGTTTGGCTTGCGGCTCAAAGTGCGCTCCTAGCGTCCGGTTCCAGCATAAACAGTGGCAGCTTCGTCGCTGTCTAGGCCGAAGGCGGTGTGCACGGCACGGGCCGCATCATCAAGCTGCTTAGAACTGGTTACCACCGAGATGCGAATTTCAGAGGTCGAGATCATTTCGATGTTGATGCCGGCCTTGGCCAGCGCCGAAAACAAAGTTGCCGAAACACCTGAGTGGGTGCGCATGCCCGCACCGACAACAGACAACTTGCCGATATCGGCATCCTGCTCAAGTTCGCGAAAGCCCAGGGTGGCTTTAGCGCCCTCTAGCACTCCGGCAACACGACCAAGGTCGGCAAGCGGAAGAGTGAACGAGATGTCGGCAACGCGATCGGTAACGTCGACACCGGTCGGGTTGTTCTGAACGATCATGTCGATGTTTGAGTCGGCTTCCGCGACGACACGAAATACCTCAGCGGCCTTGCCCGGAACGTCGGGAATTCCGATGACAGTAATCTTCGCTTGGCCCTTGTCGGTTGCAATGCCTGAAACGATTGGCTCTTCCATTGTGCTTCCCTTTGGTTTTGTTGAGTAAACGATAGTTCCCGGATCTTTGCTAAAAGTTGAACGCACTCGCAAATCAACCTTGTGACGACGCGCGTATTCAACCGCACGGATGTGCAAAATCTTTGCGCCAGATGCGGCAAGCTCGAGCATTGACTCGATGTCGATTTCTTCGAGCTTGTGCGCGCTCGGAATCACGCGCGGGTCTGCCGTGTATACGCCGTCGACATCCGAGTAAATTTCACAAATGTCAGCTTCGAGCGCCGCAGCTAGTGCAACCGCTGTGGTGTCTGAACCGCCACGACCTAGCGTTGTGATGTCTTTGGAGTCTTTGTTGAAACCCTGAAAACCCGCGACGATTGCGATGTCACCGGCGTCGAGTGCCTCTTGGATGCGCACCGGGGTGACTTCGCTGATTCGCGCATCACCGTGTTTTGCGCTGGTCATGATTCCGGCCTGTGATCCGGTGAACGAGCGTGATTGCGAACCCTGATCGTTGATTGCGATGGCTAGTAGCGCCATAGAGATGCGCTCGCCAGAGGTGAGCAACATGTCCATCTCGCGAGCTGCCGCGTAGGGGTTGACTGAAACCGACTGGGCCAGATCAATGAGTTCGTCTGTGGTGTCACCCATGGCCGAAACGACCACGACAACCTGGTTGCCTGCTCGCTGGGTTTCGATAACCCGCTTGGCGACATGCTTGATTTTCGAGGCATCGCCAACAGACGAGCCACCGAATTTCTGCACGATTAGGGCCAACGCACACTCCCGAAAACTAGGGCAAACAAGGGTTTTGCGGCGATCATTGCCTCAAACCCCAAGTTTAGTTGAGTGCATGCGGGTGAGGCTACCTAAACCTTTAGGCTTGGCGGCGTCCCGCGAAGGCACGCCCAAGAGTTACCTCGTCGGCATACTCGAGATCTCCACCAACCGGAAGCCCAGAGGCGAGGCGAGTCACGTTGATTCCGAGCGGGCTCAGCATGCGAGCGATATATGTGGCCGTGGCCTCGCCCTCCATGTTTGGGTCGGTCGCGATGATTACCTCGACCACCTGAGCATTTGAAAGTCGGGTGAGTAACTCTTTGATGCGAAGCTGATCCGGGCCGATGCCCTCAATCGGGCTGATTGCACCGCCGAGCACGTGATAAAGCCCGCGGTATTCTCGAGTGCGCTCAATTGCCTGAACGTCTTTACTCTCTTCAACCACGCAAATCATGGTCTG
The DNA here is from genome assembly GCA_021741685.1 of Rhodoluna sp. GTDB lineage: Bacteria > Actinomycetota > Actinomycetes > Actinomycetales > Microbacteriaceae > Rhodoluna. The sequence goes on from JAIOXI010000043.1 coordinate 6,095, forward strand.
GTTTCGTCGAGCGTCGCGACAAATGTTGCAGCGCTCTTCTTCGGTCACGTTTCCGCAGACATCGCAGAAACGAACCCGTTCTTTGACCTCGCGCAAAACGTTTGCCAACTTGATTGCTTGATCATCTTCCGTTTGCAAAAGGAAGAAAGCTATTCTTTGCGCAGACTTCGGACCAACACCCGGCAAGCGACTGAGTTCATCAATTAGCTCTTGAACGACACCTTCGTACATCAGCGACCGTTCTTCTTGTCTTCGACAGGTTCGGCACCGAGCATCTCACGGAGCAGTGACTCACCATAGCGAGCCTCTTCGTCGACAAGCTTCGAGTTGCGTGACTTGCTCTTTGGCTTTTCAGCAGCTGCTGGCTTAACCTCAACTGCTTCGGCTTCTTCTTCGAGTAGAGAAACATCTTCGTCGTCAACCTCTGGTAAAACTTCGGCTGCCATTGAAACAATCTCAATCGGCTTGGTTGCGGCTTCGGCAAACTGTGGCTTGAATTTCACAGTTGCTCCGAGAACCTCAAAGATTGCTTTGCGCAGAACATCCGTTGCGTTACCAGCGCTCTTGAATGATTCAAGATCGCGAGCATTTGAAAACTGCAGGGTTAGCACACTGCCGGTTGCCTCAAACTCAATTACCTGAAGCGCGAAGGCCACCATCCATGCAGACTTTGACGCTTTGTTGACGACCGAGAGAATCTCTGCCCAGGCATCCTTGAAGTTTTGTGTGGTTAGTGCCGCGATATCGACGGCTGCAACTGCTTCGGTTGGTACTGCGGTTGCAGTGGTTTCTGGTGTCGCCGCTTTGGTTAGCGGCGCAGCTTTTGCCGCGGCAACTGGGCTAGAAGCCTGTGCCGGGGCTTGAGCGGCCGGTGCCGGGGCGCCAGACATTCCGATGCGGCGTTCAAGCCGGTCTAGGCGGGCAAGACTGCCGGTTTCACTGTCTGCTGCTGCCGGAACCAAGACTCGAGCACACATTAGTTCGAGCTGCAGTTTCGGGCTAGTAGCGCCCGACATCGAGTTGAGGGTCTCGCTAACGACTTCTGACGCGTGGGTAAGAGACGCCATACCGAAAGCAAAGGCCTGGGTTGTCAATTTTTCGATCTCGTCGTTTGGAACACCGCGCATGACCGAACCGGCGTTTGTGCCAACCGCTAGCACCACAATTAGATCGCGCAGGCGCTCGAGCAGGTCTTCAACAAAACGACGTGGATCTTGACCGGTTTGAATAACTGAGTCGACACTGGCAAAAACAGCAGCAGAGTTTTTTGCCGAGAAGGCATCAATAACCGAGTCAAGCAGTGTTGCGTGGGTGTAACCGAGCAGAGTAACCGCGCGGTCATAAGTTATCTTGCGGTCGTCACTGCCAGCCATCAGCTGATCGAGCAACGAAAGCGAGTCACGAACTGAGCCGCCACCTGCGCGCACAACGAGAGAAAGTACACCGGCTTCAACGTCTACTTTTTCTTCTTTGCACATCGACTCGAGGTATTCGTGCATCTGCGCCGGTGGCACCAACCTGAACGGATAGTGGTGGGTGCGCGATCGAA
>JAIOXI010000044.1:0-7529 GCA_021741685.1 Rhodoluna sp.
CATCTTCTGTAGCGGAAGATTGTGCTTGCGCATAGCCTTCGCAATTGACTCTTTGCCCTGCTCAACCGCATCTTCACGTCGCGCAGCGCTAAACCACTGCTTGATTTTCGCCCTGGCTCGAGGTGACTTCGTGATATTGAGCCAGTCTTTTGACGGACCAGCTTCGATAGATTTGCTCGTGAAAATCTCGACGACATCGCCAGAATTAAGCGGAGTTTCTAGCGGAACGAGACGGCCATTGACCTTCGCACCCATGGTTCGGTGTCCAACATCAGTGTGAACCGCATAGGCGAAATCGACCGGAGTCGCTCCACCTGTTAGGCCGATTACTTTGCCCTTTGGTGTGAACACATAGACCTCTTTGGCGCCGATCTCGAATCGCAGTGAGTCGAGAAACTCGCTGGGGTCTTGGGTCTCGGCCTGCCAGTCGGTCAGGTGCTTTAGCCAGGTTAGATCTTCGTCGGCCACCTCACCGGTCTTGCCAGCTTGCTCTTTGTACTTCCAGTGAGCCGCTACACCGTATTCGGCTCGTTGGTGCATCTCTTGGGTACGAATTTGAATCTCGACTGTTCTACCTTTTGGACCGATGACAGTTGTGTGAAGGGACTGGTAGAGATTGAACTTGGGCATAGCGATGTAGTCCTTGAAGCGGCCAGGCACCGGGTTCCACCTTGCGTGGATAGCACCGAGCACCGCATAGCAGTCTCGAATTGACGTCACGAGAACGCGAATTCCTACAAGGTCGTAAATATCATCGAACTCGCGACCGCGAACCACCATCTTTTGATAGATCGAGTAATACTGCTTCGGACGACCAGCAACGCTGCCCTTAATCTTGTTCTCTTTGAGGTCTTCATCGATTTCGCTCAGAATCGTGGCAATGAATTCTTCTCGTTGAGGTGCACGCTGTGCTACCAGATTGACAATCTCTTCGTGAACCTTTGGGTAAAGAACCGAGAACGAAATATCTTCTAGTTCCCACTTGATTGTGCTGATTCCAAGTCGATGCGCTAGCGGAGCGTAAATCTCTAATGTCTCTTGCGCCTTACGCCTGGCTGTCTCTTCTGGAACGAAACCCCAAGTTCGTGCATTGTGCAAACGATCGGCAAGCTTGATGACCAAAACACGAATGTCCCTAGACATCGCTACGACCATCTTGCGCACGGTCTCGGCCTGCGCGTGGTCTCCGAACTTAACTTTGTCGAGCTTAGTTACTCCATCGACAAGCATGGCAACCTCAGCCCCGAAATCCTTTTCAAGCTGGTCTAGCTTGTAATCGGTGTCTTCGACGGTGTCGTGTAAAAGTGCGGCCGCCAAGGTTATTGGCCCAATACCTAACTCAGCAAGAATTTGTGCCACTGCCAAGGGATGTGTTATGTAGGGTTCGCCGCTCTTGCGCAGCTGATCTCTGTGTGCCAGTTCGGCGGCGACGAAGGCTCGTTCGACAATTGAAACATCGCCCTTTGGATGGTTCAGCTTGGCGAGGCGAACTACTTCGGCCAATGCGGTCGTATAAGCGCCATGCTTCGAGAACAGCCTGGGCAACATGCCCTTCAGGCTGCCGATGCTCGTTGTTGGCGTTGGGTCACTCACGACTTACTCCTATGAATAAGTCTTAAGCCTAACGACTAGAGAGCACCTTCTTGGCAGCGCTAACGTACTTTGACTCACCCTCACGAAGGTGCGAATACACCGGAGCCGCAATGAAAATGGTTGAGTATGTGCCGACGATGATGCCGATGAAGAGCGCGAGAGCAATGTCTCTGAGCGTTCCAGCGCCGAGCAAAGCCGCTCCGATAAACAGAATCGAGGCCACAGGCAAGACAGCCACCACGGATGTGTTGATCGAACGCACGAGGGTTTGGTTGACAGCCAGGTTTACGCGCTCGGCGAAGGTTGCCGTCTCGCTGAACTCAACCTCGAAGGTGTTCTCACGAATTTTGTCGAAAACGACCACGGTGTCATAAAGCGAGTAACCGAGGATCGTTAGAAAACCAATCACGGCAGCAGGGGTAACTTCGAAACCAAGCGCTCCGTAGATGCCGGCAGTCAAGATGAGGTCATGGAACAGCGCGATCATTGCCGCAAAAGACATCTTCAAGGTTCTGAAGTAGATAGCCATAAGCACGAAAGCTATGACTACGAATACAAGCAGGCCGAAGAACGCTTTCGATGTGATGTCAGCACCCCAGTTTGCACCGATAAACGAGCTGGCTACCGATGACGAGTTGATGTTGAAAGCATTTGCTAGTGCAACGCGAACCTCTTCAGATTCGGTTGGTGAAAGCTGTTCGGTTTGAACTCGAAGGTCACTTGTGCCAACCGCAGTGACGGACGGGTTTGCTTCGGCGACAACCGACTGAACTGCATCAATTGCTACTCGCTGCTGGGTTTGTTCTACGCCGCTGACGCGAAACTCAGATCCTCCACGGAATTCGATGCCGAAGTTGAATCCGCCTCTCGCCACCGGAAGAGCAACGGCAAGTGCGATCATCACGAGTGCAATGATGTAGAAAATCTTTCTTCGCCCGACAAAGTCGATTGACCTTGCGCCGCTGTAAAGATCGTTACCGAAGTCACCAAATCTAGACATTATTTCTGCGCTCCGCTCTCGTTCGCCTGGGCGGCTTTTCGCTCTGCGATGGTTTGACGCTTCTCAGCTTCCTTCGAAGCCTTGCCCTTTTGTGCGTCACTGACGCGACTCGAAACCGCAAACTTGCCACGACCCAAGTAGATTGAACCGCCAAGTGCCTTGGAATCGAAGCCCGACCACTTGTGCCCAGAACTAAAGAACTTGCGTTGAGCAAGAATCTGAAGAATCGGATGGGTGAAGAGCACCACAACAGCTAGGTCAACAAGTGTGGTTAGACCGAGTGTGAAAGCAAAGCCCTTCACGCTGCCTACGGTCAGGGTGAATAGAACGACAGCCGCGAGCATGCTCACACCGTCAGAAACCAGGATGGTACGAATTGCTCGAGACCAAGCCGCATCTACAGCTGTACTAAGAGCTCGCCCGTCGCGAAGTTCGTCTCTCACGCGCTCGAAGTAGACGATGAAGGAGTCTGCGGTGATACCGATCGCAACGATCAGACCAGCCACACCAGAAAGCGAGAGCCTATATCCCTGACGCCATGAAAGCAGAGCAATACATAGATAGGCAAGCAGTGCGGCAACGAGCAGCGAACCAACGGTCACTGCCGCTAGAGCACGGTACTGGAAGAACGAGTAAACCACGACAAGCAAAAGGCCGATTAGGCCCGCTAGAAGACCGCTTCTAAGCGATTCGCTGCCCAGGGTTGCCGAAATGTTCTCTTGGCTTTGAACCTCAAAGCCAATTGGAAGCGAACCGTACTTCAACTGGTCTGCAAGACCCTTAGAAGACTCTTTTGTGAATCCACCGGTGATCTGTGCTGAACCGTTTGTGATCACGGCCTTTGCCTGAGGGTCTGTGATTACGTAGCCATCAAGCGTTACCGCAAATTGATTCCTTGGGCTCTCGAGTGGAAACAAGCGTGAAGTGACGTTACTGAATGTGGTGGTTCCCTCTGCATCGAACTGAAGGTTAACGGCCCACTCGTTTGTTGCTGCTCCGGTCGATGTGGTTATGGTGCCGGCAGAGGCATCCGAGATGTTGGTGCCATCAAGTTCAACCGGTCCAAGAATGTATTTCTGAAAGCGGCCCTGGTCACAGGTGATTAGTGGAACCTTTGGATCATCCACCTGCCCCGGTGCTCTGAACTGGGTCGAGCAATCGAACGCATCAAATTTGGTTCTGAGTTCTGCGCTTACCCAGTTCAAATCGCTGCCATCAGTCGGTGCGACGCTAGGAGTGACAACTGGAGCTGCTGACGCGCTCGCAGAAGCCGATGGGCTTGCAGAACCGGTAGAAGTTTCTCCACCAACCTGGGCTGCGGTTCCGGCAGAAGCAATTAGAACTGGCCTAAATTCAAGTTTCGCGCTGCTCTTAATTAGCTGAAGTGTCGTCTCTGAAGGAACACCTGGAATCTCAACCACGATGTTGCTATTGCCCGATGTCGTGATTGTCGATTCCGAAACACCGGTCGAGTCAACGCGAGCGCGGATGATTGCAACTGCCTGACTTAGTTGCTCTGCCGAAATGGTTTCACCCTCGGCAACCGAAGGTGACAAAATAATCGAAGTTCCACCCTGAAGGTCGAGCGCTAGCTCGGGAACGAAGGTTGCACCGGCAGTGTTAGTCGAAATGCCGAGTCCGATGAGGCCGGCAAAACCGACGATCATGGCCAATAACCAGGCAAGTTTTTTGCGTGCTGGTTTAGTTACAGATGAAGCCAATTTCGATCCTTCGCTTACTTCGCGGTCTTCTTGGCTGCAGCCGCAGGCTTCGCAGCACTTTTTGCAGCAGGCTTGGTCGACTTGGGCGCCGACTTGATAACAGCGGCATCCTTGGCAATGATCTCTCGAACAGCCAACTTCACGACGCTAAGGCTAGTGCCAGGAGTTGATTCGATAACGAGCTTGTCACCGTCGATGGCCGTGATTCGGCCGTAAATGCCGCTGGTTAGCATCACAGTCGCTCCGACTGCAATAGAACCCTGAAGCTCCTCGGCTTGCTGCTTGCGCTTCTTGTTGTTTCTGAACATGAACAAGATAAGAACGGCAAGGGCTGCGAACAGGATGATGTTTTCCAAGGTGGCCTACTTTAGTTAGCTGATATCGAGCGCAATGGCGCTTTGCCAATTATAGGCGAAGCGGACCTTTTCAGAGCCTTGACTGGCAGTTCTAAGGTCTCAAACCGAGATGTCGGTATGCCGCATCAGTGGCTTCGCGACCCTTGGGGGTGCGAATTACCAGACCGGCCCTAACGAGGAAAGGCTCGACTACGCCCTCAATAGTTTCTTGCTCCTCGCCCACAGTGACGGCAATGGTGGAAATGCCCACTGCCCTATTGGCGTAGCTGGTGCATAGAACCGTCAAAACCTGTCGATCAAGTCGATCTAAGCCGAGCTGATCGACTTCAAAGAGTTCCAGCGCTTCACTTGCGACATCAACAGAAATCTCAACGAAATTGTTGACCAGAGCAAAATCACGAACGCGTCGAAGTAAGCGGTTGGCAATTCTCGGGGTTCCTCTGCTGCGCTTTGCAATTGCAGCGAGAGCAGCTGGCAACGCGCGGATATCCAAACGCTTTGCCGCGCGATCAAGAACTGCTTCTAGCTCTTCGTTCGAATAAAACTCGAGATTCGCAGTGAAACCAAAACGATCGCGAAAGGGGTTGGCCAAGACGCCTGAGCGAGTGGTCGCTCCAATCAAAGTGAAGGGCGCAATGTCAAGTGAGAGGCTTGTGGCTCCAGCGCCCTTTCCAACCATGACGTCGATGCGAAAATCTTCCATCGCCAGATAGAGCATTTCTTCGGCTGAGCGAGCCATGCGGTGAATCTCGTCGATGAAGAGAACCTCACCGGGCAATAGCGACGACAGCACGGCGGCTAAATCGCCGGCGTGTTGAATTGCCGGGCCGCTGGTTAATCGAAGTCCCGATCCCGATTCCTTTGCAACAATCATCGCGAGGGTTGTCTTGCCAAGACCCGGTGGACCAGCAAGCAAAATGTGCTCTGAAACTCTGCCCTGCAGGCTGGCAGCCTCGAGAATTAGTTGCATCTGCTTGCGAACGCTCTCTTGCCCGATGAATTCCGAGAGAGTTTGGGGGCGGAGAGTGGCTTCAAAAGCCAATTCGTTCGAATCCAGCGCTGGGTCTGTTAAGTCACTCATGACTTTGTACCAAGAATTCGAAGTGTTTCGCGAACCAGATCTGAGAGGGACTTGTCAGCTCGATTCTTTAGAACCTCTCGAACAGCTGGTTCTGCAACTCTTTCGGGCCAACCAAGGCTTTGCATCGCAACGAGAAGGTCATTCGAATCTGCAGAACGATCAGACTCAAGAGCCTTCAATTTGCCGCCGAGCGTAACCACGATTAGCTTGGCTGTTTTTGCTCCTACTCCGGGAACCCGCTGGAACGCAACCGAATCTTCATCAGCCACGGCGTTGGCAATCTCACCCGAACTAAGGTTCGATAGCACTCCCAGCGCAGTCTTAGGACCAACACCAGAAACACTGCGCAGATGGTCGAACAGTTCTAGTTGCTCCATGTCACTGAATCCAAAGAGTGTGAAGCCGTCTTCGCGAACAATCAGAACGGTGTTCAAGAATAGATTGTCACCGATTGAGGTCCTGGCAAGGATTGATGAGGGCACTAGAACCTGAAAGCCAACGCCACCGACATCGAGCACGCACGAGCCAGAGCCCTTAGCTCTCACAGTTCCGTTGAGTGACGCAATCACCCGAAAAGACTAACTAACTCTTCGATTTCTTCTTGGATGCCACCTCGGCGCTTTGCCAGGCTGACTGCGCCGGAGTTAGGTCAGCCGAGGTTGTCGAAGAACCTAAACGCCAACCAGCCGTGATCGCTATGGCCAATGCATCTGCAGAATCGGCCGGTTTAGGAATCTCCGCAAGGCCCAGTATCTGCGCAACCATCGCCCCGACCTGTGCCTTGGCAGCTCGCCCCGAACCCGTTACCGCAGCTTTCACTTCGGTAGGGGTATGCATCTGTACCGTTATTGATCTGCGCTGAGCCAACAGCATCGCTACGCCCGAGATTTGCGCGGTTCCCATGACGGTGCTGACATTCGCTTGCGAAAAGACTCGCTCAATCGCAACAACGTCTGGTTTGAATCTATCTAGTACGTGTTCAATTTCATCTGCCAGTGATTGAATTCGAGCTGGCAATTCAAGATCGCTTGACGTTCGCAAAGTATCAACAAAGACGAAAGAAACTTTTCGGTTCGCTTGCACGTCGATAACGGCGATACCGCATCTGGTTAGACCGGGATCAATGCCAACGATGCAACGCCCCATTTAGTCTTTTTCTAGCTGGGCTGCAACTTCGGCACTCATGTCGAAATTGCTATACACGCTCTGAACATCGTCTAAGTCTTCGAGAGCATCAATGAGTTCAATCACTTTTCTAGCTGTGTCGATATCCACCTGCACAGGCATCGACGAGATGAATTCGGCATCGGCGCTTTCATAATCGAGACCAGCAACCTGAAGGGCAGATCTAACCGCGACCATGTTGCTCGGGTCGGTGGTGAGAACAAATTGCTCACCTCTATCTTCAATATCTTCGATGCCAACTTCTAGTACGGCCTCGAGAATTGAGTCTTCGTCAGTCTTCTCATTCTTTGAAACCACGATGACACCTTTTCGGCTGAACTGATAAGAGACCGAGCCGGGGTCGGCCATTGAGCCAGAATTGCGTGACACTGCAAGACGAACCTCTGCAGCGGCACGATTCTTGTTGTCGGTAAGGCACTCGATTAGCAGGGCTACTCCACTGGGGCCATATCCTTCGTACATGATCGTTGTGTACTCGACAGCGTCTGCGCCAACACCAGAACCGCGCTTGATGGCGCGATCGATGTTGTCGCTGGGCAGTGAGCTTTTCTTACCCTTTTGAACAGCGTCATAAAGCGTTGGGTTTCCGGCCA
>JAIOXI010000045.1:0-7320 GCA_021741685.1 Rhodoluna sp.
GCTTTTTGGCCTCGACCCAATCATGCGAATTTCGGCCATCTCGTTTGCTTCGATCTTTCCCACTATGTTGGCTGCTATCCAAGGAATGCACCAGACAAACACAACGGTCATCGATACGGCTCGTGTTTTTAGGTTGAGCAAAGTTGACACAATCTTTAGAGTGCGCATTCCATCAGCTGGACCCATAATTGCGTCGGGAATACAGGTGTCGCTTCAGGTAGCGTTCGTGGTCACGATTGCCTCTGAATTGCTTGGCTCTGGCTTCGGATTAGGCGCGTTTACTCTCATTGCTACTGACTCGTTCATGATCACGGATGCTTGGACCGGGGTCATCTTGATGGGAATCTTAGGATTCATTGTTAACTTTCTCTTCGATTTAGTCGAGCGCAGAATGCTGCGCTGGTACCTGATGTCCAAGAAGATTGCTTAGGGAGAATCAATGAACAGTGATCAGCAGGTCATTTCTGTCGAATCCGTGCACATGGAGTACAGCACGCCTGGAGGTATTAAGAAGGTTCTAAGTGACATTTCTTTCGATCTTCCGAAGGGATCCTTTGCTTCAATCGTTGGGCCCTCAGGTGTTGGCAAAACAACTTTGCTCAGATTGCTGACAGGCCTTATGACTCCGACGTCGGGGGCAATCAAATTCAGGGGTTCGATCGTGACAACTCCGCCAAAAGGCCTTTCTGTGGTCCTGCAGGACTACACGCGTTCATTGATGCCTTGGTTGACTGTTGAGAAGAATATCGCTCTGCCACTCAGGAAGTCGGGGATGAGCAAAAAGCAAATAGCAGAAGCCATAGAAGTCGTTTTAGAAGAAGTCGGGCTTTCCGGAAATCAAAAGAATTATCCTTGGCAGCTCTCGGGCGGAATGCAGCAGCGTGTAGCGATAGCCAGAGCGATTGTAATGAAACCAGAACTCTTGATAATGGATGAACCATTTGCATCTGTCGATGCGCAAACCCGTTTTGATCTTGAAGACCTGGTCTTGAAGGTTCGAGACGACTTCAAGATAACGACGGTCATGGTGACCCACGATATTGATGAAGCCGTTTATCTGAGTGACTTTGTCATTGTTTTATACGGCACACCGGCAAAAGTTAAAGAAATAATCAAAGTTGACCTGCCGTTTCCAAGAAACCAAATTGCAACTCGTGGATCAAAGAAATTCTCAGACTTGCGAACAAAAATTTATGGCCAAGTTCGCGGTCTTCAGTAAATCATGCACGGCTCGTCAATCGTTCTTCGCAATGTTTGCCTCGAACCCTTTGACTCAGGCGCAGACACGGTAGTAATCGAAGGGCAATACATAACTGCCGTTGACACCTGGGATCAGCTACAAGATGCTCTGCCGAAAACGGCCAACTTTTATGACTGCGCCGGAAAAACGCTGCTCCCCGGAATCGACGACTCTCATTTGCACGCTTATCTGCTCGGTAGGCAACTTTTCGAGGTAAACGTGGGGCCAGACCGCTGCGCAGACGCCCAATCTATAAGGATTGCCCTGAAGTCAGTTCAAGATAAGTATTCGGGTTGGATTCGAGGCCACGGATGGGTTAACGGCAGAATTGTGGGTTCCGGGCCAGAAGGTACTGTGGCTGCTGCTGACCTCGACGACGTGGAGCTACTAAAACCGATTGTGCTATCGGACTTCAGTGCTCATCAGGCTTGGTGTAATTCGCTCGCACTGCAGCTCGCCGGTATTACCCGAGAGACCCCTGATCCAAGCGGGGGTGTAATCGTTCGTTACGCTGACGGAACACCAACTGGCCTACTCGTTGACGCAGCTGTGGCGTTGGTAACGAAGTTGATTCCAAAGCCAAAGCAAACAGAACGGTTGGATGCGCTTCGTGCCGCGCGAGACACGCTTCTTTCCCATGGAATCACTTCATTCACGGAGCCTGGCGTCGGTCCGGGTGCATCATCGCTCGGCGACGGATCGGCCGACCTAATTTTGATTGATGACTACAAAACGTTAGCGGCTGACAGCGAACTGAATCTTCGAGTGAACGTAATGCTGCTTTTTGGCGGACTCGGTGGCACCTCTGTAGATCACGTGCGAGAGGGTCTCGACGATTTTGGTGCGCCAGAGTTCACGGATCAACCAAACTTTGTTAACGTCTCTCAACTCAAAATATTTGCAGACGGCATCCCAGGAAGTCGAACAGCCTGGATGTCGGAGCCTTATGACAATCACGGTCACGGCTCATTAACGCTCGCAGGTGGCACAGACGCAGAGCGTCTCGAGACGCTCAAGGGTATTTTCGCAGCCGCGTCGAAACGAGGTTGGCAGATGGGTTTTCACGCAACCGGTGACGCAACAACATCTGCGCTAATTGATCTTTTATTGCAGAACAGATCTCAAGCCGATAAACGTCACTATGTTATTCACGGCGACTTCATAAACGATGAGGATGTTGCACGCATGTCCGAGTCTGGATTATTTTTGACATCACAACCGTCGATTCGATGGTTTGTATCTCGAAATGTCGAGTCAATTATTGGAGCCGAAAGATCTTCTAAGCGGCAACAGCTTCGTTCACTTGTTAAAGCAGGAGTGCCAGTTTCACTTTCGTCTGACGCACCCGTTTCGACGCCCGATTGGAAGTTCTCCTATGCGGCGGCTGTTTCTCGTTCGCTTCGAACAGAGCCCGACTACACCGATAACCAAAAGCTCACTCCCTTGCAGGCAATGACCGCAATGACTCAAACGCCGGCCAAACAGAGTGGTGCCGCAGCGTGGCGAGGCAGGATTGAGCCAGGCTATGTGGCAGACCTATTGTTGCTGAATAGAAGGATAGATTTTGGCGATGACCCGTGGTCTCTCATGGAGTCAAGCGTTCAGGCAACTTTTGTCGATGGCCGTCTAGTGTTCGGAGAAATATGAGCAACAAGAGTAAGAGACCTAATGTAATTGTGATTGTGGCCGACCAAATGCGTCACGACATGTTTTCTATTGCGGGTGGACCATTCAAAGCAGTGACTCCGAACCTGGATGCCCTGGCGAATCGTGGGATCAGATTCACAAACGCGTTCTCGGCGAACCCTACCTGCATGCCAAACCGTGCCTCTATTGCAACCGGGCGCTGGCCTTCAGTTCACGGAACTCGCACGAATGGCATCACATTCGACCAAAATGCCGAAACATTCATGAGATCTCTTCGTCGCGGTGGCTATGTGAACTACGCGATTGGAAAACTGCACCACCAGATTATGGGCGTGGTTTGGGAGGATTACCAAATTGAAGAAATCAAGATGCGTAATCCTCAGATATTCGAAGGGCTTCTCGATGCTGTGAAGCGCGGCGAGGGAGATTGGCAAAGCATGGAGAGGGCTGATCTTCATCGCAAGCAATTTATCGACATGCCGAGTGATTACTACGGCTACGACCATGTCGACCTGGTTGTCGGTCACGGAGACAGACCTTCTGGTCACTTCGCCCACTGGGCACGAAACAAGGGCGTAGACCTAGATGAACTCGCGGGATGGAAGAATTCCAAGGAGCGAAGCGAGAACGTCGTAGAGGTGTTTGTTAGTGAGGTTCCTGCAGAGCTGCACCCAAATGCATTCATCGTCGAAAAATTCACCGAGCGACTCAAGAGCGCCGTGCAACTAGATGACCCATTCTTGTTCTTTATCTCATTTCCTGACCCTCATCACCCGTTCGCACCTCCTAAAGAGTGGTACGACAAGTGGCGTGATAAAGAGGTATCAGTTCCCGAAGACTTTTTTGTGCACTCAAAAAATGCCCCAGACCACATTCGCGCGATGTATGACGCGGCTGGCTCTGCGAACATCGACAGCACGATGACTTGGGCCCCGACCGAGATTCAGATGCTCGACGTACTTAAGGCACAGTTGGCTCAAATTGAATTCATGGATGCGGCTCTCGGCAAGCTCATCGCTAGTCTCGAAGAACAGGGTGTTGCCGAGGATACTTTCATAATCTTTACCGGTGATCACGGTGACTTGATGGGTCAGCACGGCCTGATGCTCAAGCACTTTGTTCACTACGATGCCGTAACCCGTGTGCCAATGATTATCGCTGGCCCTGGAATCGAACCTGGTGTTGATGCAAGGTTGGTCTCAAGCGTAGACATCGCACCGACCGTGATTGAGCTTGCGCAAGCAGACAAATACTTGGGTTTGCAGGGAAGAGATCTTTTGAAAGACTCACCAAATTGGCGAACCGCATTGATTGTTGAGGAAGACCAACCATTTGGCATTGAGGGTTTGCCTGGCCCAGTAAAGATAAGGACTCTTGTAACCGAGGATTATCGATTCACGCTCTATGGCGGTACAGAACAAGCCGAACTATATGATCGAAGTCACAACAACAACGACCTAGACAATGTTTACCATTCGGCTGATGCTGAACGTGCAGAGGCCTATGAACGCATGACTCACGAGCTAATAGCAATATCTGATGAGGGTATTGCCCCAATAGCCGGAGCCTAGATGTTGGCAGTCGGCCTATTAGTAGGTGTTGTTATTGGGGCCGTGCTGGGAATTGTTGGTGCCGGCGGGTCCTTGCTTGCCACACCGCTACTAGTACTGGTCGGAAATTTCACATTTGCCGAGGCTTCTACGGGCGCGCTCTTTGTTGTCTTTTTTGCCTCGAGCACGGCGTTTGTTTTGCGCAAGAGAGACAAATTGCACTGGAAAACAGCACTGATTGCGATCTTGCTGGGTTCAATCGGATCAATTCCGGGCGCTTGGCTGGCAACCCAAATCTCCGAACTAGCGTCGTCATTTGTTTTGATGGCTGTGCTAGCCCTTGCATCGTTCGCCACCTGGAATTCCGAGAAAACAAAATCTAGGGTGAGTGAGTCTGCGGGCCGATTATTGCTGGCATTTGTCTTCATTTTCGCTGGCCTACTCACTGGCTTGACTGGGGTAGGGGCTGGTTACATTCTGTTACCGGCATTGCTAATTCTTACAAGCCTGAAATTTCGAGAAGCTGTTTCTCTGTCACTTTTAGTCGTTATCGGAAACGCTCTAGTTGCTCTCAGTACGCGCCTTATCCAAGGAGTGCGATTCAATCTCGAGGATGGGTCGGTTATCTCGATGGTGGTTATTGCCGCTGTGATAGGCAGCGCGGTTGGAGCAAAAATCTCAAACAAGTTGAATCGCAAAGTTGTTCAGCGTGGTTTTTCGATTCTGACTCTTGGGCTCATTGTTCTAGTAGCCTTCGAAGCCGCCATCCGCTAACTAAAGTCTGAACTTAATCTTTTTGGCATCCATAATCAAACGGATGCGCGCCACCGAAGACTTGCCCATGCCGTGCAGCCCGATCAGTTCATCAAGGGAGATTTTGCGCAGGTCTGAGACTTTGTAAAGTTTTGCCTCGACCAACGCTCGCCTTGCCGGGCCCGAAAGGCCCAGCCGATACCACTCGAGCTCTAGCGGGTCATGTTTGTCGGCCATGAGTTCAGTGTAGGCCGAACGAAACTAGGGGCAACTACTTTGAAGATGAGTAACCCTTAGCAGCCCACATGTAGGCCGCCGAGAAACCGAAGCCAACAATCGCGTAGGCAATTGTGAACCAGGTGAGTGGCACACCAATCAACAAGGTGAGCACACCGAGTGCAAACGCACTAAACATCATCACAAAACCGGCAAGTCGAACCGATTCAACGCTTCCGCGGGTCGAGTGAGAAAACATATTGCCGGCAAGCGCAACCAGAGTGATTCCAGTCATGCGCATCGACCACTCGAGATTAGCTGTCGAAACTAATCCGAGAAGTTCGTTGAAAAGTTTCGGTGCAACCACGAGTGCAATTGCGCTGAGCCCAAACACCACTGATCCCGCTCTGAGTACCAGGCGAAAGCGTGCGACTAAATCTTTTGTATTCATTTTTCTTCCTATCTGAGGTACGGGCGTAGCTCGACCTTGCGGTTGCAGGCTTTAGATCCGGCGGCTGCAAGTGACAGCGCGGTTTCGCGATCTTCTGCTTCGATGATCCAGAAGCCGCTGTAGTGCTCGGGCGAAGAATAGAGCGAGCCCTCGGTCACGATTCCGGCGTCGGCGCGATTGTCTATGACGGTGGCTGCCTCGCCATGGTGAATGCCAGCCGCGGTTATCCAGTGGCCTTTGTCTTGAAGCATGTCGTTAAACTCGTCGATTGCGGCCATCTCGTTGCCGTCTGCCGAGTTGCTGGCACTATCGATTACGAAGATTATGTACTTCATGGTCTCTCCTGCTTTTCAGAAAGCAAGTCTAAGTAGGGTTTAACCATGCCGCCGGTAGCCAAAACCAAGAACGGGTTCGAACCCAAGACCTGTGGGCGCTGCGGCCTAAAGTTCGAGTGGCGCAAGAAGTGGGCTAGAGACTGGGACAACGTGAAGTACTGCTCGCAGAAGTGCAAGGGCTAATGGCCGGCAAGTTCGAGCGCATTGTCTATGTGCCATTTGATCACCTCAACTTTGACCGTGGTGCCCTCAAAACGGCTAATCCGGCCACCGACCTGGTCGTCATGGTCGAGAGCAAGCGCATGACCGAGGGCCGCCCCTGGCACAAAGAGCGACTGTTCTTTCTGATTTCGGCGGCTCGCCACTTTGCCGCCGAGGCCGAAGCTAGGGGCTTTACGGTTCGCTACACAAAAGCCGAAACCACAATTCACGGTTTGACTGCCGCTCGCAAGGAGTTTGGCGAGCTGCCAATTGTTTGCGCCGAACCATCTTCGTTCAAACAGTTTGCGCAACTGCAAGCCTTCGGCGTGCAGTTTGTTGAGAACGATCTCTTTCTCACCTCGCGCTCAGACTTTGCTCTGTGGGCAGGCAAGCAGAAGCGTTTCGTAATGGAGAACTTCTATCGAGCACAGCGCGTGCGGCTAGACATTCTTGTAGTTTCGAGTGAACCCGTTGGCGGTCGCTGGAACTACGATTCAGAAAACAGATTGCCACCGCCAAAGAATTTCGTTTGGCCAGCGCATCTTAAACACGAGCGCGATGCGATTGATAAAGAAGTAGAAACAGAACTCGGCCACACCGCAACAAACTATTGGGCAACCACTCGCGCCGGTGCCCTCAAGCAGCTCGAATTCTTTATTGATAAGCACCTCGCTGAGTTTGGCCCATACGAAGATGCAATAGCAGCCGACGAGTGGGCGTTGCACCACTCGCTGCTAAGCCCATACATGAACGTTGGTCTGCTGCATGCGAGCGAAGTCGTCGAGGCTGCGGTTGAAGCATTTGGTCGCGGGGGTTATCCGATTGAATCTGTTGAGGCTTTCGTGCGACAGATCATCGGTTGGCGCGAATACATCAACGGTATGTATTGGTTCTTGGGCGAAGAATATCGCGAGCTCAACGGGCTGA
>JAIOXI010000046.1:0-6803 GCA_021741685.1 Rhodoluna sp.
AGTTGTTGCAGGCGGAGACGGCATGGTGCACCTCGGCGTGAATCTAGTTGCCGACGCAAAGATTCCCCTCGGCATCATTGCTTGCGGCACCGGTAACGATTCTGCTCGAGCTCTCGGACTACCAATCGAAGACGTTGTTTGGGCAACTCAGGTTGCGGCAGATCACCTCGACAAAACTCGACGCGTTGACGTTGGTCTGGTTGAAAACGACAAGGGCCGTTTCTATTTCTTCGGTTCAATCTCTGCCGGGTTCGATGCGCTTGTGAATGCGCGCGCAAATAAGTGGAAGTTTCTGAAGGGGCCATCGCGCTATAAGTTTGCGATGTTTCGCGAGCTGGCTGCCTTCAAGAAGCTGCGCTACAAGTTGATTGTCGATGGCGAGTACCACGAGATCGACGCAATGCTCTGCGCCGTTACAAATGTTGAGGGTTACGGTGGCGGCATGAAGGTCACGCCAGATGCTCGACCAGACGACGGTGAGCTCGATTTGTTTATCGTGCACAAGATTTCGCGTCGCGAACTTGTGAAGATTTTTCCGAGCGTTTACACCGGCGGTCACGTAGGTCACCCCGCGGTTGAAATTGTTCGCGTCAAAAACGTCGAGATTGACTCGGGTAAGACGCCTGCCTTCGCCGACGGTGAGTCAGCCGGACACTCGCCGCTCAAGATTTCTGTGGTGCCTGCGGGCATCGAGATTCTCGGCCCATCGCCAGCCGCCTAGCCAAACTTCGCTCTGGCAGTGGCAATTGGGCTGTGGTAGATTATCAAGGTTGTCGCAACGGCCCCATCGTTTAGCGGCCTAGGACGCTGCCCTCTCACGGCAGTAGCGCGGGTTCGAATCCCGCTGGGGTCACAAATTCGCTCTCGATGATTCGTCTCGGGAGCGAGTTGTCTTTAAGGCCTTATTCCAAATAGGTCGTGCTGAGGTTTGGAATTACCTCGGCTTCTTTGGCCGCTTCAGTCTTCTCGCGGCGCCCTCGAAGCAGGGTCAGGCCTGTGAGAATCAAGATCACGCTTACCGGAACCATGGCTGCCAGGTTGAGACCCACAAACATCAGTGCGGCCATGATCGAGCCGGCGACGGCTCCGCCAAATGCCCCGGATAGGTTCATCAGCGAATCGCTCATGCCCTGAACGTTGGTCTTCTGCTCGCGCGGAAGGGTTGTGGTTAGCAGGGCGGCAGCCGAAACAGTGGCGGCACTCCAGCCGAGACCTAGCAAGAACAGCCCGAGCAGAACGCTCTGTTCGTTCTCCATTCCGATGCCGGCGAACAATAGGGCCGCGATGTAAATCGCCTGACCGAGAATCACGGTTTGAATCTGACCGATCTTGTCTGACAAGATTCCGAAGATCGGGCTGAACGCATACATTCCACCGATGTGAATGCTGATTGTGAAACCCACAACCACCAGACTCGCTCCGTGTTGTTCGAGGTGCGCCGGAGTCATTGCCATAACAGAAACCATCACCATGTGACTTAGTGCGATGGTTGCAACCGCGTACGCCGCTCGCGGATATTCGCGCAAAGTTTGAATCGCGGTGCCGATAGAGAGTTTTGGCTTGGCAGCTTTTGAATCGCCAAGTTTTTGTGCGACGAGTAGCGGGTCGGGTCGAAGACCAAACCAGAAAATGCAGCTCGCACCGATTTGAGAAAGAATCGTGATGAAAAACGGGCCGGTCATTTCGGGCAGCCCAAGCCAAGCACCGAGAACCTCGCCGGGGCCAAAAAGGTTAGGGCCGATTACGGCACCGATTGTTGTTGCCCAAACCACAACCGAGAGGTCGCGACCGGTCGACTTTGAGGCCGGCAGATCGGTCGCGGCGAATCGAGCCTGAAGACCGGTGGCCGAGCCTGCGCCGAGCAAGAACAGTGCGACTAGAAGAAGCGGAAAGAACCTGAGCGCGGTGGCGGCAATAATCAGGCTTGCGCCCGAGATGGCGATTGCTGCGCCTGTGGCAAGCGCTACGCGCCTGCCCTTGGCATAAGCTCTGCGAGCCAACGGAATCGCCCAGGTGGCCGCACCAAGGGTTGAGAAGGTGGCTGCTGCGCCGGCCCAGGCGGTTGATCCGCTGAGGTCGTGCGCGAGAAGCGAGCCAATCGAGAGGGTTGAACCCAGCCCAAAGCCGCTAAAAATCTGGCCAAAGGTCAAAACCCGCACGGTTTTGCGCTGAATTGCCTGAATATCGGGCTGCTGGCTGGTTTGGCTCACCGCCTAAGCCTAGACCCGCTTGGGTAAGTGCCCGAAAACTACCCATCCGTGGCGAAAAGGGCACGGGTAAACTTGGCCAATGAGCAAAAAGGCGCTGACTTTGGCCGAAAAGGTGTGGAACTCGCACCTGGTCGCAAAGGGCGAAGACGGCGCACCGGATTTGCTATACATCGACCTTCACCTGGTTCACGAGGTGACCAGCCCGCAGGCATTCGACGGACTTCGCCTGGCCGGCCGACAGGTTCGTCGCCCAGACCTCACTATCGCGACCGAAGATCACAACACTCCAACCTGGGACATCGACCAGCCAATCGCCGACCTAACCAGCCGAGCTCAGATTATGGCGCTGCGCAAAAACGCAGAAGAGTTTGGTGTTCGCATTCACTCGCTCGGCGACATCGACCAGGGCATCGTGCACGTTGTTGGTCCGCAGCTTGGTCTGACCATGCCTGGCATCACAGTTGTCTGCGGCGACTCACACACCTCGACCCACGGTGCCTTCGGCGCACTTGCGATGGGCATCGGCACTAGCGAAGTCGAGCACGTGCTCGCAACACAGACGCTTCCGCTCAAGCCGTTCAAGACCATGGCCATCAATGTCGATGGAACGCTTCGCCCCGGTGTGACTTCGAAAGACATCATTCTTGCGGTGATCGCAAAAATTGGAACCGGTGGCGGCCAGGGATATGTTTTGGAATATCGCGGCAGTGCCATTCGTGCGCTTTCGATGGAAGCCCGCATGACGATTTGCAATATGTCAATCGAAGCCGGTGCGAGAGCAGGCATGGTTGCGCCAGATCAAATCACGTTCGACTATCTCGAGGGTCGCCCGCATGCTCCGTCTGGCGAAGACTGGAACGATGCCGTCGCCTATTGGAAGACCTTGCCGACCGACACCGACGCTACTTTTGACGCTGAAGTTTTTCTAGACGCAAACACTCTCGACCCGTTCGTCACCTGGGGCACCAACCCTGGGCAGGGCGTCAGCTTGCTCGGCAGTGTTCCCTCGCCCGATGACTTTGCAGACCCGAACGACAAGGCCGCAGCCCTGCGTGCCCTTGAATACATGGGCCTCGAGGCCGGCACCAAGATGAAGGACATCGCGGTGAACACCGTGTTCTTGGGTTCTTGCACCAACTCTCGCATCGAAGACCTTCGCGCCGCCGCCGAAATCTTGAAGGGCCAGACCATGGCCGATGGTGTTCGCATGCTGATTGTGCCAGGCTCGGCAAAGGTTCGCGCGCAGGCAGAGGCCGAAGGTCTCGACAAGATTTTCAAAGACTTTGGTGCCGAGTGGCGCTTTGCCGGTTGCTCTATGTGTCTCGGCATGAACCCAGATCAGCTCGCGGTTGGCGAACGCGCAGCATCAACATCGAACCGTAACTTCGAAGGTCGTCAGGGCAAGGGTGCACGCACCCACTTGGTTTCGCCACTGGTTGCAGCGGCAACCGCAATTCGCGGAACGCTTTCTTCACCGGCAGATCTCGAAACTTGGAACAGCGAAGGAGGTCACATCTGATGGAAAAGTTTGAAGTTTTCACCGGAGTCGCCGTGCCGTTTCGTCGTAGCAACGTCGATACCGATCAGATCATCCCAGCGGTTTATCTAAAGCGAATTACCAAGACCGGTTTCGAAGACGCACTGTTTGCATCGTGGCGTGCAGATAAAGACTTTGTTCTCAACCAGGCCGAATACAAGAACGCAGAAGTTTTGATTGCCGGGCCAGATTTCGGCACCGGATCTTCGCGCGAGCACGCGGTCTGGGCGCTTCGCGACTACGGTTTCAAGGCGGTCTTCTCGAGCAAGTTCGCAGACATCTTCAGAGGCAACTCTGGCAAGCAGGGATTAATCGCCGGCGAGATCTCAGATGAAGACACAGAGAAGCTCTGGGCCGCCATCGAGGCTCAGCCCGGAGTTGCTGCAACCGTAGATCTAATCAACAAGACCGTTTCTATTGGCAGCCTCACCGTCAACTTCGAAATCGATGAATATACTAGGTGGCGACTGCTCGAAGGGCTTGATGACATTGGTCTGACCCTGCGCGACGAGCAAGCAATCACAGACTTTGAACAACGGCGTGAAGCGTGGCGCCCAAAGACCCTGCCGGCCAGGAGTTAGCGAAGACATGAGCCAGATAACTGTTCACGGCGGCAAGCCTCTAAAGGGTCGCGTTGATGTTCGCGGTGCCAAGAACCTGGTTACCAAGGCCATGGTTGCCGCCCTGTTGGCCGACGAAGCAAGCACTCTGAAAGACGTTCCGTTTATCAGCGACGTCGAAATCGTTTCGCGTTTGCTGCAGCTGCACGGTGTTGCAATCGCACACGGCGAAGACGGCGTAATGACTCTCGACCCTAGCAACGTGAAGCAAGCTCGCATGGTCGACATCGATGCTCACGCCGGTTCATCGCGAATTCCGATTTTGTTCTGTGGTCCGTTGCTACACCAGCTCGGTGAGGCGTTCATTCCAGGCCTCGGCGGCTGCCACATCGGCGACCGACCAATCGACTTTCACTTCGAGGTTCTTCGCAACTTCGGTGCGGTTATCGAAGATGTCGCTAACGGAATCAGGCTCACCGCTCCAAAGGGTTTGAAGGGCGCAAAGATTTCGCTGCCTTATCCATCTGTCGGCGCAACCGAGCAGGTGCTGCTAACCGCAGTTCGTGCCGAGGGAGTCACCGAGCTATCGGGTGCAGCTATCGAACCTGAGATCATGGATCTGATTGCAATCTTGCAGAAGATGGGCGCAATCATTTCGGTAGACACCGATCGCGTCATTCGCATCGAGGGAGTTAAGCGACTCGGCGGCTATGAGCACCGAGCGTTGTTTGACCGCAACGAAGCCGCTTCTTGGGCAGCTGCCGCGCTTGCAACCAAGGGTGACATTTTTGTTGGTGGCGCTCGCCAACAAGAAATGACAACTTTCTTGAATGTGTTCCGCAAGGTTGGTGGGGCATTCGAGATCAAAGATGACGGCATTCGTTTCTATCACCCGGGCGGTGACCTGCACTCGGTGGTCATCGAGACCGATGTGCATCCCGGTTTCATGACCGACTGGCAGCAGCCACTTGTGGTCGCGCTGACCCAGGCCAACGGCATCTCTATCGTGCACGAGACCGTCTATGAGCAGCGCTTCGGCTTCACCGACGCGCTGGTTGAGATGGGCGCTAACATCGAGATCTACCGCGAGTGCCTCGGTGGAACCCCCTGCCGCTTCGGCCAGCGCAACTTCAACCACAGCGCAGTTATCTCTGGGCCGAGCGAACTCAAGGGAGCGGATATCCGGGTTCCCGACCTTCGCGGAGGCTTTAGCCACATGGTTGCAGCACTCGCAGCCAAGGGAACCTCAAACGTGACCAACGTGCAGCTCATCTCGCGCGGCTACGAGCACTTCTTGCAAAAGCTCACCGACCTCGGTGCCGATTTTAGTTATTCGGAGTAACGCCAAACTCATGGCCAAGTCGACTGCAAAGACCGAACTCAAAATGCCGGTTGTGAAATCGGAAGAGTTGAACTGGGCCGTGCACTTTGTCGCAAACATCATGGTGCCGGTTGTGCGCTTCATGTTTCGGGTTGTGCCACACGGCATGGAAAAGCTGCCAAAGAAGGGTGCTTACATTTTGGTTTGCAATCACGTAACCAACGTCGATGCTCTCGCTGTTGCCTATTTTGTTTACAAGCAACTCGGTCGCGGCCCACACTTCTTGGCAAAAGAAAGTTTGTTTCGCTTGCCACTGCTCGGCAAGTTGCTAACGGCAGCCGGTCAGGTTCCGGTTTATCGCAGCACCCACCGAAACGATGCGCCGCTTCGCGCGGCAAACACTTTTCTCGATGCTGGGCACTGCATCACGATTTTTCCGGAGGGCACGCTAACTCGTGACCCAGATCTTTGGCCCATGCGTGGTCGCACCGGAGCCGTGCGACTCGCACTCGAAACGGGCGTGCCGGTTTATGCCATGGCCCAGTGGGGTAGCGAAAAGGTTTTGCCGCAGTACGGCACCAAGTTTCGCCCTGGCTTCTGGAAGAAAGTGCACATCCTCGTCGGTGGCGAAATCGATTTGAGCAAGTATCGTCACCCGCAGATGCAACCCTCAGAAGTGCTCGAGGCTACCGAACTTGTGATGAGTCGAATCACCGAACTGGTTGAGCAACTTCGTGGTGAAAAAGCGCCGACCGAGCGCTGGAACACCGCAGAGACCGGCCAGGCGGCCACCGGAAACTTCAAGAAGAAGGCTAAAAAGTGAGCAAAATAGCGGTAATGGGAGCCGGCAGCTGGGGAACCACCTATGCCAAGGTGCTCGCCGATGCGGGCAACGACATCTGGCTCTGGGCCAGACGCGAAGACATAGCCGAAGAGATCAGAGACACCCGCCGCAACGGAGACTACGTTCCGGGTGTGGTCTTGCCGACCAACCTTCGGGCATCTAGCGATGTTGCCGAGGTACTCGAAGGCGCAGTTCAGGTATACATCGCGGTGCCGGCGCAAAGCTTGCGCGCCAACCTAACCGCGTGGGGTCACCTGATTCCTGCAAATGCAATCTTGGTGAGCCTGATGAAGGGTGTCGAGCGCGACACCGGTTTGCGCATGAGCGAAGT